>JAFGOW010000136.1 GCA_016926265.1 Deltaproteobacteria bacterium | reverse complement strand
CGTCGCCGCCATGGGAGCGGAAATGGGCCTTAAGGTCTGCGCCATCGAACAACACCGGGTCGGCGGCGAATGCCTCAACGTCGGCTGCATTCCCAGCAAGGCTCTGCTGCGCAGCGCCAAGACCCGCCACACCGTCGCCGGCTTCTCGGGCGGCGAGCCCGCCGGCTCCAGCCCCCCCAAACCCGTCGCTCCCTTCGAAAAAATCGCCAGGGACCTCAAATATATCAACGACCATAAAACCATCGGCATGTTCAAGAAGGTCGAACTGCGCCTCGGGCAGGGAGCTGCCGCCTTCATCGATCCTCACACGGTGGAGGTCGGCGGGGAAAGGATCAGCGCCCGCCGCATCTACATCGCCGTCGGCACCCGGCCGCGGTTGCTGCCGATCCCCGGCCTGGAAACGGTGGCAGTCCTCACCAACGAAAACCTCTTCCAGTTGTCCCAGGCGCCTCAGTCCATGGTCATCATCGGCGGCGGCGCCATCGGCTGCGAAATGGCTCAGGCCTTTTCGCGCCTCGGCTGCCGCTGCACCATCGTCCAGGCCGATCCCTTTCTGATTCCCAACGGCGATCCGGATGCGGGGCAGCTCCTGGAAAAGGTCTTCGCGACGGAAGGGATCGAGGTCTTCAATTCCCGCCGGATCGAACGGATCGACCAGCAGGAAAGCGAGGTGGTGGTCCGCACCGACCGGGGGGAAAGCCTGCGCGGGGAACGGCTGCTGATGGCGGCGGGACGCCAATTCGATTTCCAGGCCCTGAAGCTGGAGCGGGCCGGGGTGGAAACCGCCCCCAACGGCGCCATCCTGGTGGATCGCTACCTTCGCACCAGCCAGAAACATATCTTTGCGGTAGGGGATTGCAACGGCCGTTGGCAGCTCTCCCACGCCGCCATGCATCAGGGGATGATTGCCATCATGAACAGCCTGCTGCCGTGGAAAGCCAAACGCGATTTTCTGAGCTACCCGGTCCCCTGGGCGGTCTTTACGGAACCGCAGATCAGCTATGTCGGCCGGCGGGAGCAGGAGCTGAAGGAGCAGGGGGTCCGCTACGAAACGATCCGCGTCGATTACGGCGATTATGGCGCCGCCATCGCCGAGGATGTGGCCACGGGCTTCGTCAAGGTCTTTGTCGGTCCGGCCGGGAAAATCCACGGGGTCAGCATCGTCGGCGAGGGTTCCGGCGAAATGATCAACGAATGGGCGCTGGCCATTCAGAACAAGATCCGCCTCCATGACATCCTGTTCCAGCAGCACGCCTTCCCCACCATGGGTTTTCTTTCCAAACGCGTTGCCGAAGTCTGGATGATGAAGAAGATGGGCTCCGATACCCTCCGGAAAATCTGCCGCTGGCTGTTCCGCCGCTGAAGAAACACCTTCAACGATAAAGCCCCCTGACCGGTTGCCGCCAGGGGGCTTCAGATTTCGTCGATATTTTCCCACAACTTGTCGGTCCGCTCCGGTCTATAGGTTGTCCGCGACCGGAACCCGGGGTTCGTCGCCACCAGAATCCAGAAAACCATCTTTCCCCAACTGGGGATCCCCTGTTCGCCTTGGCCGACAACGCCTTTCACCTGGTTCATCGGGATGGAGTGACAACGAAGCGGGGAAACCGACCGACCTTCCCGAGCCCCTCCGGTCATTTTTGCCGGCCGACCCGCCCTGATCCGCTGGCAGCACACGGAGTTGGGGCTGGCCTCTCCCGGCGGCTTCATCCCCCTGGCGGCGGAAACCGGCCCTATCGTCCCCATCGGCCGATGGGCGCCGGAAACCGCCTGCCGACAAAACAGGCGCTGGCAACAACGGGGGAACCGCCCCACCCGCGTGGAAACCGAAAAACAGCCGGCGTTCCTCCGGTGGCGGATTTGCAATCAGGCCCAGGACTATCTGTTCAACAGGCCAGTGCCGCCGGAGCCCCTCGATCCGCTGCCGGGAAACGCCCTCCAGGGCCGACGGCGGCCACAATCGGCCCTCACCGCCACGACAGATAATCTACAGATGTTTCATCCTTTCGGGCACGGCCCCGCGAACCCCCCCCTGCGGATCCTTGGCATCACCCTTCCGGCGCGGAATCAAATGAATGTGGGCATGAAAAATGACCTGGCCCGCCGCCTCGCCGCAGTTGATCCCGATGTTGAAGCCGGTGATGGTGGGATCCTGTTCCATCAGCTCCCGCCGCAACCTGAGCAGCAACGTCTCCGCGTCGCGCCGCTCATTGGAGGTCATGGCAAAATAATCCTCGGAATGGCGGATGGGAACCACCAGGTGATGGCCGGGGGTAACCGGATAGCGGTCCTTGATGGCATAGACGGAGCCCACTACCATCACGTTGTCGTTCAGGGTCTTTTCCTGGCAAAAAACACACTCTTGCGATTTCATACCCTTTTCTCCTATGAAAGAAGCTCCATTGTTAAATTGGGGAAAGGTCTGCGAGGCCCTTTCAAACCCCGTTGAATTCGGTCAGATAACGCCAATACCGTTTCGGCATGAAGTGGCGCTGCAAGTTGGGATTGCGCCGCTCTGCCACGCTGATGTGATGATGATAGCTCCGCCAGCACGCCTGGAAAAAATCCTCCCCTTCCGAAAGCTCCGGATCGGCAATGCCGCCGGCCACCGCTGCCGGGACCAGTTCCCTCCCGTCCCAAAAAATCCCCAGCCCCCGCCGGCAATCATGGATCAGCCACCGCTCCCCACGGAGCCTCCGGGCGAAATGGGGCGCCAGAGCCGCCGCGATATTGTGATCGGGCTCGAAGGGGGCGTAAAGGGAGCCGTCCGCCAATTGCCGGAAGCGGAGCAATCCCTTGAAACGGTGTACTTCCCCGGCGACGCGTCCGGCGACGGCAACGGCCTCCGCCACCACGGGATGCGTCAGCCAGCCCCCAATCTCCCGTTCCTGCTGGAGGGTGAGACGCACATAGTCCAGGATCAGCCGCTCCCGCGGCGCGCCGTCGGCCAGAAACAGGAGCACCACCAGCCGCAGCCCCTTCTTTCCGCCATAGGCCGAAAAAGCCTCCAGCAGCGACCGGGCCGCCTGCTGCCGGGTCGCCACCAGCTCCGGCGGGAAAAGCGGCAGATTCCCATCCTCGGCGCCAAGAATCTCAGCGCCCCGTTCTCCCCTGGCGAGAATCTCCTGAATGGCGGTCAGCAACCCTTCGAAACTGCCGTCGTAGCGATACCGGGGCATCAGAACAGCCGCAATTGACCGCGTTCCGGCCCCCGCTTGGAGCCAGCCAGCAGCTCCAGGCGCAGCCGCTCCGGCGCCTGGTCGAAACCGCTTTCGGCGCCGAATCGGCCCCGGCAGGTGATGAAATAACGGGCCCGTTTCAGCACCACCCCGATCCGGGCCAGGTCCTCCAGATCCAGCGAGCCATGGCGCCTGGCAGCGAGGATCCTCTTGGCCGACAGCACCCCGATTCCCGGCACCCGCAGCAAGGTTTCATAACCGGCCCCGTTGACCTCCACCGGAAAAAAGGCGGGGTTTCGCAGCGCCCAGGCGGTCTTCGGATCGAGTTCCTCGTCGAGATCGGGCTGGGCGGCGCTCAGAATCTCCTCGGCGCGGAAACCGTAGAAGCGCAGCAGCCAGTCGGCCTGATAAAGCCGGTGTTCGCGGCCGACGGGAGGCAGGCAGCGCCCCGGCAGCCGCCGATCCTCGTTGACCGGCACATAGGCCGAGTAATAGACCCTCTTGAGGCGGAACCGATCGTAGAGGGACTGGCTCAGATTGAGAATCTGCAGATCGTTTTCCGGGCTGGCGCCGACCACCAGTTGGGTACTCTGCCCCGCCGGGGCGAAGGCCGGAACCCGCCGGGATTTTTTCCGCTCGGCGCCATGTTCCCGTATCCGCTTCCCGATCTGCTTCATGGGGCCCAAGATCGCTTGGCGGTTCTTGTCGGGGGCCAGCAGCAGCAGGGATTTTTCGGTCGGCAGTTCGATATTGACACTGAGCCGGTCGGCCGCCAGGCCGGCGCGGCGGATCAAAACCGGATCGGCGCCGGGAATCGCCTTGAGATGGATATAGCCGCGGAAACGGTGGCGGAACCGCAGGGTTTCAGCCACCCGCGCCAGGCATTCCATGGTGTCGTCGGGACTGCGCCAGATCCCGGAACTGAGAAACAGCCCTTCGATATAGTTGCGCCGGTAAAATTCCAGGGTCAGCTCCGCCACTTCATCCACCGTGAAGGTCGCTCGGGGGATGTCATTGCTGCGCCGGTTGACACAGAAAGCGCAGTCATAGATGCAGGCGTTGGAAAACAGGATCTTCAGCAACGAGATGCAGCGGCCGTCCTCCGACCAGCTATGGCAGCAGCCGGCCACGGCGGCTGAACCGCCCGCTTTCGGGTTCTGGTGGCGGCGGCCGCTGGAAGAACAGGACACATCGTATTTGGCGGAAGCCGCCAGGAGCTCAAGTTTTTGTGCCTTGTCCATAATAATAAAATATTGTTTTAAAAATGCAAAGCACTCTTTTCCTTACCATTTCCCCAAAATTTTGACAAGATCAAAAAAGCCGAAAACAGCTCTCGGCAAATTTTTTAGAACAATCACGGCCAGCCTCTTTTCGCGGCCATGATGGAATTGGATGGAGGAGGTGGATACCGAAAGGGTTTTCAAAATTTTAACTTCTGCTAAAATGCCTAGGCATTATTCCATCGGAGCCCGAAACAATGAGAAACCTGATCCTCAGGCCGACCGGATGCTACCTTTCGCCGGAAAAGAGCATCGGACTGCCGGCCCGACTGTTTCCATCCCTGATCTTCCACTGCCTGCAAATATGGATTGTCTGGAAAGCCAGCCGGAAAGCGAAAAAGGGCCGCTATTCCGATGAGGAATGGACCAAAAGCAGCGACGACATCCTCTCCGCGCTGGAAACGGTCGGCGCCCGGCTCGAGATCAAAGGCCTCGAAAATTTCCGGGCCATCGAGGGGCCGTCCGTCGTCATCGGCAACCACATGAGCACGCTCGAAACCTTCATTGTCCCCTCCCTGCTGCTGCCGGCCGTTCCGCACACCTTTGTGGTCAAGGAGGCGCTTCTCACTTACCCGATCTTCAGGCATGTGATGAGAAGCCGCAACCCCATCGCCGTCACCCGCAACAATCCGCGGGAGGATTTCAAAATCGTCATGGAGGAAGGTAAAAAGCGGCTGGACGCCGGCATCTCCGTCGTCGTGTTCCCTCAGACCACCCGCACCCCCGATTTCGATCCCGCCCATTTCAACAGCATCGGAGTCAAATTGGCCAAACGGGCCGGGGTTCCCATCGTGCCGCTCGCCCTGAAAACCGACGCCTGGGCAAACGGCCCCGGCAGTTTCAAGGATTTCGGCCGCATCGATCCCCTCAAGAGGATTCATTTCGAGTTCGGGGAGGCGATGACGGTCCATGGCAACGGGCAGGAGGAAAACGAGCGGATCATCACCTTCATCGTGGAACACCTGGCGGCATGGCGCCGGGAAGAGAAAAGCTGAAATTCCATCCCAGCCTGAAGGAAAAAAAAGAGCCGGAGCTGGCCACTCCGGCTTTGGCGTCCGAATCCAGGCAGGCTACTGAATCCCCAGCAAGGTGACTTCGAAGATGAGCTTGTGGCCGGCCATCGGATGGTTGGTGTCGACCTTGACCTTTTCTTCGGTCACCTCGAGGATCTTGGCCAGCCCGATCTGACCGTCGGGCTGCATCCACTCGATGAAACGGCCGGTTTCCAGTTCCATCTCTTCAGGGAGATACTGGCGCCCGATGTCAACCACCAAATCCTCCCGGTAGGCGCCGTACCCCTCTTCCGGCAAGACCTCGATGGTCTTGGTTTCATTCAGCTGCATCCCCAAAACGCCCTTTTCAAAAGCGGGGATCATCTTTCCTCCGCCCAAGAGAAACTCCAGGGGCTTGCCATGCTCATCGGAGCTGTCGAAGACCGTGCCGTCTTCGTAGCGGCCGGTGTATTTTACGGTGACGGTATTGCCGTTTTTCGCCTGAGTCATGAACCATCTCCTTGATTTTTTTTGAACTTATCCCCCACGGGAAGTCGAAACCCGACCACCGGCCCCAGGGATCGATGGCCGAATGCCTTTTATACTACACCCATCAACCCCATTGCAAAAAAATCCCCGGCAGGCCCGGGAAGGGAAAGCCGCCGGGTTTCCGCAAAACTCCCACCAGTGTCAGGTCATATCGTGACCACAGCACCCCCGGAAGAAAGCGGATCGCCCTTTCCTCGCCGGAGGCACAACCGGAGAAATAGCGAAAACGTCAGGCCATGCCACGGGAGGTTGCCAAAATCGAAAAAAAGGGACAGGTCGGGAAAACCACGGGGTATCGCTGCCCGAAGAGGCCTGAACCGCCGGTCGGCCTGCCGGCACCGAAAAACCCCCTGCCGAGGGACCTTGCGCCGAGGCGCCGGCCGCTCCTCACGCCGCGGAAACGCATCCCCCCGGCAGAAGTCCGCTCGGCGAGCCTTGCCTCGGACAGCGATGACAATAATGCCAGAAACGAAAATATCTGCACCAGTTGCCGCCGCGAGGTTGGGCTGACGTTCCGAAAAAGCGCGCCTAGGGTATTCTGATCATCATTTCCAAGGTTTGAGAAGAAAGATTGTTGTTGGTATTGCAATCAAGCGACTTCACCTGGCTTGAGGTTCCCAATGTTCCTTTCGCATCCCGCACAAAAAACTCAAACAACAATTTCATTTGCTTCTCATTTGGAGCAGGTTTCCGGAGTCCCCACTGCAGAACTTTATCCCGGGTTATTTTTTGTGTAAAAGACTTGCATTGAGATTTCTGCAAAACGGTACCAACCGATTGCGTAAAAAATTTAACATCGCCGGAAGCCGGATAACTGAACATGGGACCATATCCGGCATAGACGTTAAAATTCGCCTGCAAGGCATTATCGGGTTGATTATAATTTCCAGGACCATTGTTGCATACCTGGCCGGTCATTGTGAACGTAGCGACATTGTTTATCAATGTTTTTGAAACACTGAAATTGCGCACGGCTGGATCCGTGCAAACGTATATTGGCGGCTTGACCACCTTGATTGGCTTTTTGGAATCAGCGATTGCCGGTTTCACCACCGCAAAAGCAACGGACGAAAAAATTAAACATGCCGCAAGGAAGGCCGATAAGATTTTAAATGATTTCATCATCATACTCTCCACGGTTTTTGTGATCTGAGTGATCTAAAAAATACCCGTTGAATCGCCAAGTTCCCCTGCGCGCCATTGAAACGCAACATCATCGCCATTCCATCTTTTTCTCATCACAAGGATCCCTTGCGGAATGAGCAGCCGGTATTGCTCTTGTTTGCGAGTAACTATTCACCCTATCTCACTTTCAGAGGCGAAGTTTTTCAGAACCCATACGCACCTAAGCAATCAAAATCCCTGGATTCCCGATAAAAGATGTCGGGAATGACAGCTTGGGGCCTTCCGGTGTCATCCCCGAATGGTGTTGTCGGGGATCCAGGTTTTTGAAATGGTTTGGTCTGTTCCCCACTCCCTTACGGGGTGAAAATCAGCCCTTTCCACGGGCTGAACAGTTCCGTTTGCGGCAGACCGGCGAATAATCCCAGGCGCCCTTCAGATCATTTTCATTTCGGAAGCGGGCCGGTTAAAAAAGGGTGGTTACGGCTGGGCTGGTTTCAATCCACTGCCCCGGAATATATTACATTTTCGATTTAAATCCTAGTTTCAATTGACGGCCCAGGGAAGGAGGGTGGATTCCGGAAAGCCGCTTCACGGAAAAGCCATTCCGAATCCGCCCCGAGGCGCTAAAGGGAATCCCCGCCTCCCCTTGCCAGCAGCTCAGCGTCCGTTTCGGAACCTGGAGAGGCAAAAGAAGGGGTTAAAACAGGCGGCAAATTTCCGCCCCTTTATTTACTCGGCACAAATGATTTTGAAACCTCGTCAAAGGTTCCGATATATTGGTCCTTTATTTCGAAAGGGACGGCCAATCGGAGAACATAAAAGCCTTCGCCTTCTTTGGCTGGAACAACAATAAATTTCTGGAAAATCGTGACAAAGACGGGGTTCAGAACCCTGCCACTCAGGTTTCTTTGCCTGATTGATTCAAAATTTTTTGCTTTTCTCCCTGAAAATTCAATTTCCTTTACTTCCTGATAGGATCTTCCTTCAAAAAAGCCAGTCCCGGCATGCCTTCTGATAAAAACGTCCATGGTTTTTTCCAAAAGATTTCCCGGAGCATAGTAATAGACGGAAATTTCCGGTGAATCTTGGCCTTCGGCATACGGTCCGGAAAATAAACCGCCATAAACTTTTCTTTCTTCCTCAGACAAACCAAATCCCGATGGAATATAAACATTCCAGTCATCGGGAATATTACACTTGAAGTAATTACCGGTGGATATATATTCCCGATTTTCTTTTGCATTCTCTGAGGCTATTGGAGCACAAGAAATAAATGTAACAATGGCTGATATGAAAATCACCAAGAATGGCAGCTTCGCTAAAAAGTTAATTTTATCCATAAAGTCTCTCTGATGTTCTTTTAGCCCTCTGCCCAGCAAAAAAATCGACGCTGATATTTTACCATTAAAAATACGTTCCTGAATTTAACAGATTTGACCAGGGATCCCCCTCGGAGAAAAAATGCCCCAACTCGGTGTACCGTGGCCATCCATGGTTCAAGGGGCAATCGTCACGCAGTCGTCCTTTTCGCGGTCGAAAATATTGCCGGGAGCGCAGGTCCGGAGGGGACGGCATTGGCTTAAACGGGCATTCCAATAAAAATTCGGACGGCAATCGCATCGGTGCGCCCCGGCATTCCAGGTCTGACCGCCCGTGCAACGAGCAACGCAGTCGTCCTTTTCGCGGTCGAAAATATTGCCGGGAGCGCAGGTCCGAATGGGTCGGCATTGGCTTAAACGGGCATTCCAGTAAAAATTCGG
>JAFGOW010000135.1 GCA_016926265.1 Deltaproteobacteria bacterium | reverse complement strand
GGCGTAGTGCTGGCCGAAGGCGTCGTTGCTGAACAGGATGTTGTCCCCGGTCAGGTAGCAGAACATGCTGTCCGGCCAGTGGAGCATGGGGGCCTCGATGAAGACCAGCTCCTTGCCGCCGAGGTCGAGGCGGTCGCCGGTCTTGACCACCTTGAAATTCCAGTCCTTGTGATACTGCCCCTTGAGGGATTTGACGCCGTTGGCGGTGCAGTAGATCGGGGTCTCCGGGATGCGGTGCATCAGCATCGGCAGCGCCCCGCTGTGGTCCGTTTCACCGTGGCAGGCGACGACAAAGTCGATCTTTTCCAGATCGATCCGCTGGGCGAGGTTGTCGACGAATTCCTTCCCGAAAGGACCCCAGACCGTGTCGATAAGAACCGTTTTCTGTTCCCGGATCAGATAGGAATTGTAGCTGGAGCCGCGATGGGTGGAGAGTTCGTTGCCGTGAAACTTGCGCAGTTCCCAGTCGATCTTGCCGACCCAGGAGACGTTGTTTTTGATGGTGAAGGGCATGGTTTTTCTCCTTTGCCGATAGGCTCAAATGTGAGCGAAAAGGAAGAGTCTTGCCGGTCACACTAATTTATAACAAGCGGGGGGAAGAAGGAAAGCCGGCAAATGAAGCGGCACACGGTTCGGGGGCCGCCTCCCCGGCCTTGACTAATTTTAAATTAAAATTTAATTTCAACCGTTTGCAGCGCACCAGAACTGGCGGACGGGCCGTAATCAGCACGTGGGTTTTCGTAACCACCGTGCGGGGAGAGCTCACATTCTGCCCACGTTTGAGGCCGATGAAGATCCCGCTCCGATTCTTTTCCCCACGACGATGAGGCCCTTGCTCGGTTTCCTCATCCTTTTCTGGCTGTTGACCGGCTGCGCCACCTACAGCACCATCAGCAACCGGAACTGCTTCCAGGAATCCGGGCCTGCTGTCTAGTCGCTCCTGGAGGCCGGATTTCTCTCTACTCGTCTCTTTCCCCGCCGCTTTTTTTGTGTTCCGACGAGGATGAGCCCTGGCTTCCCCTCCTCGGCGCACCGGGGAAATCAGGGCGCCTTGGCGAAGAGAACTTCATGGGAAAAAGGGGAGTCCGTCCATCAATCCGCTTTTTCCTGGCTGCCGGGGTTTCGCCGGGGAGAATGACGACAGAAGCGAGCGGCCGGGCGGTCTTCTTCCGGGGGGATTTCCCTTTTCGGTCGTACTCCCACCCTCGTTTGGTTTTTTCGCGTTTTAAAGCCTTCCTGGCCGGATCGACCTCACTCCGGTCGTATTCCCACCCCTTTTCTCCCATACTTTTGTGGGTTTTCCGGGAACGTTCCCCTTTGGCCGGGGATTTTGACAAAAAAAGCAGCAGGGGCAGAAGTGCGGCCGCGGCGGCCATGCCCCAGATCTTCTGGCGGCTAGTCCAGGTGGCCGGGTTGAAAAGCCCGGCCTGATGGACCAGGAACGGGCCGGAATCGCCGGCGGCACCCCTGGGCCCCGAAAAGAGCACCGGCGGGGATTGGCTCTCTGCTTCCGCCCGGCCCAAGACCGGACCGCAAACCGCTCCGGCCGCCAGCCAAACCAACAGCAAACCGCTGACAAATTTCATGTTCAACTCCGCAATCGTTAGATGCTATCCGTTTCAAAGCCGTCGAAGCGCCGGATCCAGGGCTTACCTGGGTTCGAGGCACTCTGGTCTCAAGCGCCGGAAGCCGGGATGGCCGGTCTGGGACGGCGATTCCGGAACCCTGCCGATCCATGAGGCCGGAATGGCGTCGGGGCCGTACGCAACGCCATTCCGAGGCATTCGCCGGCTTCCCGCCGAGCGTATTTTCGCCTGGCGGCCTTTTCTTCAATTATCCTCATTTTGATGGTTTCGAACCCGGAAAATCAACCTTTTTGGTCGGCGGTTTTTCGAGTGCCCCATTTTGGGGGGCCAAAACGAAAATCTGTGTCCAGGACAAGTCGCTTGGGGGTAGATAAAAAAACACCGGGAATAGGTGATTCGAAGGGGACGTTTTTAATTAATTTGCAGAAAATTAATAGTTTAGGGAGTAAACCTCCAATTAATATTAATTGAAAATTTTTATTCCGCTGACAATTTTATTTAAATATCAAATGGTTATAGAAATTAAAAAATTTATTGACATTTTATTAATAAAAGTGGAATTTAACCAGGCTTCCATGAAAGGTTAAAGCGTCGTTGGCGTTGTGCTCCAGTTCTTCTGGAAAATTGGGCTGCAAGGAGAGGGCGGCGCCGAATATAAACCTCGTGGCCGGGGACCGCTGGGGAGGGATCCTCCAGCATGTTCCGTGGGCGCAAGCCCGGCCACCAAGCCTTTTTGTTCTTTTTGAGATGGCATTTTTGATTCGCCGGATATTTGCCTCCCGCAAACGGCTTCTTTTTCCCATCATACTGTTGCTGTTGGCGGGCGGCGCCCTCGGGCTGCTTTTTTTGAAGAGCAGGCCTACCCCTTCGCCTCCCGTCGAACGCACCCTTCAGTACCGCTTTGTTATCAACAATCTCACCAATCGTTCCGTAAGCGGGGCGACCTTTTCCGCATTTGCCCCCCTTGCCGCAGGGCCTTTTCAAAACCGCCAGGAGCTGACATCCTCTTTGCCCTTCACTCTGGGGACCGATCCCAGGGGCAACTCTTTTCTCCATTTCCAGCTGCCGCCGCTCGCCCCTTTCGGCCAGAAGGAGATTCGGGTGACAGCGCGCCTTCTGATGTTTCCCGACCCGGGCCGGACCGATTTCCGCCCGCCGCCAAATCCCTCGCTGCCGCCCGTAGCCCCGGAGATCGCGGCCCTGGCGCAGCAGGTGGCCGCTAGGGGAGAAGGAGATGTGACCAAGCGCCTCTTTGACTGGGTGACGGCCAACATCCGTTATGGCGGGGCGTCAGGCCGGGACCGTGGTGCCCTGCATGCCCTGAAGAGCGGCGAGGGGGACTGCACCGACATGGCCCTGCTGTTTTCCGCCCTGTGTAGGGCACAGGGGATTCCAAGCCGCACCGTGGGCGGATTTGTCTGCGAGCGCAACACCAATCTCTCGGCCGCCTCCTACCACAATTGGGCCGAGTTCTTCCGCCACGGACGCTGGTGGATCGCGGACCCTTCTCAGAAGCGTTTCCAGCCGGATGGGGCCGCCTATGTGGCTTTCCACATCGAGGAGGAAGGGGAAGGTGCGCGATACCAGCGGTTCAAGATTGAGGGCGATCAGTTGCGTGCCCGCATGCAATGAGGCGGGCACGACAGGAGGACGACGGGATATCAGGTGCCGGCGTAACCGGTTTTTACAGAGGAAAGAGGGGAGGAACCATGACGAAAACGTTCTTAAAACGGATGACCAGGTCTTGGTTGGCCGTTTGGCCCGTGGTTCTTCTTTCTTTGGCGGCCGGGTGGGCTTCCCCCGTTGCGGCCGAATCCCTTTGTGCCCGGGTCAAGATCGAGATCAAACAGGAAGCGACCCTGGAGCGGCAGGCCTTTGACGCCCACATGCGGATCAACAATGGGCTCTCTGACATCTCTCTGGAAAACGTTCATGTCGAGGTCCGCATCACCGACAAGAATGGTAATGCGGTGGCGGTCACCTCCAACTCCAATCAGACCGGCGCCAAATTTTTCCTCGGCGCGCCGACCATGGATAATATTGACAATGTCACCGGCACCGGCCGAGTTTCCGCATCCACCTCGGCGGACATCCACTGGCTCATCATTCCGGCGCCGGGAGCGGCGGAAGCCGTCGCCAACGGCACTCTCTACTACGTGGGAGCGGTGCTGAACTATACCATTGGCGGCGAGGCCCATCAGACCGAGGTGGAGCCCGATTTCATCGTAGTCAAGCCGATGCCCCAAGTGGTGCTCGACTATTTTCTCCCAAAATATGTTTACGGAGATTTCCCCGGCACCACCGAGATCGAACCGGTGGAGCCCTTTTCTTTGGCGGTCCGGGTCCGCAACAGCGGGGCCGGCAGGGCCAAAAATTTTCAGATCGAATCGGCCCAGCCCCGAATCGTCGAAAACGAGAGCGGGCTCCTGATCGGCTTTGCCATTGAGGGGGCCGAGGTCAACGGCCTGACTTCCGAGCGCAGCCTGGTCTGCTCTTTCGGAGACATTCCCGCCGGCGGCGTGTCCGTGGCCCGCTGGATCATGACCTGCACCCTCTCCGGGGAGTTCATCCGTTTCGACGCCAGCTACAAGCATGCCGATGAACTCGGCGGCGCGGTCACCTCCCTGATGGCGGAACCTCAGACCCATCTGCTGGTGCGCGAGGTTCTCAACGACCTTCCCGGCAGCGATGCCCGCGAGGATTACCTAGCCTGGGACGACCAGGTCCTGCGCCTCTACGGTTCCGATGGCGTCGACAGCCTGGCCACGGATTTATCCGACTCCGCCACCCTGACACCGGTGGACGGGAACGGCAACGCCTATACCCTCTCCGTCCCTCCCATGGCTGGGCACTGGTATGCCCAAGTGGCCGACCCAACCGGAGGGTCCAAGGTGATCGACCGGGTGATCCGCCACGACGGCAAGGTCATCAAAAACCAGAACGCCTGGCTCTCCCGCAGCCGGGGTATCGGACTTTCCTGGCTCCGCTGGTTTAACCTCTTTGACCCCAACGGGGGCGGCACCTATACCGTCACCTTCGCATCGACCTCGTCCCAACCGCAGTTGCCGGTCCTCCAGTTCATTCCCGACCGTTTCGCCGTGGAGGGGGCGATGGTTTCCTTCATTGTCGAGGCGACCGATCCCAACGGTACCGTCCCCTCTCTCTCCGCCGTCAATCTGCCGCCGGGGGCCTCCTTCACCGATGGCGGCAACGGCACCGGCGTCTTCACCTGGCCGACCCTGGTGGGGCAGGCCGGAATCTATACCGTTTCCTTCGTGGCCTCGGACGGGGTGCTGAGCGCCCAGTGCAGCGCCCGTATCATTCTCCGCGGCCTCGATGACACGGACGGCGACGGGCTGAAAGACAGTTGGGAACAGGAGCATTTCGGCGATCTGAACCGCGACGGCAGCGGCGATTTTGACGGGGATGGCATCGCCGATGCCCTGGAATCCCAGCTCGGCACCGACCCCACCGCACTCGACAACGCCCCTCAGGCGCCGGAGATCGTTTCCCCTCATTACGGAGGGCGGATTGCCGCTCTCCGGCCGACCTTAACGGCGGAAATCGTCGCGGATCCGGACGGGGACGCCGTCAGTTATGAATTCGAGCTGTTTGCGGACGTCCATCTTCTCGAACCGGTGGCTTCCGCTTCCGGCATTGAAGGGGGCGCCAGCCAGGTGGAGTGGACGGTCCCCGAGGACCTGGAAGAGAACCACCGCTATGTCTGGCGGGTGCGGGCCTGCGACGGCGCTGCCTACAGCCGCTGGCGCTACGGAGAATTCCAGGTCAATGTTGAGAACCTGTCTCCCGGGCCGCCGCGCTTGAGCCAGCCGGCAGACGGCATGGCGGTGGATACTGCGCAACCGGTATTGGAAGTAGGCAACGCATGGGATGAGGATGGGGATGCCCTCAGCTACCGCTTCGAGGTCTATTCCGACGCGGATCTGACCCAGCTTGTGGTTGCCTCGGCCGATCTGCCCCAAGGGGCCGATGGCATCACCCGGTGGGCCTTGAGCGGCACTTCCCTTGGGAATCTTGCGACCTGTTACTGGCGGGTGAGCGCCACCGATCAAACAGGTGCCGCAACCTGGTCCGAGGTCGGCTCCTTTACCGTCAATACCGTCAACCAGTCGCCCACCGCTCCCGCCCTTGTCGGGCCTGTTGCCGGCGGCCGAAGCGTCACCGCCGATCTCGATCTGCAGGTGCGGGGCGGCAGCGACCCCGAGGGGCTGCCCCTCACCTACCTCTTCGAAATCGACCGTTCCCCCAGCTTCAACACGCCGGCCCGGCAGGTTTCGGAACCGATCGCCGCGCAGCCGGCCGGAGCCGCGTGGCGTGTCGAAGGACTGGAGGAAGACGTCCGCTACTACTGGCGCGCCAAGGCCGGCGATGGCAACAGCGAAAGCCCCTGGACCGTGGCCAGCTTCCGCGTCGATGCCCAAAACCAGCCCGCCGTGGAGCCGCAGCTCATGAACCCCGGACATCTCGCCTGGGAACGGAGCCTGATCCCGGCGCTGGAGGCGGCCCCCGCCTACGATGCCGAGGGGGGCGCCCTCAGCTACCGCTTCGAGCTGTATGCCGACGAGGCCCTGACCGTGCCGCTGGTCCGGCAAACATCCGCCGAGCCGCGCCTGGAGCTGAGTACCTCACTGGCTGACAACAGCCTCTATTATTGGCGGGTTCAGGCCGTGGACGACCAGGGACTCTCCAGCCCGTGGTCCGAAACCGGTTGTTTCTTCGCCCGTTTTGTCGAGGACCGTCCCGAGATCTCCACGGTTGTGATCTCCGACGACGAGGGCATGCCTCTGGCCGGGTTGACGGTCCAGGCCTACAGCGATGCCGAAACCTACACCGGCGTATCGGTTGTCACCGACGGGAACGGCATCGCCGACTTCACGACCTCGACCCTGGCCCCCGGCCAATACCTGTTCCGGGTTCAATATCTGGGTCTGTCGTTCTGGTCTGCTCCGGCGCAACTCCCCCGCCATACCGAGGTGCCGCTGGTGATCCCCCTGGCGCCGGTGACGGTGGAGCTGACCGGCGCCGGCGCCGGCGCCGGGGTGGCGGTTTCCCTCTATTCCGAAACCGGCGCCTATCTGGGGGTCCAGGCCGTAACCGATGCCTCCGGCTCCATCACCCTGGCGTTGCCCGAAGAGGGCCGCTTCCGGTTCCGGATCGACCTGATGGGGTCCCAGTACTGGAGCGATGTGGTGCAGGTCTCCGCCGGCGTCCCGAACCAGATCCCGCTGGCCACGGGCGGCGGCACCTATCGACTGGTGGTGAGGAAGGATGCCGCCACGCCCCTGCCCGGGCTGGACGCCTACCTTTTCAACGACAGCGGCGGCTACCTCGACCGCAAGGTCCAGACCGCCGCCGACGGCGCCGCCGCCTTCCGGGTCCCCGAAGGGCGCTACCGGGTGCGCCTCGACTACCTCGGTTACCAGTTCTGGAGCGAGGCCGTTACCGTGGCCGCCGACCTCGAACAGGAATTCCTCATCCCCCATCAGAATGTGGGTCTTCAGGTGGGCGCGGTGTATCAGGGCCAGATTACCCCCCTGCCCGATCAGGAGGTTTCCCTCTACAACGCCTCCGGCATCCGCCAGGATCTGTCTCTGATCACGGATGGCAACGGCATGGTGGCCCTGAGCCTTCCCGAAAGGGAGTACCGGCTGCGCCTCGATTACCTGGACAAGCCGTTCTGGAGCGCTCCCTTTGTCTGGGGGGACGCGGCCCTGCTGCTTCCCATGGCTGAGGCGCGGGTGGCGGTCACTTGGGGAGGGGCGGCGCTGAACGGTCTGCCCGTGGAAATCTACGACCTCGAAGGGGTCTATTTCGGCCTGGTCGGAACCACCGCCTCCGGACAAGGGGTGGCGTTCCGCATTCCTGAAGGGGAGTACCGGTTCCGCACCGAATACCAGGATCGTGAATATTGGAGCGGCGCCGTCACCCTGTTCGCCGATCAAGCGAAGGAGGTCGCTATCTCAACCGGCGGCGACTTCACCCTGACCGTGACAACGGACACCGGGGCGCCGCTGCCCGGGGTGAGCTGTTCCCTCTTCGATCTCAACGGCCGCTACCTCGGCGGCTACGGCCCCACCGACACCGCCGGAACCGCCTCCTTCGACCTGGCCTCCGGCAGCTACCGTTTCCGGGCCGATTATCTGGGCGGGGAATTCTGGAGCGGCGGATTTACGGTTCCGGTTCAGCGGACCGTCTCCATCGCCATCCCCCACCGGGAATGCGCGGTGCATGTGGTGAGACGCCTCGGCTCCGACGAGCGGGATGTGGCGAGCGTGCCGGTGCGGCTCTATACCCCTGCGGGGGGCTCTCTCGGTGTCTGGCTCGACAGCGACGCCGAAGGGGTGGCCCGTCTCAACCTGCCCGACCTCGACTTTTTGGTTCGCGTCGATTACCTGGGCCAGGCATTCTCCAGCGAGCCCTTCCGCTTCGCCGACACCGAGGTCTTGATTGGCGAGGGTTTGGCGCATCTGACCGTCACCGACGGCAACATTCTCCTTGGCGGGGTGGAGGTCCATGTCCTGACGCCGGAAGGGGCCGATCTCGGCATTCACGCCGTCAGCGATGCCCAGGGGGTGGTGGAGTTCCGCCTGCCCGCCGGCGAATACCGATTCCGCGCCGACCATCAAGGCACTGTCTCCTGGCGCAATCTGACGCTGCCGGCCGATGAAACCGTCGGGGGGGCTATCCAGACCGGCGGCGCCCCCTTCACCCTCACCCTCGACAACGGGACCGGTCCTCTGCCCGGTTGTCCCGTCTCCGTCTTCAATGCCGCCGGGACCGATCTGAGGCTGCAGGATACCTCCGACGAAGCGGGGCAGGTCCACTTCAATCTCTCCGACGGCCAGTACCGTTTCCGGGTCGACACCCTTGGCTATTCGTTCTGGAGCCCGGATTTCGCCGTTCCCGAGGTTTCCTCCGGAATCCTGAGTATCCCCCACCAGCCCATCCGGGTCCGGGTGGCCGCCGCCTATCCGGTGGCCAAGGGTTTGGCCGGGGTGCCGGTTTCTCTCTTCACCCCCGCGGGTCTTTTCCTCGGTCTGATGCAAAATACCGATGCGAACGGGGAGACGCGGTTTGCCCTGCCCAACCAGGAGTACCAGGTGCGGGCCGATTATCTCGGCCAACCGTACTGGTCAAAGGCGTTTGCCGGCGAGGATGTGGAACTGACCATTCCCCACGGCCGGTTGCGGCTGAGGCTGCTGGAGGAGGACGAGGATGACGATCCGCTGGTGGGGGCCGCGGTGTACGTCTTTTCCGAAGCCGGCTCCTACCTGGGGATGACCCAGACCACCGGCTCCACCGGGAGGGTCACCTTCGACCTGCCGGCGGCGGTCTACCGACTTCACATAATCCGTGGACAGAGAGAATTCTGGAGCGATCCGGTGACTGTCTTGCCCGATGTCACCGCGAGTCTCACCCTGAACCCGTGGCCGGAAGACGATGACGACGATGACGACGACGATGACGATGACGACGACGATGATGACGACGACGATTGATTTCTCTCCGGGGAAAAATTGCCGGATGGCGCCATGACGACGAGACGATGGTTTGTTGCCACAAGTCTGATCTGCTGTTGCCTGGCGGCGCCCCTTGCCGCTTTTCCGGCGGAAAAGGGCGTTTCCTGGGATGCCGAGCTGGCAATTCCGGTGGCGAAGGCCCTGAAGGCCCATGCCAACCATCGGGTGGTGCTGGTCGATGTGCGCTCCCCGGCCGATTTCGAGCGCGCCCACATCCCCGGTTCCCTGCCCATTTCCCTTTCCTTTCTCAAAACCAAAACCTATCTCAAGGGGCAGGAGCTGATTCTGGTCGGGACCGGAGGCGAGTGGATTCCCCTTGAAGCGGCCTGCCGCGATTTGAAACAGGCCGGTTTCCGCGCGGGGATTCTCAAGGGCGGGATTCCCGCCTGGCTCGCCGCCGACGGTCCCATTTTTGGGGATGCGGCCTTCCTGCTCAAAGAGCTGACGGTGCCCCCCGCCGTTTTTTACCGTGAAAAGGAACTGTCGGGGCGGGTGATGGTATTCCTGGGGCGCAAGGCCCCCGAGGATCTCTCCGCCCTGGTCCCCAACTGCCTGGTGGTGGATGCCCGGTCCAAACCCGAAGAGGCCGTTTCGCGCCTGAAACGGGAACTGGACGGGAAGAAGGGGATGCTGCCGCCCCTGGTGCTGAGTGCCGGGGGCGACGATTACCCCTGGGCCGATGCCCTGCTTCAAAAGCGCGGCGCCGGGAAGGCGGTGTTCGTGGCCGGAGGATTGTCCGGCTACCGCGCCTTCCTGCTCGGTTTGGAGCGCTCGGCCCTGTCCCGCGAGGAGCGCCTCATAAGGGTGGGCGGGTGCCCCGGTTGCCGGAAGGAGGGAACCCGGCCCAAAATTCCTCCGGGAGTCGAGGCCCCACCCAAATAACCTGTTCGAACAAGTGAAAGCCGCTGCAGAGAGGAAACCATGAGCTTCCCGCCAAAGAAAACCCGTCGGAGCCACGCCAAAACGGAAACGCGCCGTCACACCGGACATGCACTTGCAGGCTTCACCCTGCTGCTGATGCTGTTGGGTCTCGCCTCCGGCTCCTGGGCCGATACTCAGGTCAGCGGCACCATAACCACCGATACCACCTGGAACCTGGCGGGGAGTCCCTATATTGTAACGGGAGCTTTAAGGGTTCAGGGCACCGACGGCGCCGACGGGGTCACGACCCTGACCATCCAGCCTGGCGTGGAGGTACGCTTCAACGCCCAGCGAAGTTTGTCCATCGGCAACAGCAGCGGCAGTCCCGG
>JAFGOW010000134.1 GCA_016926265.1 Deltaproteobacteria bacterium | reverse complement strand
GAGGGAATTTTCCATCTTGAGATAGCTGCCGTCGATCCCTCCTTCGGCCCACCAGCACTCCTTGCCCCGAACCGGCTTTCGGCAGAACAGATAGAGGTCGTTGTTTTTGTCTCGGGCCAGATACATTTGAGTTCCCTTCACAGGTTGAATCGGCCGACGGCCGGGGCGCCGCACGGCGCACCCTCGGAAGCAGGCCCTCCCATTACTTTTTGTGGATCCGGGGGCCCGGCATCCCGAAACGATATTGCTGGCTGGTGGCTTCCTCCCATATCACCAAGTTTTCGCGGATGGTTTTCGCGATGGGGAAGGGCTGGTGGGTAAGTCCCTCCTGGTCGAGCAGTTCCCGAAGCATTTGGCCGGTCAGGCCGCCGGCAGGATAGAGAAGCAGGGGTTTTCCGCCCAGTTTTCTGATCGCTCTGCAGACATTGACACCGCCCCCTCCCGGTTCGAAGCGGGGCGGCTTTCAGTACAGTTTGCGCTCCGCTACCACATTGGCGACACTCGAACTCTTGTCGATGGCCGGGTTCATGGTTAACGCCACGATGGTTTTTATGGGGATTCCTTTCTGTGTGCCAGAAAACCGCGCCGGGCATGATGCCGGGGGAGGGTCGGGGCCGGTGATCCAACCCCGTGTCTGAAAGATCGCCAGCCGTCAAACCATAAGGGTTGCAAAGGGGCGGCGCCGCGGTTTATCCCCGATCCGTTGTCCGGATAAAAGAATAACAGATCATCCGCAACCTACGAACCCGTTTCCGGCCAACGCCTCCTATCCGTTGGCGCCGCCGAGGCTCGCGTTTCAGGACAAGGTTCCTGTTTCCGCAGAGGATTCCATTCCTTCCCAGCTTCCGTAACTTGCCCTGTTTCTGCCGGGGTCAAAAAAATAGCCCGGCGCCCCCTGTTAAATTTAAAAAATTTTGATATTTCATATCAGACAGGCCTCTTTTTTTTAATAGGAAATTGATAGCTTGTTTGAGGATCGGAAAAGGGGCATTCATCTGAAAAATTGAAGGATTGGAATTATGGTGGCAGGACCCCCTCAAAAACCCGCAACGCAATCTCTACAAAAATCGCTCTTCGATCATCAGGATCTGTTGATGAACGCCCCCATCGGGGTTTTTATCTCCAACCCCGACGGAAGATTGCTCTATGCCAATGCCGCCCTGGCCAGAATGCTGGGCTATGGAGACCCCCAGGATTTGATTGCATCGATCGTGGACATTGACGCTCAAATTTATGCGGACCCGAAAGACCGCGAAAAAATCACCGCCGCGCTGGAACAGAACCATGAGACGCTGAACCAGGAATGCCGCTTTCTCCGCAGGGACGGCGCCCCGCTCTGGGTCTCCTTTAATGTCCGGACGGTTAAGGATGAGGGGGGGGGAACGGTCGGCTACCAGGGTTTTATCTGGGATGTCACGGAACGAAAACGGGAACGGGAATCGCTGCTGATGACCCAGTTCGCCATGGACCGGGCTCCGGACAGCATCCTCTGGGTCGATCACGAGGGGCGCATCGTGTACGCCAATCAGGCTGCCTGCCGATCCATGGAATTTACCCCTGACGAACTGTCGAAAATGACGGTGTTCGAGATCGATCCGGACTTCCACTTTGACCAGTGGGAGCAGCACAAGGAAGAGGTGCGGCGCCGGGGGAGTCTGACCTTCGAGGGCCGCCATCGCACCAAAGACGGGCGTCTTTTCCCGGTGGAGGTCAGCACCAATCATTTTTATTACAAGGATCAGTACCTGGCCTGCGCCTTCGACCGCGACATTTCTAAACGCAAAGAGGCCGAGGAAAAGCTGCGTGAGACGGAACGGCGGCTGCAGCTTCTGAGCGACAACATCCCCGACTCGCTGATCTATCAGCTTGTTGCCGAGCCCGATGGAACCCGGCGGCTCAGCTATGTCAGCGGCGGCGTCGAGGGGCTGCATGGGATCGCCCGCCAGGAGGCGATGGCCGATCCCCAAGTTTTGTACCACCAGATTGAGGCGGAAGACCGGCAGCGGTTGGCGGCCGCTGAAGAATATTCGCTAAAGACCATGACCCTGTTGACCATCGATATCGGCTACCGAAAGCCTGACGGCGTCTTGCGTTGGTCGCAGTTGCGTTCGACACCCCGGCGTCTTCCCAATGGCGCCGTGGTATGGGACGGGATCGAGATCGACATCACCGGCCGCAAGCGGATGGAGGATGCCCTAAGAAAAAGCGAGAGCAAATATCGCAAACTCAGCATCGTTGACGGTCTCACCCGGCTTTACAATTCCCGTTATTTCTACAATCAGCTGCGAAAGGAAATCAACCGCGCCAACCGCTACCGGCTGCCCCTGGCGCTTCTTCTGATGGATATCGATGACTTCAAGGCCTTCAACGACACCTATGGCCATATCCAGGGGGATTGGCTGCTGTCGCAGTTCGGTCAGCTGATCAAAAAAAAGCTGCGCCGGACGGATTTCGCTTTCCGATACGGCGGTGAAGAGTTTGCCGTGCTCTTCCCCATGGCGGAAATCGCCCAAGGTATTGGTGCCGCCGAAAAGATCCGGTCGGAGCTGGGGAAGAAAAATTTCTCGCCGGTTCCCGGTCAGGAGGTCCGCCTGACGGTCAGCATCGGGATCGCTCAGTACCAGCTGGACGAGGATATGAAATCCTTTGCGGAACGGGTCGATCGCCATTTGTATCGGGCCAAGAGACAGGGCAAAGACCGGGTCTGTGCCGAAGGGTTGTAGCCGGGGCGGAGCACTTCAGCGGAGCCCCCTTTTTGGGGTCAGGTCTTGTCTTTTGATTTTTCGGTGGAAAAAAAGGGGCGATGCACCTTTCGGTACGCCGCCCCTTTTCCCATAAATTCCAAACGCTTGCTAAGGCTGGGAAGGGCCACCCTAGCCGAGACGGGAACGGGTTCTGGGCATTTCCCGCGCGAACCGGGCCGCCGGCCGGGCGGAGCGGTTGGGACGGGGGGAGGGCTGCGGCTGGCGCGCGGGGGCCGCGACCTGGTAGTCGAACCCGGGCAGACGGCGTTGTTCGATGGGGGCGCCGAGCCGTTTCTCGATGGTCCGCACCATCCCCAGGTCCTCCCCGGCGACCAGGGTGAAGGCCTCGCCATTGCGGGAGGCGCGCCCGGTGCGCCCGATGCGGTGGATGTAGGCCTCGGGGGTGTCGGGGATGTCGAAGTTGATCACATGGGAGACCTGTGTGACATCGATGCCGCGGGCGGCGATATCGGTCGCCACCAGGATCTGGAAGCGTCCTTCGCGGAAACCGTCCAGAGCGGCCTGGCGTTTGTTCTGGGACAGGTTGCCCTGCAGCGAAGCGGCGCGGTAACCCCATTGGGCCAGGTTTTCACCGAGCTTTTTGGCCCGGTGTTTGGTACGGGTGAAAATCAGCACCGATTCGGTCGCGGTTTCCCGCAGCAGCTTCTGGAGCAGGCCGGCCTTGAGATGCTGGGCGACGGGATAGAGGGCGTGGCTCACCGTCGCCGGCGGGGCGATGGCGTCGACCTGGACCGTCTCCGGGTTTTTGAGAACCTCCCGAGCCAGATGGAGGATTTCGTTGGGCATGGTCGCCGAGAACAGCAGGGTCTGACGAGCGGCCGGCACCGCCTGGATGATGCGGCGGATATCGGGCAGGAAGCCCATGTCGAACATCCGGTCGGCCTCGTCGAGCACCAGCACCTCGACCTGGCTCAGGTCGATGGTCGATTGCCGGATATGGTCGAGGAGCCGCCCCGGACAGGCAACGACGATTTCGGCGCCGCGGCGGAGGGCGGCGATCTGCGGGTTCATGGCGACGCCGCCGTAGATGGTGACGCTGCGCAGGCCGCTCTGCCGGCCCAAAAGGCCGAGGGCGACGTGAATCTGTTCGGCGAGTTCCCGGGTGGGCGCGACGATCAGGGCTCTTACCCGACCGCGGCGGCCGTCCATCAGCCGGTGCAGGATCGGGAGACCGAAGGCGGCGGTTTTGCCGGTCCCGGTCTGGGCCAGCCCCATCAGGTCGCGGCCCTGCATGATCCGGGGGATGGTCTGGGTCTGGATCGGGGTCGGCTGGGTAAAACCGGCGGCCGTAACGCCGGCGGCGATTTTGGGGTGGAGGTTGAAATCTTTGAAATCCATAACTTCCTTCTTTGTGAGCCGATCCTGAATGTTTTTTGAAGACTGTAGCAAGGAAAAGGGCATTTTCGGACGGGCTCAAAATAAAAAAGGCTCCGGATCATTCCGGAGCCTAGAAAAATGTCTTTTCGATCCTGGAACAGCGGTGGTCGGTTGCCGGCCATTCATAACGCCGGAGCAGCGACCTGAGTGGAACCATAACAGGGCAACGGTTCGGAAGTCAAGGCAATAAGTGACCGGCGAGTTCCGAGGAGACCAGGGGAGATCCCGGACCGGCCGGGGCCGCGAATCAGTGATCCCGCCAGCGGATGGCATGAATCTGCCCCTGGCGCGCCAGGTCGGCGGCGTTGGCGAGGATGCGCGCCGTCTCCTGGGGGGCGTGGAACCCCATGGAGTTCTCCGAGGAGATGAAGTCGAGGTACCATTGGGCCTGGCGCTGCAGGTCGAGGCTTTTCCGGAGCTGGTCGTCGCCGGCGCCCTCCCGGCGGGCCTGGACGATGGCGTGGATCAACTCATCGACCGCCTTTCCGGCGTTCTGCAGCAATTGGTGATTGCGGTCCTGGATCTTGTCGACCCGCGCCTTCATTTCCTGCTCCGCGACGGCGTGGCATACCTGGCAGGAGCGGTTGATGTTGAGCAGCGGGCTCCGCACCCAGTGGTCGGAGATCTTGGTGGCGCCGACGCGCAGGTAGGGCATGTGGCAGTCGGCGCAGGAGACGCCGGCGCGGGCGTGGATGCCCTGGCTCCAGACCTCGAATTCAGGGTGCTGCGCCTTGAAGATCGGGGCGCCGGTGAGTTTGTGAATGAAATCGTGGAAATCGCCGCCGTCGGGAAATTTCTTTTCACTCCAGAACTGCTCCATTTTTTCCACGGTCAGCCCCTTGCCCCAGGGGTAGACGAGGGGCATTTTGGCGGCGCAGTAGTACTCCACATGGCACTGGGCGCAGACGAAGGAGCGCATTTCATTGCGGCTGGCTTCGGCGTTGGGATCGTAGGGGTTTTTGCGTTTCCCCTGGCGCCACAGCTCCACCGAGGGGAGGTGGGGGAGCGGATCCTGGGAGGCGGCCAGAAGCTGGATTCCCTGAATGAAGCCGGGGCGGGTGACGCGCAGCTGCATGGAATCGGGGTCATGGCAGTCGACACAGGAAACGGGGTGGGCATGCCCCATTTCGTGGAGCTTGGCGTTCATCTCCCGGTAGGTCAACCGGTGGGAAGCCTCGAAGCCCGCCGTGGCATTCCCCTTTCCCAACGCCCGGTAAAGGGGCATCACCGAGGCGTGGCAATGGAGGCAGGAGCCGCTCTGCGGAACCTGCTGGCGCAGGGTCTGTTCCTGGTCGATGAGCATGTAGGCGTGGCCGCGCCGCTCCCGGTAATCGACGGCGAAGGCATAGCCCTGATAGAGGGTGGTGAGCCACGGATAGGCCTCCGACTTCTGAGGGGGCAGGGATTCGGAGCCGCCGTGGCCGCCGAAGCGGGTGCGGGTGCTGAGGGCGGTGCGCTTGTAATTATCGTACTGCATCGGCCAGTTGCGTCCCCAGACGGCGGGATCGGTGGTCTCCTCGGTGACCTCCACGACACGCACGAAGGGCAAGGCGGCCTCCGCCTTGCGCTGCTGGATATTCATCAGCAGGGCGGCGATGGCCGCGGCGGCGGCGGCGCTGCCGACGAAGACCAGCAGCAGGACGATGCGGGACAGCGGCTTTCTGTTCATGGCGGCGCTCCTCGTCTTTCACGCGATGAATAAGGACCGCCCAGCCCGGCCCGGGGACCGTGGCCCGCCGCCGCATGGCAATGGAGGCAGTTCAGGGCGTGGCGGGGTTGGCCTCCTTCGGGGCGGAGGGGATGGACGAGATCCTGATGGCACAGAATGCAGTTGGATTGAAGAATGCGGGCGTTCTTATCCTTGATCCGGATCGGTTCGTGAAAATCCTGGAAGGTGAAGCCCTTGGAATGATGATAGCCGTTTTCGGCCTTGGCGATGTATTTGGCCACAAAGGTGTGGGGGAGGTGGCAGTCCACGCAGGTGGCCACATGGTGGTGACCCGCTTTTTGCCAGGAGTCGAACTGGGGGCGCATGATGTGGCAGTTGACGCAGGCGCGGGGGTCGGCGCTGAGATATGAAAGACCCTCGGCATAATGAAAGGTGTACATCCCCAAACCGCTGGTCCCCCCCAGCGCCACCATCAGCCAAAGCGCTGTTTTAAAGCTTAGGAATTTTTCCCATGGCCAGATCACGATAGGGAACCCTGGGCCGCTTTATTCCTGCCGATGGGGAAGACACGAGAGCGGTATCTGAAAAAATTTATCAGCCGGTTGCATTTTTCCGGCGGCGCCGAAGCGCTTTTTCGGGGCGTTTTGTCCGTTTGCGGTTGGGATGCCGGAGGTTGCCAGCGTCACTTTGCCGGTGACACCCTTTTTCCCGGATTCAGGGAGGGGGTCCAGATGAATATTACCACACCGGGCAGGCAGGGCGGGGCGACGCCTTTTTGTTTCGAATCGATTAAGGGTGAGAAAAAGCGGCGATGTCCGAGTTCCGGGAGAGGAGAAAATGGGCCTTGGCGCCGTTGCGGGTCGCGGACCCCATGGGAAGAGGACGCGGGGAGGATGTTCCGGAAGCCGGGAAAAATTCCGAGGGGCTCCGTGCCGTTGGCCTTTTTTTCTATATAATTCTCTTGGTGTCCTTTGGCTGGTGGCCGTTTCAGTAAAAAACCCGATATGAATCCGGTCGTCCCGAATGCGGCCGGGGTATCCGACGGAGGTGGGCGTGAAAAGGATGATCCTGGTGGTTGTGCTGGTTTTTTGTGCGGCAATGGCTTCTGCGGCGGAGAAGCCCGCGGTGCTTCTCGCTTTTGAGGAAACGAAGTTTAAAAATGAGCTGATCGCCGAGATGAAGGCCAATCTTGAAGCCGCCGGTTTTGCCGTGACGACCCTCAATCATTCCAAGGGGGCGCTTGACGCTGTCGATCCCGCTTCCTATGCGGTGATATTCATCACCAATTCGGGGGTGGGGAAAAAGGTGCGGCCCTGGATCACCTCCTGGATCGCGGCCAAGGGGAATAGGACCAAGGTGCTGCTCCACACCACCCAGCTATACGACTGGAAGGTCGATACGACGGTCGATGCGGTGACCTCCGCCTCGACCCGAAAAAAGACCGCAGAATTTGCCGCCGCTTACACCGAACGGATCAAGGCGCTTGCGAACCAGGCAAAATAGCATCCTGCTCATCGCTGTCGCCGCGGCGGTTCCGTACGGTGTTCTGCTCCAGGGTTTTCTGGGAGGGAGTTGGTACACCTTTTTCCACCCCTATTCCCTGGGGATGGTCTTCGGGCTTTCGGCGTGGTTTCTTTTCTGCGCTTCGCTGCTGCTCGCGGCGCGGGTGAGGTTTCTGGAGCGGCGGTTGGGCCAGGACCGGCTGCTGGGCCTCCACCGCTATGCCGCCCTGTCCGGCATGGTGCTGGGATGCCTCCATGCCGCCTTCAAGACTTTCTTTTTCCCGGAATTCACGGTAGCTCATTACACCGGCGGCGCCGGTTTCGGTCTCATCCTGCTCCTGGCCATCCCTTCGGCGGTGGTCATGGCGGCAATGGTTCCCGACCGTCCGGTCTGGCTCGGGCGCTGCAAACAGCGGATCCGATCGGCGGTCCGCTACTCCGCCATGAAGGGGCTTCACAACCTTTTGCCGGCGGCGGTGGCGATTCTCATGGTCCATGTGCTGCTTGCGGCGCCGACGGCGGAAAACAGGCTCCGTCCGCTTCTCATCCTGGCCACCGGTCTGCCGGCGTTATCGCTCTGGCTTGATCACAAAGTGCTCCGTCCCCTGAGGGCGGCCCGGGGGACGATAACCCAGGTGGCCGCGCTCTCGCCGTCCCTGTTGTCCGTTTCTTTTCGAATCTCCCGGCCGCTTCGGGCCATCCCCGGACAGTTCGGTTATTTCAGGGTACGATCGCCCCGGACCGGGCGCGAGGAACACCCCCTGACCTTCGCCGCGCCACTGGAGAATCGAAACGGGGAGTTGGTGGTGCGGCGGGAAGGGCGCTGGACCGAGGCCCTCGCGTTCTGCTCGGCCGGGTCCGAAATTCGCCTCGACGGACCCTATGGCGCCTTCACCTTCGACGAGGAGCGGCCGATGCTCTGGATCGCCGGCGGGGTCGGGATCACACCGTTTTGTGCCCGCATCAGGGCGGCGGCGCAAGGCTCGGCGCCGCTCCGGCATCCGGTGACGCTGTTGTGGTCGGCGGCCACGGCGCAGGAGATGCCTTTTCGGGAGGAGTTTTTGGCTTATGCCGCCGGCGAGCACCGGTTTTGCTTCATCCCCTATCTGACCAGGGAAAGCGGCGGGCGGCGTCTGACGCCGCCGGACATCGCGGCGGCCCTGCGAGTTCTGGAGGAAGCCGGCGGGGCTCCCTGTTCGGTCTGGTTCTGCGGGTCGCGGCCGCTCCGGGCGGTGGTCAAGGCGGCCTGTGTGGCGGCCGGTGTTTTCCGCGGCCGCTTTCATTATGAGGATTTTTCGGTTTAAGATGGGGCAGGATGATGGTGTTGCCTAGCCGGCGGCGGGAGCGCGGTCTGCCTGAGAGGATCAGGGACCTCCGGCTGTCACCCTATTTTTCGGAAAGGTTTAACCTGTGAAAAAATTTGCGCTTTTTGTATTCAACGGAGACCCCATGTGCTTCATCCATGTGCTGCTGAACGCCTTGGACATGAAAGGCAAGGGTCATGAACCTCAAATCATCATGGAAGGGGCTGCGGTCAAACTGATCCCCGAACTGGCAAAAACCGGCCACCCCCTCCACGGCTTATGGCAGAGGAACCTGGCGGCCGGCCTGGTCGCGGGGGTCTGCAAGGCCTGTTCGTCCAAGCTGGGGGTTCTGGAGGGGGCCAAGGAGCAAAACCTTCCTCTCCTCGACGATATGACCGGCCACCCCGGCATGGCCTGGTACCGGGATCAGGGGTTCGAAATTATCACCTTCTGATCCGGCGCACGATCGTCCATCTTGCCTGGGGCCGGGGAAGGCGGTCCCTTTCTCCGGAGCCCTCAGATTCCATAGGGAGCAATGATGTAGCCGTAGACGGCGAAATAGTGGCAGATGCTCCCCGCCAGCACGAACAAGTGCCAGATAGCGTGGTGAAAAAGGAGTTTTTTCCAGGCATAGAAGATCAGGCCGAAGCTGTAGAACAGGCCCCCGGCGACCAGCAACGCCAGTCCCGGCAAGGGGATCAGTTCCGTGGCCGGCTTGATGGCGAAGATGATCAGCCAGCCCATAAAGAGATAGATCAGCGGCGCCACGATTTTGAAGCGGTGAACGAAAAAGAATTTGAAGATAGCTCCCGCTACGGTCACCCCCCAGACGGCGGCGAACAACGTCCACCCCCAGTTTCCCCGTAGCGTGACCAGCGTGAAAGGGGTGTAGGTTCCGGCAATGAGAAGATAGATCGTGGCGTGGTCGAGGATCCGGAACAGATCGCTTAAGCGCCGATGAAACTTGAACAGATGGTAGCAGGTAAAAGCCGCGTAGGAGATGACCAGGCTGGCCCCGTAGATGGTGAAACTCACCAGATGCCAGCCGTCGCCGTGGCGTAGGGCATGAGTCACCAGCAGCGCCAGACCGGGAAGGCTCAGAAATAAGCCTACGGAGGCTGTCGCGGTGTTAAAGATTTGGGTAGGTTTATAATAACGTGGATGCATCGGAACCGTAAAAAGGGGTTGATTGCTCTGGAATCTGGAAATCCGCTGCCATTCTATCAAAATTTTCCCTGATCGGGGGGGGCTCCGAGTCGGGGTGTGGGGGGAGCCTGGGATGGCAGCCGCCGGCCCTGTCCCGGCACGGATAACAGGGGCTTGGAACAGAATGCAATGCAGGTCAGAAACGGGATTTTCAATCCAAAATGAAGGAGCAACCTATGGCCATGACCGTGGAAATCAAGGGCAATAAACTTTGTATCGAGATCGATCTGGAGGAACCGACCCCCTCCTCTTCCGGGAAGACGCTGGTTGTCGCCAGCACCCGCGGCAATGTCGTCACCGCCGCCAAGGTGAACGGCAAGCCGGTTACGATCGGGCTGAATGCTTATATCAAACCTTAGCGGGCTGTCAAACCGGGGTAGGGCAGAAAACGAAAAGGAGTTGAGAGGGGGTTGGCCTTGGCCCGCGGGAATCGCAGGGGCGAAAAACCGGCGTCGGACGGTTCCCAAGAACTGAGGAAATCGGCTCGATTGGCGGCGAGTCAATCCTTTTTTCCGCAACGGGGTTGCCGCGGGCTAACTGGCCTTGCCGAGCTTGGCGGTTACCGATGCCTTGCTATATCGTCGTGACCCTTCTCGTCGGATGTTTGTCCTCCTCCTCTTAAGGAACTGCAATCACTTGGAATTCCAAAAACCTCGTTTCGCTTCCGCCGCTGCTGACAAGATAAAAAATTTTTTTCTTGGTTCAACTTCTTGAAACAAGAAAAAAATCGTTTTAAGATACCGGTCATCAGGTTATTGGGGTCACGGGCAATAGTTATCCTGATGTTTTTTAACCCATTGACGAAGGAGGTATGAAATTGGAAAAAGCAGCAATCGGAACTGTTGTAAAAACTGGTGACATTTGTCCCGAAAGCGGCACTTGGGAAACCGACAAGGGAACAAGTAAGCAGAAAAAAATTAAAAAGGGGGCTAAAATGCCCCCGCAGAACTTTATGAGTGTCAACTGGACCTTGATCAGTTACGACGAATGATCAACTCCAGCCAGGGCATTTCTGATGATTCCATGCTGCAATCTCCAACGGCGTCGAAAGGAGATCGGGGGATTTAACGAAACAGCCCGTAACAGGCTGCCGGTTAAGACAAGGTGCGGTTTTCCGGCGCCCTGTTAGACAAGAAGAGCCCTCGATCGCAGGAATGAGGGCTCTTCTTGTTGACAAAAAAGGGTTTGAACTCCGAAGCCGAAAAGCGGGTGTCAGGGCGGCTTGGGTTGCCGTTATTTGAATAAGGGTTCGGAACCCAGCAGCGGGAAAAGGATGACTTCGGAATGCCGCTTGAGATCCTCGGCGTATGCCATCCTTCCCGAATGTTTTACGGGTTGCAGCTTTCCACCCAACTCCAGAACACGGTAGGCCGCAATAATCTCGTCCACGCTGACGGTAATCAGGAGGCGGGCGTATTGGGAGTAATCCGTCACCGTGTTCAGAACATCCAGAAGGCTCCGTTGGGAAAAGCTGAATTGCTTCAAATAGGCGTCAAAGGTCTTTTTGCTGGAGACCGTCGCCTCCCGGTAGGATTCTTTCTGCTCTTGCAAGGCCAGATAGGTCGCCCAGGCCGAGGTGGTTGCCTCCCGAAGTTCGAACAACCGGGCGTCCCGATCCGAACGGCTTTGGTATTTCCTGGATAACGCGGTGTTTACCCCCGCCTGGTCCTGCCCCCCATTGTACAGATTCCAGCGCATGTTCAACATGGCATCGAGGCTGTTCTGCCAGGATGGATCCCCTTCAAGCTGATCATGGTAGCGATTGCTGACTTCAATCGTGACCTTTGGCTTGTAGCTTGAGCGCGCCAGGCCGACCCTTTCATGGGCTTCGATGATTCTGGAATTTAACGCCAGCAGCTCCGGATTCATCCGCTCGGTCCACCCCAACGCCTCCTCCAGGGATCGGGGCATGATCTTGGGCACCTCAGCATAGGCCAATTCTTCCGGTTTGGCGCCAACCACTCCCTGGTAATGGGCGATCGCTTTACTCAGGTCCGCTTTACTCATGAACACGTCGGACCGGGCGCGCGCCATCCGGGCCTGGGTTTGGGTGACATCGGACAGATACCCTGCTCCCGCCCGTTCCATTTCGGTCAGGGACTGATGGATGTCCTGATGCACTGTGAATACTCTTTCGGCCAGGGCGACCAGCTGCCGCTGTTTGTAAACGTTCAGGTGGGCGGCTATGGCCTGCAGGACAATGGATTGGGATGTGGCCTGAACCTGAAAATTTGCCGAAGCGAGCAAGGCCTTTTGGAGCGAGACCTGGTGCCAGGTTTCCCCGCCGTCATAGATCTTCTGGGTCAACCGGAGTGTGGCATCTTCCCGTTTGTCCCAGTCGGTATTGGATGGGTCGGCGTCGTGCTGTCGGGTGGTTCTGTCACTGAACTGTTCAAAACCGTAGCCGAGGTGAAGATCGACAGAGGGGAGGTAGCGGCCACGGGACCTCCTGAGTTCATATTTACAGGCATCCGAGTTGTAGGTCTGGGCCTGCAACCGGGGGTTATAATTTATGGCCTTCTCCACGGACTGATAGAGAGTCGTTAACTCGGCGTTTGCAGACAACGGAAGCAACGAGGCTCCACAGACCAGAACAATCAACGGATACAAGGCTCTAATCAAAAACATAAAAAGGCCTGTCAAAAAAAATGTCGGCAACCGTCAGAGGAATATTCCTTTCAAAGGAACCTCTTGCAGAAGGGTTGTCATTCCCGAATGCATTCTATCGGGGATCCAATATTTTTCATTGGTTGCAAGTCTGGATTCCGGCTTGAAACCTGCCGGAATGACGTTTTTTCCGACTTTTGCAAGAGGCTCAAAAGTGAAAAGAAAATTTGACGGTGTTCATAATGCAATTTTCTTAAAATCCAGTCAAAGAAATTAGATAGGGTGATTAAAAAATTTCTCCGAAAATCAATTTCCCCCCTTTGTTAATTTTCCCGGAAAGCTCATCAGCGCCAGAGGGGATTTTTTCAAAATCCTTTCAACCTCACCTGGCGGCACCGGAGGGCAGAAAAAATGGCCCTGAAGATATTCACAGCCTAAAGCAATCAGGTAGTCGGCCTGATGTCTTTCCTCGACCCCTTCGGCGATCACTTCAAGCCCCAGGGCATGAGCAATGGAAACAATGGAACTGATCAGCTTTTCGGAATTTTCGTCTTTGTGAATATCGGCTACAAACGATTTATCTATTTTAATTCCAGACAGTTGCAAGTTCTTCAGATAGGACAGTGAGGAATAGCCAGTGCCAAAATCGTCCAAGGCCACCCGGAGCCCCATCTTTTTCATCTGTTCCAGAATGACCGAGGCCTTTTCATGAATATTGACCAGGGAGCTTTCCGTCAATTCGATTTCCAGCAGATGGGTATCGAGAGAGAACTCATTGAGGATTTCCTGGATCCGGCCGGGTAAGTTCTTCTGCCCCAGTTGAGTGCCCGACAAATTGATGGCGATCGACCCGACTTCCACCCCTTTGTCCAGCCAAATCCTGCGCTGGCGGCAGGCGTTGTAAAGAACCCAGTCGCCGAGCCTTCTTATCTGTCCCGATTGCTCCGCGATCGGTATGAATTGGTCCGGCGCCACCGGCCCCAGGCGGGCGCTGTTCCAGCGAAGCAAGGCTTCAAACCCAGTGATCAGCCCTGTTGCGGCCTCGATTTTCGGTTGGAAGTGCAGCTCCAGCTCGTCATTTTGAATGGCTTCATGTAGCAAATTTTCTATCTGCAGCTGATTTGCCGCCATTTCATTCAGGTTTCGCGAGGAGAATAAATAATGATCCTTCTCTTCGTTCCTTTGGGCGTAACTGCAGGCATTGACGGCGCTGCTGTATAATTCTTCCACGCTTTGGCCGTCGTGAGGGAAGAGGCTGACACCGATATAGGGAGCTATAAAAATTTCCTCTCCATTGATTTGAAACGGTTTTTCGAGCGTATCCATCAACCGTTTCAGAACCCAGGTGACGTGGTCCACCTGCTTGATATGGGTTAAAAGAACGCCAAATTCAGCCTGGTCGATCAGGGAAACGGATGGATTCCCCTCGGCATTTTCCATCAGGGCCACGGTATCGATATTCAGGCGCAGCAAATCGTTCATCCGCCGGGCGCAATCTTTCATCAACTGCTCAGCGGCTTTTTCTCCAAGCGTTTCCTGTATCCGCTTGATTGTATCGATTCTCATGGAGAGTACCGCGACCAGATAGTCACCGCGTTTGCTCCTGGTGATCTCGGCGCTTAACCGATCTGCAAAGAGAGAACGCTTCGGCAATCCGGTCCTGAAATCGTACATGGCATAGTGCTCGATTTCGAGTGCCCGTTTGGCGACAAGCCCTTCCAGCTCCTGTATCCGATTTCTCAAGTGATCCTGGAGGGGATCGCCTGTTCCCGATGTTCCGGTCGGGAGCGTCAGAACCGGGATTTTTTCGCCCAGGTTCGGTTTGAGAACCGGTTCGATATCCCGGCCCCAGGTAACAACCCGATTCCGGCCGCTCTGTTTTGCGGCGTAGAGGGCTTTATCCGCTTGGTTGACCAAATCATCCGGATCACTGACATTTGATTCGAGGGAGGCCACCCCTTGGCTGACGGTGACTTTAACCCCGCCGCAGGGATTTTTTTCAATGGCCAGCCGGATTCGCTCGGCGATCTGGAACGCCATTTCCAGGTTCAGCCCCGGCAGGATCACGCAGAATTCCTCGCCGCCGTAACGTCCAACCAGGTCGGTATTGCGGGTGGAACTGGTTAAAACTTCCGCAACGGCCTTGATCACCTGGTCGCCGGTGGCATGGCCGTAACGGTCGTTGACCGTTTTGAAGACATCGATATCGACCATCAGACAGGACAAATACGTCTGGGATGCCTTGGCCTTGGCGAACAGGTCTTTGAAGTTTCGGATCAGACAGCGGCGGTTCAGACAGAGAGTCAGCGGGTCGTGGTTGGCCAGAAACTCCAGTTCCTTGCTTTTGGCCCGGATTTCATCCTGGGTCAACTGGAGCTTTTCCACCAAATCGTTGAGCTCCAGATTTTTTTCTTCGAGTTGCGTGATGTCGTCAAAAGTCACCAGTGTGCCGCGGCATTTTCCAGCATCGTCGTTGATCATGGCAACGCTGGCCGCCAGTTTGATTTTTCTGCCGAACCGGTTGATCCGGCTCAGCGAGGTGTCCTTCTGCTCATGGCCTTCCTGCAAGACCTTGAACCAGGGGAGCTGACTGACCTGTTTCGGATCCTGGCAGTTCAGCCATCCCAGTTCCGAACCCTTCAGCCCGATCAACTCCTCGGGAGCCTTGTCGAAAAGTTTGGCAAAGGACTGATTGGCCAGAACGATCTGCTCCTTGTCGTCCAGAATCAGGACCCCTTCCTTGAGCACATCGAAAGCTTTTTGAACCCGTTTGGGGATCACCACGGTAGGGTCGAGCGCGCGCAAGGTCCGTTTGATGATCAGGTAAAAGCAGAGAAAACTGCTCAAAGCGGCAAACACCACCAGTCCGACAAAAGACTTTGCCAGCCCGCTCGCCACCTTTTCGGTCCAGAGCGGCGCAAATCTGATTTCGACGGTAGCCCAGTTTTTATTGTTTTTAAACACCGGCACCAGGACATGGGTGGGGGTTGATTTGCCGTCGGGCAACGTTCCCCAGTGCGCCAGATGTTCCCCCGCCAAAGCGATCAGCTCGCCGTCCTGGGTGCGGATTGCCGCGGAACGGATGTCGTCATTTCTCTCCACCACGGCTCGCAGGGTGCTCTGGATCGTCTGGTATTCGCCTTTTTCCGCCGCGGCGGTAAACTGCAACGCCAGCGACTCGCTCAGCGTTTTGCGGAGTTTTAGCGCGGATGTCGTTTCGTCGGGGACGAAACCGAGCAGGTTGGCCAGAAACAGCAGGTTGACCGTCAAAAGGACCAGCGCCAGGGTGAGGCGCATGGCAGGGGTTTTAAATATCATTCCGTTTTGCCTTTGAATAGTTTTTCCAGTTTCGATTCGTCCGCGTTAGGGGTTTTATCCTGCATTTTCAGCTTCTTTCTATCACCCGAAAAAACAATGATCGGGTCAAATCCCCGCCATAATGGAATGGTTGATATGAAACTCGCGATCATTGAGGCAGTCCGTAACAGATAGGTTACGATACCTGCTGAAAAGGTCGCCATGGTTATGGTCACGATCCTTGACCTTATTTCTTCAGAATGTTTTTTTGCCCTGAACTCTTCATCAATCTCATTTCTGAATTTATTATAATTTTCTTTTGACCAAATAATTTTCGGCTTTTCATTGTCGCTATTTTCTAAAGTTTCCCATTCATTGTTTCCATGAAAATCACCAATAGCAATTTCTTGAATTTTGCCGGAAGCCATCGCCTTGAACAAATTATTGTCAAAAATGTTGTTATCGCGATCATTGACACGCCTAACAAAAAAATCTTTATCATTTTCATCCGTCAGATAAATTATTGTTTCCTTCTCATCATTATCCGGATCCCGTATCGGCGCCGAAAAATCATCATCACCCCCCGAAACATCGGATGGCTGATAATTATCGATGGTCGGTTGCCATTCGTCATTAAAAGGATCGTCATATGTGACGCCGCCACTGTCTGAGTTAGGATCTCCACTCGTGTTGGGCTGTTCTGGAAGCGGTTCCTGGTCCGTCGGGCTGTTGGGGTCGGTTTCATTCGTCACCGGGGCGGTGTTGGCCTCGTTGACCGTGACGGAGACGTTGCCAGTGGCGGTTTCCCCGGAGGCGGCATCGGTGACGGTGTAGGTGAAGCTGTCGGCGCCGTGGAAGTCGGCCTCCGGGGTATAGGTGAAGGAACCGTCGGCGTTGAAGGTCAGGCTGCCGTGGGTTGCGCCGGTGCTTAGGGCGAAGGTCAAGGCGCCGCCGGAGGTGGTGGCGTCGTTGGTGGCCACGGAGCCGGAGAGGGGGGTGTCCTCGGCGGTGGAGAAGCCGTCATTGACCGCCGTCAGGTCCGCGGCGGGGTTGACGGTGATGGAGATGACCTGGGTTTCGGGGTTGCCGGCGTCGTCGGTGACCTGGACCGTGAAGCTGTCGGCACCGTGGAAGTTGGCGGCTGGGGTGTAGGTCCAGGCCCCGGTGCCGGCGTCGATGACGGCGGTGCCGTGGCTGGCATCGGTGACGACGGTGAAGTTGGGGTTGCTCATGCCGTCGGCCGCATCGCTGGCGGTGAGGGTGCCGGT
>JAFGOW010000133.1 GCA_016926265.1 Deltaproteobacteria bacterium | reverse complement strand
GGCCCATCAGTCCGGAAACCGGGGTGGAAGGGGCCGCGGGAGGGGGGAGGTTGGCGTCTGCGGCGGCAAGTTTCCGGGCCGGGGGCGGCTGCTTTTTTGGAATGGGTGCGGGAAGGGGTGCGTTGGCCTGTCGGGGTTGACGGTGAGGCAAAGGGTCAGAAGGATGGCTTTCGGGGACAGCGGCGCCGGCCATGGCGGGAGAGATGGGCCGATCTTCAGCAGCTCCCTGGGCCAGGGCGACTTCATAGACGGAGGATCGGAGGGACACCGTTCCTTCCACTGGAAGCAGTCCCGCCCAGAGCAGGAGGTGCAAAAGCAGGGAACAGAAAAAAGCGATGAGGTGGGTCTTCATTTTGTATTTGGTATTTTGTGAACGAGGGAGATAGGAACATGATGCCGGAAGAAGGGGGGGAATGCAATCGCTTCACATCGCCTCAGGCGGACCGGCTCATCCTGGCCCGGAAATGGATGAGGCCGCTCCGGGGGGGGCGGCCTCGTTTTTCAAGCGGCGGGTTTTCAGTCCAGGGCCGTCTGGCGACCCGCTTCGGCGAGGCGGAAACCCTCCACCAGCCGTTTCAGCATTTCCGCCTGTCCCGCCAGTTCTTCGGAGGCCGCGGCGCTTTCCTCGGCGCTGGCCGTGTTCTGCTGCGTGACGTTTTCGATCTGATGCAGACCCTGGTTGATCTGGGCGATGCCCTGAGCCTGTTCCTTGGAACCGGCCGCGATTTCCGTTACCAGGTCCGTGGTTTTCCCGATGCCGCCCACGATTTCCTGGAAGGCTGAGCCGGTGCGGCGGGCGATTTCCATACCGTTTTCCGCTTTTTTCACGGAGTTTTCGATCAGCCCCGCTGTTTCCTGGGCCGCCTTGGCGCTGCGGGCGGCCAGATTGCGGACCTCCTCGGCCACCACCGCGAAACCCTTGCCGTGCTGGCCGGCGCGGGCCGCTTCGACGGCGGCGTTGAGGGCCAACAGGTTGGTCTGAAAGGCAATCTCGTCGATTACCTTGATGATTTTGGAAATGTTCTGGCCGGAGATATTGATCTCTTCCATGGCCTTTATCATTTCCCGCATCTGCTGGTTGCCTTTGTCGGCGGCCTCACGCGCCTGCATGGAGAAGTGGCTGGCCTGCTGGGCATGTTCCGCGTTGTTCTGGGTGCGGCTGTTGATCTCCGTCATCGAGCTGCCGATCTCCTCAAGGGAACTGGCCTGTTCGGTTGCGGACTGGGAGAGGGTTTGGCTGGCGTCGGAAATCTGGCCGGCGGCGGCGGAAATCTGGCGGCTGTTGATTTGGACCTGGGCCATGACCTCATTCAGCCGAGCGTTGGCATCGGCCAGCGGTTTGCGAATCAGGCCGGTGGCCTCGAAGGTAAAATCTCCCGCCGCCAGTTTCTGGAAGGCGGTCAGTATTTCGTTCTGGAGGTTGTCGGCGAAAGCATCCAGGGCTTTGGCCATGCGGCCGACCTCGTCGCTGCGGGTCATATTGAGGCGCTGATCGAGGATCCCCTGCTGGAGAGCGTCGATCATGTTGACGGTTTTCTGAAGCGGGACGCCGATGCCGCGGGCGAAGAAATAGGCGCAGGGGACGGCGATCAGCAGCATCAGAATGGCAATGCCGATGATCAGATAGATGGCTTTTTTGAAACTCTCATTGAGTTGCTCCAGGGTCGCCGCCAGGTCCGCCTTGTCCAGTTCGGCGACGATAACCCATTTCCAAGGTTCGAAATAGGTAATCGCCACCTCCTTGGTGTGAATCCGGTTGTCCTTTTGGTCTTTGAGCTGGTAACGGTCGAAGGCCACTGGGATGGCGCCCCCCGTGGCCTTTCCGACCAGGGTTGAGGCCTTCTCAAGGAAGGATCGGATGTAGGGTTTTTGGTTCTGGTCGGTATCCTGCAAGCCGGTCTTGCCGTCCTTGGCGGTATCGCGGGTAATCAGATAGCGCCCCTCGTCCTGGCCGCCGGCGCCAAGGATGTAGACCTGACCGTTGCTGCCGACCTTGGTGTTGAGGACCCCCTGGCGCAGGCTGGAGATACTCTCCTGCTTCTGGCCGTAGTAGATGATGCCGACAACATGGTTGCGGCCGGCATTCCAGATCGGTTGGTAGGCCGTGACGTACCAGGCGTCGACGACAAAGGCCAGGCCGCGGTAGGTCTTGCCGCCGAGGACCGTTTTGATGACCGGGTTGGCGCTGCCGTCGGGATTGAGGGCCGGGATGTAGGTCCCCACCGCCCTGGTGCCGTCCTTTTTTCTGACGTTGGTGGCGACCCGCAACATGTCGCCGGCGCGGTTCATGCGCTGAAAGACGGTGGTGGTTCCCCCTACCAGTTCAGCCACCCGATCGACCACCGGTGTCGGGGTGGAGAAGCTGGTGTTCTGGCCGAGCCATTGCCCGCCGACAGTCAATTTGGCCAGTTCGACGGTCTGTTTTTCATTGGTGAACTGGTTGAAGGCCGTCCAGGGGACGGTGTCGGCATCAAAAGTGATCTCCCCCATGGTTTTGAAGACCTCATCGGCCACCCGGAGGTTGTTCTCCACCGTCTGGCTGACCGACTCCTGCATCGCCTGGACCATCAGATAGATGTCCTGGGCGGTTTTTTCGGCCTCCTTCATGGCCAGAGATTCGATCTCCCTTCCGAAAAAGTCCTGCAGTTTGTTCTGTTGCACCCCCACCACGATGAGGATGGCGATCCCCGTCACAAGGACCAGGGAAACCGTCAATGCCATGATTTTTGTTCTGATTTTCACGTTGTGGTCTCCTTTTGGAAAAGAGTGAGGTGTAGACGATTCCGAAACAGGAGCATGGCATGGACGTCATTGGCGCATGACAGCGGGATCATTGGGGTTGCAGAATCGATCTTTGAAAAAGCAATGGCGTTTTTCAAACCCTTCTGGGCAAAAGATGGTTAGCCGTTTCTCCTCATGGCCCATCCTTCCGGGGCGTTGAGATTATTTTTGAGCTCCTCGAAGTAAGGGCTGTATTCCAGGGTCAAATGGCTCAAGGTTTTTTCCAGCTCTTCGGGAGGCTGGGGTTTGCTCAGCAGAAAGCCCTGGACCATGTCGCAATTGCGGCTTTCCAGGAATTCGATCTGCTCCTGGGTTTCGACCCCTTCGGCGACAATGGTGAGGCCCAGGCTGTGCCCCATGCCGATGATGGTGGAAACCAGAATTTCGTCGTTTTTGTTGCGGCGGATGCCTCCGACGAAGTTGCGGTCGATCTTCAGAATGTCGAGCGGCAGTTTTTTGAGCTGGATCAACGAGGAGTAGCCGGTCCCGAAGTCGTCGATGGCGATGGAGACGCCGAGTGTCTTGATCTCCGTGATGTTTTTCATGATGATCTGTTCCGGCTGGGACATGATGACCGTTTCCGTGATTTCCAGCTCCAGAAAATTGGGGTCCAGTCCCGTTTCGGCCAGGATCCGTGCCACGGTTTTATAGAAATCGGCCTGGGCAAACTGTTTCGGCGAAACGTTGACCGCCATCCTGATGGGATGGAGGCCCTTGTTCTGCCACAGTTTATTCTGGGCGCAGGCGGTGTGCAGCACCCACTCGCCGATGGGGAGGATCATCCCGTTTTCCTCGGCCAGGGGGATAAAACGGGAGGGAGGGATGGTGCCGAAGCGGGGATGGCTCCAGCGGATCAAAGCCTCGAGCCGGGTGATGTTCTGAAGCTTGAGGTCGTATTGGGGCTGGTAATGGAGGGTCAGTTCACGCCGTTCCAGGGCATGGTGCAGGCAGGTTTCGATGGTCAGACGCTGGCGCGCCTTGCGATTCAGTTCCTCGGAAAAGAACCGGTAGTGGTTGCGTCCGGTCTCTTTGGCATGGGTCAGGGCGGTGCCGGCGTTCTTGACCAGTTTTTCGGCCTCTTGGCCGTCGGCGGGATAGATGGCGATTCCCATGCTGGCCCTGATCAGGACCTCTTTTCCACCGAGGACCAGCGGGGATTTGAAAGCCTCCCGAATCTTGTCGGCCACCGGAATGGCCTCTTCCGGCTTGTCCAGGTTGTCGAGGAGGATAATGAAGTCGTCGTCGCCGAAGCGGGCAACGGCGTCGATGTTTCGTATCGAGTTCCGGAGTTTGACCGCCACCTCCTTGAGCAGCAGGTCGGCGAAGCGGTGGCCGTGGGTGTCGTTGACGACCTTGAAATTGTCGAGGTCCACGAACAGCACCGCCAGCATTTTCTCCGAAAGTTCCTTGTCCTCGATGGCCAGCCGCAGATGCTCGGAAAAGAGGGTGCGGTTGGGAAGCCCCGTCAAAGGGTCATGGTTGGCGAGGAAGGCGAGTTTGGCCTCGTATTTTTTCCATTCCGTCATGTTTTGGGCCATGACGCAAATCAGGCTGCGGTTTTTCTGGCGGAGGAGATTGGCCCGGATGGCCGCTACCGCCACCTCTCCCGATTTTTTAAGGAGCCGCAATTCCCCCAGAAAGGCCGTCTGATCGGCGCCCAGATTTTCACGCCATCCGGGTTCCAGGGGAGAGGAAGCGCCCAGGAGGTCATCGAATTTCAGACGGCGCATCTCCGCCAGGGAAAAACCGAGGAGTTCCTGAAAAGCGCGATTGGATTCCAGAATATGGCCTGTTTTGAAATCGATCAGGCAGATTCCTTCCGAGGCTTGGTCGGTGATGGTTTCATAACGGCCCTGAATGGCTCTTACCTGCTTTTTGGCTTGGTAAAGTTTTCCGAAGAGGATCGCGCTGATGGTGAAGGCCAGGAAAAAGATCACGCCGATCAGCAGAAAAAGGTAGAAAACCGTCTGCACCCCGTGGCGGTAGATATGGCGGGGCAGTGTGATGACCGCCGCCGCTGCCGGCTGGGTGAAGATGTCTTTCAGGAGCGCGACGCCCGACAGGGATGTTTCGCTATCGATCCGCACCAGTACAGGCTTGGTTTCCGAAAGTGAGGGATGGTTTTTGAGGAGCAGGGAGGTTCCCCCCTGAAGTATCAGGGGGAGCTTGAGGATTCCGGAAAGTCGTTTCAACTCTCTGGTGTCCAGATCCCTGGCCAGGATCAGCGTGCCGCGGACCGGGCCTTCCATGCTGCTGGGGATAACCGGACGGGAGGCGATGAGCAGAGGGCCTTCCTCGGTCTGAACAAAGCCGGCCAGATGGCTTTTGGGGGTGGCATGATCGATCAGGGGCGTGCCCCGCTGGATCAGTTCCCGGTCCCGTTTTGAGGCCTGAAAGATCTTCCCTTCCTCGGGGTCGAATTTCCCCGAATAGACGATTTTGCCCTGAGTGTTTACAAAAGCCAAGTAGGTGATCCGGAGGCGGGAAAAGGTTTCGCTGGTGAGGTTTTTTTCGATGAATTGACGGTTCCCGGAGACAACAAAACGATAGGAATCGTCCCATGTGGCGTAATCGGCCGCGGTGGTGTCCAAATGATTTATTTCGTTTTGGAGGAGGTCCAGAAGCCGGTTGACATGCTGGGTTGCCTGATCCTTTTCAAGGGCTTCAAAACGTTCGAGAAGGAACATCTTGGATGCCGGCAGCAATAACGCCAAAAAACCGACAAGGACGGCCCCCAAGGTTAAAACGAGGAGAATTCGGGGAGAAGAGTTGGGACGCTGTTTCAGTGCGTGATCCTGTATCGCTGGTGCGCTGTGCGGCAGGACGTTTTCAGTCGATTTCATCGCCAATCCTCGGTCTTCTCCGCTGTGCCGGCGGTGTATGCCGGGGCCGCGGCGGAACAAAAAACGGGTTGGGTGAAGCGGTGCATTAAAAAAGCCGCCTCATTTTTTTTGAAACTGTGGATAAAAATGGGAGTGGGACCGTTTCCAAATAAACAAGAATTATGCCGATTGTGAGGAATTGGCCGGAAAAAATTAAAAAAGGGCGGCGGCGCAACCGATGGCGCCGTTGTGGGTGGGGTGTTCCGGTATCATCAAACGAGCCCCGGTTGCCTGCCGGAGCATGGCCATCAGGGCGTCGTTGTGGGCGACCCCGCCGGTGACGATCAGCACGTCGAGGGGAAAGGGGCGCAGCATGGGGAGAATCCTCTTGAGGAGGGCCTGGTTGACGCCTGCGCACAGCTTCTCCAGAGGATGTCCCTCCAGGATGCGGCCGATTAACTCGCTCTCCCCGAAAATGCCGCAGGTGGCGCTTAACAGGACGGGATCGGCAGTGTGTCGGGAAAGCTCTTCGAGCGGGATGTCGAGGACGGTGGCCATGTTTTCCAGGTAGCGCCCGGAGGAGGCCGCGCATTTGTCGTTCATGACGAAATCGGCCAGAAGCCCCTTTTCGACCCGAGCGACCTTGGTGTCCTGGCCGCCCAGATCGAGCAAGGTGAAATCGGAAAGCCCGGTCTGGAAACGGGCGCCGCGGCAGTGGGCCTGGATTTCCGGGAGAATCAGAGCGTTCCGCAGCCGGATGGTGTTACGACCATAACCCGTGGCCGCCACGGAATGGGGCGCCTCCGGCGGGCCGCAATCGATCCCGGCGGCTTGGAAATCGATCACCAACTCGTCTTTTTCCAGGCGACTGAAGCGGCGGTAGAAAGGGATGGTGTCGAAGGTTTTCAACCAGGCGACGGTTCCCCCGGAAAGCGCCGCCACCTTGACCCGGCGGCTGCCGAGATCGATGCCGAGGGTAACTTCTGTCATCGGGTTTTCCTGGCCTTCAGCATTTCCAGAAAACTCTCCAGGCGCAGTCGGGTGCGGGGGTCGAGAGGTCCGGGCTGATCCCCTTCCAGGGTCAGAATCGGCAGGGAAAGTTCTTTTTTCAGAACGATATCCTCGATTTGGCGAAAGCAGAAGGACTGCACGTAGTGGATGAGGCCATCCACGTGGCGGCGTTCGATCTCGGTGCGGATGTCCTCCAGACGGGCGAAGATGCCGTAGGGGTAGGTGTAGGAGAGGTACTGGTCGGTCAGGGAGCCGCACAGGGACGGCATGACGAATTGGCGCTGGGTCTCATTAAATACGAAACGCCCCTCCAGACTTTCGGCCACGGAGTAGATGTCGGTGAAGATCGGAGGCACCCCGACGTAAGCGAGGCGAAGTTTTTCGCGGAAAGGAGGCCGGTTTCGGGCTTCAATCAGAAAAGCGTCGATTTCGGCTTCAAAAGCGGCCGGGTCTCCTTTCATGTCGGAGGAGCTGACCAGAAAAAGATGGTTTTCGAAGCCGCTGACCCGGTTTTCCTGCCAGGTCAGACGGTCGATTTCCACGATCTTGGCCCGGATCCGGTCGAGGTCCTTTTTGATTGCGCCGGCCTGGTCGAAGGTCACTCCAAAGGCCTGGGCAAAACCCTCAAGCTGGGCCGCGAGTTCTTGTTTCGAGCGGGAAAAGGGAAAGGCGAACGGGATGGCGCGGATCCCTTCGGTTGCCAGGACTTCCATGAGCGCCCTGGTATTGGAGCAGTCGCCCTCGGTGACCGCGATCAGTTCCCGGATGTCGAGCCGCTTGATGATGCCGTAGATCCCTTTGATCCAGCCGCAGGTATTGCGGGGGAAGCCGGCCAGTTCCGCTTCCTCGGTCAGGATCCGGGGCTCCTCGTGATTGATAAAAAGGTTATTGAGGTCGAACACCTGTTTTCCCGCCGCCAGCGGGATTTCCAGGGGGACCGTGGTGGTGATGCCGATCATGGGAGGATCAATCGGTGCGGATGAAGATGAAATAGATGATAAGCCCCACGATGCCGAAGCCGATGCCGATGAAAGCCAGCAGGGTGGGGTTGTTCATGGTCTCGATTTCGGTGCCCCGCTGGGTGGTGAAGTTGATCAGCCAGGCCAGAGCGGTGGCGGACAGGATGGAGACAAAGACCAGACGCCATTTGAGATAGAGGGCGAGGGCGGCAACGGCGGCAATCCCGGCCAGAACCAGGGGATCCTGAACCAGGCCGCCGATGTTGAGTTCCGTCAGATACTCAACCACCCGCTGGGTGTGAAATTTTTCAAGAAAATCGGTGATAAAGGAATAGTCCATAAACTTTATCGGTCCGGAGTGTGACGGCAACGAATCGATTTAATGCTATCATCATGCCGTTTTATAATAAAGAGAATTTTTTTAAGGTGGGACATCCTTAATACTTGTTTTCTTGACAGCTTTACGGCTTCTCCTTATATTTCCCGACAGGTGTATTCTTCTTTCTTAAAAAATTTTTTTCTGGAGGGGAAAATGGGAAAAGGAAGAATCTGGTTTGGTGTGGCGGCAATGATTGCGGTTCTTTTCATGACGGGGACCACCGCTTCAGCTCTGCAGAAAAGCTATATCAACGGGATTGACGCCAATTTCCCGCCCTTTGCCTATGTGGACCAGACCGGTAAACCGGCTGGATTTGATGTCGATGCCATCGATTGGATTGCCAAGAAGATGGGGTTTGCCGTCAAACACCAGCCGATGGATTGGGACGGGATCATCCCCAATCTGAATGCAAAAAAGATCGATTTCATTGCCTCCGGCATGAGCATTACCCCGGAGCGGGAAAAAGTCGTCACTTTCAGCATCCCCTATTATGAAATCAAGCAGGTTTTTGTGGCTAAGAAAGGGTCGGGGCTGACGGTCCAGGACGTTTTGAAAAAGAACAAGAAGCTGGGGGTGCAACGGGGCACCACGGAAGCGGAATGGCTGAAGAACGAGGCCGAGAAAAGGCAATGGAACTTCACCCTGACTTACTACGACTCGGCGCCGCTGGCCATCGAGGATGTCGTTAACGGACGGATCGCCGCCGCCGCCATGGACGATGCTCCGGCCGAGGACGCGACCCGCAAGAAACCGGTGGCGATCCTGGGGACCTTTGGCATGAAGGAAGAGAAATTCGGCATCGCCGTGCGCAAACAGGATAAGGAACTGCTGGAAACTCTCAACAAGGGGATGAAAATGCTCATGGCTGATCCCTACTGGCAGGTCCTGCAGAACAAATATCTGCACAAATGAGAAGTTTCCGGTTCTGATAGTGGCTGTGCCTTCCATGCCGGAAGGCGCTCTCTGGAGTGCCTTCCGGTTTTTGTTGTCCGTGGGGTCTGCTGGAAACCATGCTTGAAACGGTTCAGGTCATCAAAGACTCCTTCCCGTATCTGCTGGAGGGGGCCGGAGTGACGGCGATCGCGGTGGTTGGAGCCATGCTTTTCGGCTTTGTCATCGGCATTCAAATCGCGGTCGCTCAAGTTTATGGAGCCGCCTGGCTGCGCCGGGCGGTGGGGTTGTACGTCTGGTTTTTCCGCGGCGTGCCGATTCTGGTGCTGCTTTTTTTGTTTTATTTCGGTCTGTTTTCGTTTCTGGGGATCAATCTCAGCGCCCTGGCTTCGGTCGTTTTGGTGCTCGGCATGACCAGCGGCGCCTACCAGTCCCAGATCTACCGGGGCGCCATCCAGTCTCTCCCTACGGGCCAATTGAAAGCGGCCAGGGCGCTGGGGATGAGCGATTCCAGGGCCATCCTCTCCATCATCCTGCCCCAGGCCTTGCGGCTCTCCCTTCCCGGCTTCTCAAACGAATATTCCATCCTCCTCAAGGATTCCGCGTTGGCGTTTGTGCTCGGCACCTCGGAAATCATGGCCCGCACCCATTTTGTGGCCTCCCGAACCTATCAGCATCTGCCCCTCTATCTGATGGCAGCCTTGCTTTATTACCTCCTGACCTGGCTGGGAGTCAAGGGGCTGCGCTATTTGGAAGAGAAGGTCCGGATTCCCGGTTACTCCTACCATCAGGGATGACAATGCGATGACCTCTGTCGAAACCAGACCTGTCCTGCGGGTCGAACGCATCTGCAAAAAACTGGGCGGCAAGCAGATTCTCAACGAGGTTTCCTTCGAATTGCGAAAAGGGGAACTGAAGGTTCTGATTGGCCCCTCCGGCGGCGGCAAAAGCACGCTGCTGCAGTGCATCAATTTTTTGATTCCGCCTGATTCGGGGCGGATCTGGCTGAAGGATCAGGAAATCCATATCCACCGCAAAAGGGATCTTTATGCCTACCGCCAGAAAGTGGGGATGATTTTTCAGGATTTCAATCTCTTCGACCATCTCAATGCACTGGAGAACGTGGCCATCGCCTTGCGCAAGGTTAAAAAAATGGCTAAGCGGGAGGCCCTGGAGCGGGCGCTGCAGGAGTTGAACCGGGTCGGCATCGGCGACAAGGCGGCGCTTTATCCGGCCCAACTATCCGGCGGCCAGAAACAGCGCGTCTCCATTGCCAGGGCGCTGGCCATGGATCCCGAGGTGATGCTGCTGGACGAACCCACCTCGGCGCTGGATCCGGAGTTGATCGGCGAAGTCTTGACCGTGATCCGCAATCTGGCGCAGGACGGCATGACGATGATCCTGGCGACGCATCAGATCGGTTTTATCCGCGGCCTGGCCGATGAAATCCTGTTTATGCAGGAAGGGCAGATCATCGAGCAGGGAATCCCTCTCGATCTGCTGACGGCGGGTAAGTCCAGCCGCACCCAGTCCTTTTGCTCCAAGCTCCATGAACTGTCGGGGGAGCAGGAGCTCTGATGGAAGCCGATTTCATCCTTCAGGAACTGATGCCGGCTTTGAACCGGGGGCTGCTGAAGACGTTGCTGTTGATTCTGCCGTCGGCCTCCATCGGTTTGTGCGTCGGAGTCCTGGTGGGGACGGCGCGGGTTTACGGTCATCCGCTGCTGAAAAAACTGGGCGACGGCTATGCCGGGCTTTTTCGGGGGACTCCCCTGGTTATCCAGCTTTTCGTGCTCTATTTCGGGCTTCCCAACCTGGGGATTTATCTGGAACCCTACAACGCCGCGGTACTCGGTTTCATCCTCTGCACGGGGGCCTATCAGTCGGAATACGTGCGCGGCGCTCTTCTTTCGATCCGGCGGGGGCAGTTGCTGGCCACCCAGGCTCTCGGTTTCTCCACCCTGCAGGCCATGATCTGGATCATGGTCCCCCAGGCCCTGCGGCGGGCCTTGCCCGGCTGCGGCAACGAAATCATCTATTTGATCAAATATTCTTCCCTGGCTTACATCATCACATTCATTGAATTGACCGGCGAGGGGAAGATCCTGGCCACCCGTTATTTTCGTTTCACCGAGGTTTTTTTGGCCATCGGGTTTTACTATCTGGTCATGGTCACCTTGGCCGATTTCGGTCTCAAGAAACTGGAAAAAAGATTGTACATCCCTGGGTTCGGAAAAGGGTGAGGCCCCTCAAATTACCGTCCGATTTCCCCTGGATATTTCTAACGTAAAAGGTTCGATATGGGTCAGATCGAAACATCGGGATCGCCTCCCGAAATCTTGGAACTGCTGCGCCGCGAGTTCGCCCCCGAGCGGATTCTCTCGACGCCGGAGGAACTGGAGAATTACGACCGCGATGCCTCGGAACTGCGCATCCCGCCGCAGGTTGTGGTCAAGGCCAGATGCCGTGAGGAGGTTCAAAAGCTGTTGCGGCTGGCGGATCGATACGGTTTCCCCGTGGTTCCCCGAGGTGCTGGAACCGGGTTGGCCGGCGGCTGCCTGGCACCCCATGGCGGGGTGATTCTGTCGCTGGCCGAAATGAACCGGATTCTGGTCGTGGACGAAAAGAATCTGGTTGCGGAAGTGGAACCGGGCGTCATCACCCTGCAGCTCAAAGATGCGGCGAAGGCCAAGGGGCTTTACTATCCTCCCGATCCCGCCGGATTGGATCAAAGCACCATCGGCGGCAATGCCGCCACCAATGCCGGGGGGCCGGCCTGCGTCAAGTATGGGACCACCCGTGATTACATCCTGGGGCTGGAAGTGGTGCTGCCCAATGGCGAAATGATCCGGAGCGGCGTCAAAACCCGCAAAGGGGTGGTCGGCTACGATCTGACCCATCTGCTGATCGGTTCGGAAGGCACTTTGGGTGTCATCACCGGTCTGACGCTGAAGCTGATTCCCCATCCCGCTGCCGTGGCGGGGATGGCGGTCATTTTTCCCGACATGGGGGTTGCGACAGGGGCGGTGGCCGAAATCATGAGCCGGGGATATCTCCCCTGCGCCATTGAATTCATGGACCATCAGTGCCTGGAACTGGTCCGGGATCAGCTCCCATTTCCCACCTCCGGGCAGGAAGCGATGCTGCTGCTGGAAAGCGACGGCCCTGAATCCCAGATCGCTTTGGAAATGGAGGCGATGGGAGCTATCTGCCGGCAACTGGGAGCCAAACATCTTCTCCCGGCACGGGATCAGAAGGAGCGCGCCCGGCTCTGGGAGGTGCGGCGGATGGTTTCGTTACGGATCCATGACACGGCCGGACTTTATATTCCCGAGGATGTGGTGGTCCCTTTGAGCCGCATCGCCGATCTGATTGCCGCCCTGCCGGCCTTGGAGAGAAAATACCGTCTCAAGATCTATTCCTTCGGCCATGCCGGGGATGGCAACAT
>JAFGOW010000132.1 GCA_016926265.1 Deltaproteobacteria bacterium | reverse complement strand
TTGCTCCTGCTGATTTTCAAAAAGCAATTGATCTAAAGGGGCGGACTTGTGCTGCTCGTACATATCAAGACCGACAGACTGCTAGCAATTTTTTATTGGACGATGCCCCTATTTCCCCCATTGCCCTTCGCCGCTCCCAAAAAATTTTGCGCAAGGGAACCACCAGCGGTCACGCTTGACGGATGCGGGGATCGGCCAGGGCATAGCCGATATCGGCCAGCAGATTGCCGACCAGGGTCAGAACCGCGCCGATCAGGAGAATGCCCATGATGAGGGGATAATCCCGCATCATAACACCGTCATAGAAGAGTTTCCCCATGCCGGGAATAGCGAAGATGGTCTCGAAGATGACCGAGCCGCCGATCAGGCCGGGAACGGAGAGACCGAGGATGGTGATGATCGGCAGCAGGGCGTTACGCAGGGCGTGCTTGAGGATCACGGTGCGCTCGGAAAGACCTTTGGCCCGCGCCGTCAGAATGTAGTCCTGGCGCACCACCTCCAGCATGTTGGAGCGCATGTAGCGGGAAAACCCGGCCAACCCTCCGAACGCGGAAATAAAAACCGGCAGCAGCAGATGATGCAGCAGATCCAGGAGCTTCCCCCCCGCCGACAGATACTCGAAGCCGAAGGATTTCAGGCCGACGATGGGGAGCAGCCCGAGCCGCACCCCGAACAGATCCATCAACAGCAAGGCCAGCCAAAAAGAGGGGGTAGCAAAACCCAGAAAGACCAGCACTGTGGTCATCCGGTCGAAAAGAGAATCCTGGTGAACCGCCGACAGAATCCCGATGGGGACGGCCACCCCGAGGATCACCACAATCGACAGCAGGTTGATGAGAACCGTGACCGGCAGCCGTTCGCAGATCTTGTCCCACACCGGCCGGTGATCCTGGGAAAAAGACTCGCCGAAATCGAGCCGCGCCAGTCTTCCCAGCCATTTGCCGTATTGAACGTAAAGCGGCTTGTCGAGGTCATAATAGGCCCGCAGCCGATCCCGCAGTTCCGAACTGCTTTCAGGATTGAGCTGGGTCTGCAAGTCGGTCGGCTCCCCCGGCGCCAAGTGGATCACGGCAAAGGTGATCAGGGTGATCCCCAGCAACAGAGGGATCATCATCGCCACCCTTTTCAGCAAAAAAAGAAACATACTTCCAATCTTTCTGGCGGACGCCGGTCAACGCGTCACCGCCGATACTTCCATTCCCGTTCCGGGACATGCCAACGGATAAAGTTGTGCATGATGCCGACCGGAGCCGGCTCGATGCCGCGGAAACGAGCCGCCACCACCGGCAGCGCGTCCGGCACGTAAAGGAAGGCGTAGGGCTGTTCCTCGGCCAAAATCTCCTGGAACCGGAAATAGAGGGCCCGCCGCCGCTCCTGGTCGAGGCTACGGCGTCCTTGTTCCAGCAGATCGTCCACCTCGGGATGATGGAAATGGACGAAGTTGAGCTGGCCGACCCCGGTTTTGCTGGAATGCCAGACGTTGTAGCCATCGGGATCAACGGGCACCGTCCAGCCGAGCAAAGTCGCCTCAAAGTTGCCGGGATTGATGAACTCCTTGAGAAAGGAAGCCCACTCGATAACCCGCAGCCGCACCTCGATCCCTATCTCTCTGAGCCGCCTCTGAATAATCTCCCCAGCCTTGACGCGCTGGTCGTTGCCCTGGTTGGTGACGATGGTAAAGGCGAACCGGCGCCCCTTCCGTTCCAGGATGCCATCCCCGTCGCCGTCTGCCCATCCCGCCTCCCGCAGCAGGATCCGGGCCCGGACGGGATCATAGGGATAATAGCCGACCTGAGGGTTGTGGGGCCAGGTACCGGGAACATAGGGACCATTCGCCACCCTTCCCAGCCCCAGCAGAACCCCCTTGACGATCTCCTCCCGGTCTATGGCGCAGGATATGGCCTGCCTAACCTTCTTGTCCTGGAACAGGGGCTGACGCAGGTTGAACCCAAGGTAGGTGTAGGCCATGGCGGGGTAGCGATACTTGCGAAAGTTGCGGCGAAAATTGAAGGAATCGGATTGGCGGGCATACTGCAGGGGGGTCAGTCCCATCTCGTCAATGCCGCCGGTTTGCAGTTCCAGAAACATGGTGGTCGGATCGGGGATGACCCGGAACACCACCCGGTTGAGATAGGGACGTCCCTCGTAATAGTCGGAATTGGCCTCCAACACGAGGCGCTCCCCCCGCCGCCACTCCGTGAGGATAAAGGGACCGGTGCCGACCGGGTCGGAGCCCAAGGGACTCTTGGTGATTTCGACCCCATGCAGCAGGTGGCGGGGATGGATATCGACGGCCCAACTGCTCAGGGCCGAGGCCAGCGGCTTGGCGTAGGTGACGACGAAGGTGTGGGGATCGGGTGCCTCGGCATGGGCCACCTGGCGGTAACGCTCCGCATAAGCGGTGGGGGTTTTGGGATCGGTGTAGAGGCGGTAGGTGAAAAGGGCATCCGCCGAGGTGAAGGGGTGGCCGTCCTGCCATCGCACCCCTTTTCGCAAATGGAAGGTGATGGTGAGGCCGTCCGGGGAAACCTCCCACGACTGGGCCAAATCCCCCTCGATTTCGAGATTCTTGCCGTAACGCACCAGGCCGTTGTAGATCAGGCTGTTAACGCTGGAAGACGCGCCGTCCGAGGCCAGCACCGGCAGCAGGGTAACGGCATCGGAGGGGCTCCCCATGATGAGGGTGTCGCCGGGCACGGGAGCCGCCTTGGTTTCTTTCTCTCCCATCGGCGGCTGCTGGTCCTGGGAACAGGAGCAGAACAACAGCCCCGCCAGCAGACCCAGCGCCGTCACGGCATAGCGCCATCTCCCTTCAGTCATCGCTTCCCTCTGGGCAACAATCCGATCCCGCTTTCCTTGGAACCGGGGAGGAAAACGCTTCAGGGCAGGGAAAGGCTTCGGAATCCTTCCGGGGCTTGCAGTTCAAAAAGTTCATCGCCAAGCCGAACATTGGTTTCCAGTGCATCGAAACGGAGCGTCACCTCCATCCCCTGGAAAGGGAGATAAAAACGCATGCGGCGGGGAAATTCCTCGGCGCCGCTGAAATCGCCATATTCCGCTTCCAATTGGCGCTCCCCTCGGAAAGAAAGCCCCATTTTCACCAACCGCCCTTGGCCGTCGAAGTGCAGTTCCTGTTCCCTCTCCGTGCCGGAGAGGAGCAGAAGACAGCCTTCGGGCGTGGTCTCCAGGGTCGGAGGATAAGTGATTTTCATTTCAGGAACCTGATTGAGGATCAGGCGGGCCAGATCAGCGGGCCTTAGAGGGAGATGCAGCAGCCGGTAGAGATTTTCCGGAGACGCTTCCCCCTGCAGAAATACCCCCTCCCCGATATCCAGAGCCGTCACCCGGCGGCTGTTTATGGCCGCCACCAGAACCGGCTGTCCGAAAAGACCGAAAAGTTCGAGGCGAATCCGGTCCGGGCGGCGCACCAGCAGCGCCTGCCGGCTGTTAACGGCGTTCCGGTTCCCTTCCCGCCAGGAAATCCGGGCCATTCCGCGCAGGCTGGAACAGCTTTCCTGCCGCTGTTTCAGTTCCGCCAACAGCGCCGCCGCCGTCACGT
>JAFGOW010000017.1 GCA_016926265.1 Deltaproteobacteria bacterium | reverse complement strand
TTCATCGGCCGTCATATCGCCAATACCCATACCCTGTTCAACATCCTCAACACCATTGTTTTCCTCCCCTTGGTGGGGATGCTGGCCAAAATTTCCACGCTGCTGATCCGAGGCGAGGATGTCGTCGGCGAATTTCACCTCAAATTTCTCGACACCCGGGTTCTCAACACACCTCCCGTCGCCTTGGGACAGGCCCGTTCCGAGACGGTCCGGATGGCGCGGCTGGCCATGACCTTTCTCGAAGAGACCAATCGTTTTCTGGATCATCCGGATGAACAGAAAATCAAAGAACTCCAGAAGAACGAGGATTATATCGATTTGCTGCAGAAGGAAATCACCAATTTTCTGGTGCAGCTTTCCCAACAGTCGATTTCTTCCGAGGTCTCCCGCGAGATCGCTTCCCTGATGCACATGGTCAACGACCTGGAGCGGGTGGGGGATCATTGCGAGAACCTCTGGGAATTGAGACAGCGGGCCAAAGATCAGAAAATCGCCTTTTCCGATACGGCCAAGGTCGAGATCGCTGAGCTGTGCCAGCTGACCCAGGATTTTCTGGCCTTTGTAATCAAGGGTCTGGAAACGCGCGACAAAACCATCGGCCTTAAATCGCAGCAGATGGAAAACAGTATCGACCGTCTCGAGGAAAGCCTTCGCAACAACCATATCACCCGTCTCAATACCGGCGAATGCAACGTTCTGTCCGGGCTGATCTATATCGACATGCTGCATAATTTCGAGAAGATCGGGGACCACACCTTCAACCTTTCCGAAGCCGTTATCGGGATCAAATGACCTGGTTTCCCCCGCCCCCTTGGCCTTTTCACCGACGGCAGCAATCGATCCGGCCTTAAAAGTTGTTTTTGACAATCTCCGGTTTTTTTTCTTATAGTTGACGCGGGTTCTTTGACCGGGCGCTGCAAAGGCACGCCAGTTGTTCCTAGGCGGCACGGCCCAAGGGTTTCTCGCCCGCTGACCGTTGGTTGTAAAGGGCGGCGCTTTTCCATATCGTCGCGTCTTGCTTTTTGGTTCCCTTGTTCCCAGCCGCCTGGAAAAGGGGGACAACCATTTCCTCCCATCGTTTCCCCGTGGGTGGCGGTTTCTTGTCGCAATAGGAGTTCGGGGGCCGGAACCCGAACGTTGTTTTTCCTGTCCGTTGGCCATAAAAAGAGGTTTTTCCATGATCTGGAACGATGAATTTGAAACCCTGCCACGCGAAGTCCTCGAATCCCTGCAATTGAAACGCCTCCGGAATATTGTCGAACGGGTTTACAACACCGTCCCCTTTTATCGCCGTTCTTTTGACGACAAGGGGATTAAACCTTCCCAGATCCGCTCCCTCGACGATCTCCGCCGGCTGCCCTTCACCCTGAAGCAGGACATGCGGGACAGCTATCCCTACGGGCTGTTTTCCGTCCCGCTGGACCAGATCGTGAGGATTCACGCCTCCTCCGGCACCACCGGGAAACCGACCGTGGTCGGGTACACCCGGCGCGATATCGACAACTGGGCGGAACTGATGGCGCGGTCTTTCGTCGCCGCCGGCGCCCATCGCGGGGACGTGATCCACAACGCCTACGGCTACGGGCTTTTCACCGGCGGCCTCGGCGCCCATTACGGAGCCGAGCGGTTGGGGGCCTCGGTCATCCCCATGTCGGGAGGAAACACCAAGAAACAGATTCTGATCATGCACGACTTCGGCTCCACCGTCATCACCTGCACCCCCTCCTATTCCCTCTACCTGGCCGAGGCGATCCGGGAGGAGGGGCTCGATATCCAGAATTTCAAACTGCGGATCGGAATCCTGGGGGCCGAGCCCTGGAGTGAATCGATGCGCTCCGAGATCGAGGCCAAGCTTCACATCAAAGCCATCGACATCTACGGCTTGTCGGAGATCATGGGGCCCGGCGTGGCGATCGAATGCCTCGACGCCCAGCATGGGCTGCACATCTGGGAAGATCACTTCCTGCCGGAGATCATCGACCCCGACAGCGGCGAAACCCTCCCCATCGGCGAACAGGGGGAACTGGTCATCACCACCCTGGCCAAGGAGGGAATTCCGCTGATCCGTTACCGGACCCGGGACATCACCCGTTTCATCCCCGAGCCCTGCATCTGCGGCCGCACCCATCTGCGGCTGGCGAGGATGAGCGGCCGCAGCGACGACATGCTCATCATCCGCGGCGTCAACGTCTTCCCGTCCCAGATCGAAAGCGTCCTCATCAACATCAAGGGGGTCGAGCCCCATTACCAGTTGATCGTCGACCGGGAGGAAAGCCTCGATACGCTGGAAGTCCAGGTGGAAGTCAATGAACGGACCTTTTCCGACGAGGTCAAGGTCCTGCAGACCTTATCCGCCCGTATTCAGAAGGAGATCAAGGATCTGCTGGGGATCACCTGCAAGGTCAAGCTGGTGGAACCGAAGACCATCACCCGCAGCGAAGGGAAGGCCAAGCGGGTCATCGACCGGCGGAAGATTTCCTGATTGGTCCGACACCATGGATAAAGGAGGGGGCATGAAAGTCAACCAGATCTCCATTTTTGTGGAAAACAAAAAGGGCCGGCTCGCGGAAGTGACCCAGGTTCTGGGCGCGGCAGGGGTCAATATCCGGGCGCTTTTTTTGGCGGACACCTCCGATTTCGGGGTTCTGAGGCTGATTGTCAACAACAGCGATCTGGCCCTGGAGGTGCTGAGAAAAAACGGCATCACGGTGAACAAAACCGAAGTGGTGGCGGTGGCGGTGCCCGACCGGCCTTCTGGCCTGTTCAGCGTGCTCGATCCTCTGCAGCGGGCCGGTGTCAATGTGGAATACATGTATGCTTTCGTCGAGCACTATGGAGACAGCGCCATCGTAATTTTCCGGTTTGATAACAGTGACGAGGCGATCCGGGTTCTCACCGAAAACGGCATTCCGGTCTTATCCTCGGACAAGATCTACGGGATTTAAAATTAGTAAAAACAATAAGACAGGCGGGATCTTTCCTGGGGTTACCGGCGCCTGGATCAAAAGCCGGAAAAAGATACGGGGCGGCTTTGCCGTTTTCGTTGGCGCGGTCTTTCTCCTTGACATTTTTTGGGGAAAAAAACATAATCCACACCTGTTGGTTTTCGGGGCGTAGCGCAGCCTGGTAGCGCACTAGCATGGGGTGCTAGGGGTCGGAGGTTCAAATCCTCTCGCCCCGACCATAAACCAAT
>JAFGOW010000131.1 GCA_016926265.1 Deltaproteobacteria bacterium | reverse complement strand
TCACCTCGGTCTTCCCGGCGGGGGAGCGCGGCCGGGCGATCGGCTTCAATGTGGCGGCAGTCTATATCGGGCTGGCGGCGGGGCCCTATGCCGGCGGTCTGCTGACCGGGGTTTTCGGCTGGCGCAGCATCTTTTTCTGCAACGTCCCTTTCGGGCTGCTGATCCTCTATCTGCTGGCGACGGCCGTTCCCGGCGAATGGGCCGCGGCCGAGAGGGCGCGTTTCGACTGCCCCGGCGCGCTGTTCTATGCCGGTTCCCTGGTCGCTTTGATGACCGGCCTGTCGCTTCTTCCCGGCTGGCCCGGCCTCGCCCTGGTTCTGCTCGGCCTGTCCGGTTTTGCGCTCTTTGCCCGCCATGAGCTGCGCTCCGCTTCTCCGTTGTTCGAGGTGCGGCTGTTCCGAGATAACCGGGTGTTCGCCTTCTCTTCGCTGGCGGCCCTGATCCACTATGGCGCCACCTTCGCCGTCTCGTTTCTGCTCAGCCTCCATCTCCAGTACGTGCTTGCTCTGGGGCCGGAACGGGCCGGGACGGTGCTGCTCTGGCAGCCGCTGGCGATGGCACTGCTCTCGCCCTTGGCGGGGCGTCTCTCCGACCGCTGGGAGCCGCGCCTTCTCGCCTCCTGCGGCATGGGGGTGAGCGCGCTGGCGTTGCTGCTGCTGACCGGTATGGGGAGGGCGCCGGCGACCGGCTATGTCGTTTTCTGCCTGATCTGCCTCGGGGTCGGCTTCGCCCTCTTTTCCTCCCCCAACATGAACGCCATCATGGGCAGTGTGGAACCGCGTCATTTCGGCATCGCTTCCGGCGCGGTGGGGGCGATGCGCCTCATCGGCCAGATGTCGAGCATGGCGGTGGTGCTGGTGGTGTTCAGCCTGACCCTGGGCGGGAAGGGAGCGGAGCTGGGAACCCATCCGGCCTTGCCGGTGGCGGTCCGGCGCTGTTTCAGTATTATGTCCGCCCTGTGCGCGGCGGGGATCGGCTTCTCCCTGGCGCGGGGCAATCTGCGCGGCGGCTCGCCGCCGGAAAAGGAGCATCATGGCATCGACGCCGGACGGTAAATTTCTGCGCTACCGCCGGCTGGTCTTCGGGCTGCTCGCGTGCGGCTACATCCTGGTCTATTTCCACCGCCTCAGCACCAATGTGGTGGCTCTCGACATGATGGCGGATCTCGGCATCGGCGGCTCCCTGGTCGGTCTGCTGGCCTCGGGTTATTTCTATCCCTACGCCTTGATGCAGCTCCCCGCCGGACTGCTGGCCGATTCCCTGGGGCCGCGCCGCATCGTGACCGCCAGTTTCGTGCTGGCGGGCCTCGCCTCGATCTGGCTCGGCGCCGTTACCTCGGTGGGGTGGGCGATCGCGGCCCGGGTGCTGGTCGGGATCGGGGTCTCGATGCTGTTCGTGGCGACCCTCAAGATCCTGACCTGTTGGTTCGGGGCCTCCGAATTCTCGCGGGTGACGGGGATGCTGGTGGCGCTGGGAGGGATCGGGGTGCTGATCACCGCCACGCCGCTGGCGTTTCTCAGCAGCCGCTGCGGGTGGCGGGGGAGTTTTTTTGCCATCGGCGCCGCCACGCTGGCGCTGGCCGCACTGATCTGGATCGTGGTCCGCGACACCCCGCAAGAAAAAGGGTTCCCCGCGCTGGAGCAGGCGGTTGCCCCGGCAGGGGGCGGCCGCAACCAGAGCGCTTGGGCCGGACTCGGCGCGATTCTCTCCAGAGGCGCCTTCTGGCCGCTGGCGCTGTGGTTTTTCTTCACCTGTGGGCTCTTTTTTTCCTTTGCCGGGTTGTGGGGGGCGCCCTACCTGATGCAGGTCTACGCCATGACCAAGATGGAGGCCGGGCGCGTCATGGACATGCTGGCCTACGCCATGATCTTCGGCAGTCCGCTGCTGAGCCTGCTTTCCGACCGCATCGGCTCCCGCCGGATCGTCATGGCGGCCTGCTCCCTGGCGCTTCTTCTGCTGACCGTTCCCCTCGCCTTCTTTCCGGATAGCCTCTCGCGGCCATGGCTCTATCCGCTGGTGTTTCTGATGAGCCTTTCCGCCAGCAGCATCGTGGCGGTCGCCTTCACCCTGATCAAGGAACTGTTTCCGGTGGAGCTGGCCGGCACCGCGGTGGGGCTTGTCAACTTCTTCCCGTTTCTGGGGGGGGCGCTGATGCAGCCGGCGGTGGGCTATCTGCTGGAGCGGCAGCTCGCCTCCGGGGCAACCTATGCGGCGGCTTACGGCGGCGCCTTCCGGCTGTTTTTCGCCGCCGCCGCCGTCGCTTTTCTGTCGAGCCTGCTGCTGCGGGAATCATGGTCGGGAAAAGGAGGGTAGAATGGATTGGATGCAGACCAACATGGCGGGGGGAGCGGACCAAGGGACGAGGGCTATCGCGACGCTCCGCGGACGGATTTTTCATTCAGGGAGGTGAAGATGACGCTCAGACGAGTCATGAAAGGGATGGCGGTGGCGGGGGCGCTTTTGCTCCTGGGATGCGCCGCCGGAGTCACGGTTTCCCAGGACTATGCGCCGGGGATCGATTTCGCGGCGCTGAAAAGCTATGTCTGGCGGGCCGGCGCCGGCGGCGCCGAGGGGCCGGGCATGAATGCCCTGGTGGCGGGGCGGATTCGGTCGGCCGTGGAGCGGGTGCTGACGGCAAAAGGGTGGCGTCAGGAGGCCTCGGGAGCGGACGTTGAACTGGATTTCCGCTACCGGATCGAGCGGGGCCGGGAGCCGGGCGGCATTTCCACCGGCATCGGTCTGGGAACCGGGAGCCGGGGCAGCTTCGGCGGCATCGGTATCGGGCTGGGGGATATCGGCGGCGGCGACCGGGACCAGGCGGTTCTGACCCTCGATTTCCTGGAGCGTCGCAGCGGCAGTCTGCTTTGGCAGGGGCGGGGGGAACGGGCCGCTTCCATCGGCGTCGATCCGGAGCAGTCGGCGCTGGAGATCAACGAACTGGTGGAGCGGATTCTGGCCCAGTTTCCGCCGGCGAAAAAATAACGGCTTCGCTTCCAGGTCGCCGGGAGGCTTTTCTTCGATGGCGGGAAAATCTCTTGTCGCTTTTCCCCGGCAGAGGGTGCTTCCGCGTCAGCTGATAACGACCCGGTTGCGGCCGGAACTCTTGGCCCGGTAGAGGTTGACGTCGGCGGCCTGGATCATCTCCTCCAGGGAGTTGAGCCGAAGGGCGCAGATGCCGATGCTGATGCTGATTCTGACCGGGTCGCTGTCGCCGATGTCGAGTTGGGAAGCGGCCACGGTTTTCCGCAGTTGGTCGAAGATGCGGAAGGCATTGGCCTCATCCATGTTGAGGCCCAGGACACAGAACTCCTCGCCGCCGATCCGGGCGACGATATCGCTTTCCCGAAAGCGGGCGCGGAACAGGCCGGAAACCTGGCGCAGCACCAGGTCGCCCGCCTTGTGGCCGAAAGTGTCGTTGATCTGCTTGAAATGATCGATGTCGATGACGGCGCAGGCGATGGGAGAATTCTGACGGCAGGCATGGGCGAACAGTTTATTGCCGACGTCGAAGAAAAAGCGCCGGTTGTAGAGTCCGGTCAGATGGTCGCGAATCGCTGTTTCGCGGATCGAGGCGATCCGGTCGAGTTGATCGAGACACTGGTTGACGCGGCAGAAGAATTCTTCCGGAAGAAAATCCTTTTTGATGAAGAAATCGTTGGCGCCGTTCCGGATGAAGCGGGCCGCGATCTTGTTGTCGGCGATGGCCGAGGTGCCGATCACCGCCATGTTGTCGGGGGGATGGCTGTCACGGATCTTCTGGACCAGGGAGACGCCGTCGAGGCCGGCGACGTTGATGTCGACGATGGCCAGCCGGGTGTCCGGGTGGCGGGCCAGCTGTTCCAGCGCCTGGTCGACGTGACTGACGGAATCGACCTGGTAGCAGTGCATGGCCAGCAGGTGGCTCAGGGTCTCCTGGGCCACCGGAGAGCTGTCGGCCACCAGCACCCGGGTGCGCCTGTTTCGCAGGATGCGGCCAACGGCCGCCACCGCCATTTCGATGGCGCGCGGTTTTTCCTTGAGGACATGTTCCACCACCAGCCAGGAGGCCGGCCGCCCCCGGAAACCGCCGTCGTGGATGCTCTTCAGGATCACGACCGGGATATTCGACGACAGGATTTCGAGAACCGTGTCGCCGTCGGTGGCTCCCGGCAGGCGGTATTCGGCCAGCGCCACGGCGATCCCTTGGGGATATTGCGAAAGCAGCCGGAGGGTTTCGGCATGGTCGCCGGCGCAGATCACCGTCAGCTTCGTTTCGGCCTGAATCCGGGTTTTGATCCGGTCGGCCAGCGCGGGGTCGTTTTCGGCCAGCAGGATGATTTTGGGGTTTTCGGTTGAGGTCATCGCGGAGTTGGCGGCGGTTAGCGGCAGATGGTCCGGTTGCGCCCTTCGTGTTTGGCCTTGTAAAGGAAGCCGTCGGCGATTTTGATCATCTCGTCCAGGGATTCGGACCGTTCGGTGCAGACTCCGATGCTGACGGTGACCGGGATCGCCTGGCCGCCGCCGATCTCGATGGGCCGCATCGCTATTACGTTGCGAAACGATTCGAACACCATCTTGGCATTTTCCGCCTTGACGTTGGCCGCCAGCAGGCAGAATTCCTCGCCCCCGAAGCGGGCCGCGACATCGCTCTCCCGGCAGCGCGTGGCCAGCAGCGAGGCGACTTTCTTCAAAACCAGATCGCCGGCCTGATGGCCATAGGTGTCGTTGACCTTTTTGAAATGGTCGATGTCGACCATGGCGCAGGCGATGGGCTCATCCTTGCGGCGGGCCGCGGCCAGCATTTTCCCGCCCATCTCGAAGAAGTAGCGGCGGTTGTAGAGGCCGGTCATGTGATCCCGGACCGCCGCCTGCCGGATCGCTTCCAACTGCTCCAGCTGGTCGATGCACTGGGTCACCCGGCAATAAAATTCCTCGGGAAGAAAGGCTTTCTTGATCAGAAAATCGTTGGAGCCGTTTTTGATGAAACGGGCCGCCATGGTGGTGTCCCCGGCCGCCGAGATGCCGATGATGGCCATCTGGTCCTTGGGATTTTTTTCCCGGATCTTCTGGACCAGGGCGATGCCGTCCATGCCGGGCATGTTGTAGTCGGTTATGACCAGGCGGGTTTCCGGGTGGTTTTCCAGCAGCGCCAGCGCCTCCGGACCGGTGGCGGCGGTCAGCACCTGGTAGCGGTGAATCCGCAGCATCTGACCCATCACCTCGCGGATGGAACTGGAATCGTCCACCACCATCACCTTGATGGCCTGGTTGCGGATGATCCGCTTCACCATGGCCACCACGTAGTCGAGGCTGTAGGGGGAATCCTTGAGGACATAGTCGGCGACATGACACGACCAGACCCTGGCCCGGATCGCCTCGTCCACAATGCCGGTGAACGTGATGGTGGGAATTCCGAGGGCCGTGGTCTGCTCGATGGCCTCTCCGCTCGGCGCCCCGGCCAGGACGTAATTGACGATCGCCACGGAGATCTTGTTTCCCTCCCTCGCCAACGTCTCCGTCAGCTCCGAGCGGGAACGGACCCAGAGGATCTTGCAGGGGGTCTGTTCCTCCAGATTCTTCTTGATCTGGCTCCCCAGGAGAGTGCTGTCTTCGGCCACCAGGGCGATGCTGTTGTGCATCTTCGGTCATCCAAAAAGGGGACGGGGGTGGAAAAAATTTTCAGGCCGCGGGAGCGGCCGCAAACTCGTGGGCGCCAAATTTCCGTTTTTTCAGCCCCGGTCAAGGAACGACAGCAGTATCGGGCAAAAAAAGTGCCGGAACTTAAAGGGATATTGCTTTTTCCCGAGATGACGGCTATTGCGGGGCCACAGCGTCTGCCCGAATTAAGGGTCGTCGGCGCCGAGAGCCTTCCGGCGATTCCTGGGAGTATAGTCAAGAATGAAAACGCTTTCCAGCCTGTTGCCGGGAGACCATCTGTGCTATTTTTTAAAAATATTTCAAAATTGGATCGTTCTCCAGACGAAAATTTTTTTCTGGGGACGGTGAAATGACGGGGCGGCGGATCTCGGAAAAAGGAGAGGAACCTGGGTCGAGGACCCTGCCTACCTTCCGTTCCCCTGTCGGCGGAGGACTTTCTCTACCGGATGCGAATCCCCCTGTTGTCAAGTATCCCGAAAAAGTTCAGAAGATGGAAAAGTTTGACGGCACCAATGCGACGCCGGGAAGAAAAGGTACCTGTCGCGGTTGACGCCTCCATTCTTTTCGTCACCCTCGATTCCTGCCGCTACGATACCTCCCTGGCGACGCAGACTCCCCATATCAAAGCGCTGGGCCCGGTTTGCCGAGCCATGGCGCCGGGCCATTTCACCTATGCCTCCCGTGCCGCCATGTTCATGGGTTTCACCCCCGGCGTCGCAATAGCGACGGCGCTGTTTCTGAATCCCAAATCCGCCAAATTCTCCAAGATGGTCGGCGAGGACTTTTTCGGCCAGAGAGAAGAACTCATCCTGCTGCGGGGCTGCAACATCGTCGACTGGTTGAGACGGGCGGATTACCCGACCCTGGGGATGGCGGCGATGGGCTGGATGAATCCAGTGGTGGAGACGGGAAGGCCTTTGACCAAGGATTTCGACGGATTCTTTTTTTACGGCAACTGTCATTGCCTTGAGGAACAACTGCAGTAGATTGAGGCTCGGCTCCGAGGTCTGGCCTCCCGACGGCCGCATCCCAACAATGTGAGGTTTTGCAGTGTCTCTGGCTGAAAGACACCAAGGCCCGGAACGGGGCCTCCGACTGGTGGTCGTGGTCGGCATGCATCGCAGTGGCACCAGCGTTATCGCCCGGGGGTTGCGGGTGCTGGGGGTCGATCTTGGCGATCGGCTCCTGCCCCCCGCTTCGGACAACGATAAGGGTTTTTGGGAAGATATCGATGTCGTCGCGCTCAACGAAGAGGTGCTGAGGTCCTTCGGCCTTGAATGGCACACCTTGCGCCCGGTGCCAGGGGAGGAGTTGCCTTTGCTCCCGGCGGAGTACCTGGCGCGGGGCGCGGCTCTATTGGGGAACAAACTGGAGACGGCGGCATGTTTTGGTTTCAAGGACCCCCGCACCGCGCGGCTGCTTCCTTTTTGGCGGGAGGTCTTTGGGCGGTTGCCGGTTGAACTCGGCTATGTGATTGCCTGCCGCAATCCCGTGAGCGTTGCCAATTCCTTGTCCAAACGGGACGGCATGGAGGTTGGAAAGGCTTATAGCCTGTGGCTGGACCACATGCTTTCCTGCCTGACGCAGACCGCCGGGCAACGGCGGGTGGTGGTCGACTACGACCGGTTCCTGGCCGACCCCGAGGGGCAGTTGCGGCGGCTGGCCACGGCCCTGAAACTGGATTTCGATCCAGAAGGAGAAAGCTTCGCCGAATTTCGAAGCGGCTTTTTGGAAGAAGCACTGCGGCACGAACGCCATGCCGTTGAAAATCTGAAACGGGAGGAAAAGGTGCCACCGGGGTTGGCGGATCTCTATCACCTGCTTTTGGAGATGGCGACCGATGCCGTGCCCGCCGATGATGCCCCCAAAACGGAAGCGGTGGTAGCCGTCATTCGGCAGTCTTCGGGGTTCCTCGGGGCCAATCATTATCTGGAACTTTGTTCCGGGGAGCCTCAGGCGCTGGCCGAAATGCTGGTGGAGCGGGACATGTCGATTACGGTCTTGAAGCAGTTGCTGGAGGGCAAGGATCGGGGACTTGTCGCGTTTTGCAACCGCCGGATGTGGCGGATGACGGCGCTCTTTCACCAGGGGAGGTGGTTGTGGGGGGAGAAGGGGCACAGTATTTTTTTCAGGATGAAAAAATGGTTGGGAGACAGTAAATGGATTTGATTCGAAAAGCTTTTTTTCGTTGGCGCCGCCATGGTGTCCGGTCCGTCCTGCGGCGGGTCTGGGAGCGATGTTTCACTTCTGAACGGGGGGAGTGGCGGGAAACTTCCTTGACGGAGCGGGGCCGGGGCCGGGTGGTGGCCCTGCTGGCCGTCCGCAACGAATCCCTGTTTCTGGGGCGCTGCCTGGAGCATCTTTTCCGCCAGGGGATCGAAACCTGCGTCATTGACAATGAGTCCACCGACGACACCCGTGCCATCGCCGAAGGGTTTCGGGGCCGCGGGGTGTTCCGTATCGAAACATATCCCTTTCCAGGTTTTTTCGATTTGGCCGGGCAGTTGGTTTTTAAAGAACAACTGGCCAAGGAGATCGATGCGGAATGGTTCATCCACCATGACGCCGATGAAATCCGCGAGGCGCCGGCGCCCTTTTCGACGCTGCGCGAAGGGATCCTGGCCGCCGGCCGCCAGGGCTACAACGCGGTCAATTTCGATGAATTCGTCTTTCTCCCGACCGATGACAAGGAGTCTTTCGAAGGACGCGACTATGTCGAGGAGATGCAATACTATTATTTTTTTGAACCCAGCAGATTGCATCGGGTCAACGCCTGGAGAAACAACGGGGCGCCGATCGACCTGGTGTCCAGCGGCGGCCACAGTGTGAAGTTCGCGGGACGCAAGATATATCCGACGAACTTTATCCTCCGGCATTACATAGTGTTGAGCCGCGCCCACGCCGTCGCCAAATATGGACAGGAACGGGTCTATTCCCGCGGCGAGGTGGAAGAACGCGGCTGGCACAAAGCGCGCCAGGAGTTCAAAGCGGATCGGCTGAGGTTCCCGCCGCCGGCAGCGTTGAAAAGGGTGGTTCCCGGGAGTTGGGACGCCTCGCAACCGTGGCGCAAGCACACCATTCTGGAGGGGGGGGACCGTTCGGCAAGATGGCAGGGTCCGTCCGTGGCCAAAACGGCCCTTGGGCAGGCCCCCCGCCAAAAGGATGATTTCGAAATTCCTCAAGAAACATCTCCCTCTAAAGGATTTTTTTATGCCATGAACGAACTCCCGATCGTTGTCGGCGGCTTCTACCGGTCGGGGACGTCGCTGTTGCGGCGTCTGCTCGATGCTCACAGCGCTATCCATTGCGGGCCCGAGGTCAAGTTCTTCAAAAACCTGCATGGCGATTTTTTCAACGATCCCCTGGAGCATGCGCGGCTTTTTACTACCCTCCCCTCCTTGGGGCTGGGTCCGGAAGAGATTCTGGAGATCTTCGGCGGCGCTATGATCGCGGCCCATGAAGCGGCTGCGGACAAAGCCGGGAAGAGACGATGGGCGGACAAGGACCCGGAGAATGTTTTGTACCTGGAGGAATGGCGGCGATTGCTTCCCGGAGGCTTTTTTTTCATCCATGTTGTGCGTCATCCCCTGGATGCCCTGGCCTCTCTTCAGGAGGTTGGGTTCTGGAAAACGGTGCCGAGCCCTTTTGAAGAGAGGGTGAAATTGTTGCAACGGTTTGTCCAAGCGGGGGTGGATTATGCGAAGCATTATCCCGAGACCAGTCTGCAAATCCGTTACGAAGATCTGGTCACCGAACCGGAGGCGACATTGAAAAGCCTGCTCCAGAGGTTGGGCCTCGGGTGGGAACCTGCAATCTTGAGGGATTTTTATCTTCCTCAGAGGATGCGCGGCCTTGAAGATCCCAAGGTGTCCGCTACCCGGGGGGTGCATGATTCTAGCCTCGGACGCTGGCGGCGCGATTTCGGCCGGAGGGAGATTGCCATCGCGCTCCGGATCCTTGGAGATGATTTCCAGGGTTACCCCCTGGCGGAGATCCGCCCTGGCGGGAACGGATTGTTTCAACGGTTGCGGTTTTTTTTTCATGGCACCCGCGGTTGAATTTATTTAACTAGTTTTGCTTCTCTATGGTCGCTGGCGGAATGCCTTTATGCCTTCCATAATTCAACTGGCCCGAATCGTCTGGAAACATCTTCCCAAAGCCTATCGATTCCGGTGCTGTGTTCTTTTGGCGATGCTGTTTTTCGGAACGCTGCTGGAGATGCTCGGCATCGGCATGGTGATCCCGATTGTCCTGCTCCTCAGCTCCAAAAACATTTCGGCAAAATTCCCGCAACTCGTCCCGTGGCTCGAATTTTTTGGAAATCCGAGCCACGAAGCTCTGATCGTCGGCGGCATGGTGTTGCTGGTGTCGACCTTTTGTTTCAAGAGCGGGTTCCTGGGGCTGATGGCCTGGAAGCAGGCGCAGTTTGTATTCAGTCTTCAAGCCTACTTTTCCCAGCGTTTGTTCGAGGGTTATCTGCGTCAGCCCTACATCTTTCACCTTCGGCACAATTCCGCGAAACTGATCCGGAATGTGACCATGGAAAGTTCGGAACTGGTAAACAAGGCGCTGATGCCGGGGATGTTGCTGATCACCGAACTTCTGGCCATGGCCGGGATCGCGCTGCTGCTGCTGGTCATCGAGCCGCTCGGCATGATCCTGCTGTTTTTTTTCATCGGTTTGGCGCTATGGATTTTTCAGAGGTTCACCCAGGACCGCCTCGTAAAATGGGGCGCGAAGCGACAGTACCATGACGGCCGGCGGATGCGGCACTTGCAACAGGGGTTGGGCGGAGCCAAAGAGATCAAACTGCTGGGGCGTGAGGAGGCCTTTATCCGGGATTTTCAGGCCGATGCTCTTGGCGCCGCAATGGTGGGGCAGAAGCAGACCACTTTGAATCATCTTCCGCGGCTGTGGCTGGAGATGCTGGGGGTTATCGGCCTGGCCGGCCTGGTCTTCGTGATCATGGGGCAGGGGAAGGAAGTCGGGACGCTGCTCCCGACCATCGGCGTTTTCGCGGCGGCGGCTTTTCGGTTGATGCCGTCGGCCAACCGGGTTCTCAGTTCCCTGCAGTTTTTGAAGTTTTCCACCCCTGTCGTCAAACTGCTCGACGAGGAATTGGGCCGTCTGGCGCCCCCTCACGGGGACGAATCGGTGCCGGTGCCGTTCCGGAATGAGCTGAGATTCAAGGGGGTCGCTTTCCGCTATCCGGATGCGGACAAGGATGTTCTGGATCGGATCGAGCTGTCAATCAAACGGGGGACTTCGGTCGGTTTCGTAGGCAGCAGTGGCGCCGGGAAGAGCACCTTGGTGAATATTCTGCTCGGTCTGCTGACTCCGACGGCGGGGAGCGTGGAGGTCGACGGCCTGGATATCCAGGCCAATCTGCGGGGGTGGCAGAATCAGCTCGGTTATGTGCCGCAGTCGATCTTCCTGATCGACGACTCCCTGCGGCGCAATGTTGCCTTCGGCTTGGAGAACGACCGGATTGACGAGGGGGCGGTCTGGAACGCCATCCGCGCCGCCCAGCTCGAAACCTTTGTCCGGGAACTGCCCGAAGGCCTGGAGACCCGGGTCGGGGAACGGGGGGTGCGGCTCTCGGGCGGCCAGATGCAGCGCATTGGCATCGCGCGGGCGCTCTATCACAATCCCCAGGTGCTGGTAATGGATGAAGCCACCAGCGCTCTGGACAATGACACGGAGCGCGGTGTCATGGAAGCGATCAAGGCCTTGCATGGCAGGATGACGATTTTAATCGTGGCCCATCGTTTGACGACCATCGAACATTGTGACAAAGTGTATTGTCTGGAAAATGGAATTTGTACCTTGGTCTAACTAAATTTGAGCGAGAAAAAACAATGTGATTTTTGGGAAATATTATTTTAAAAATTTTTTTGGGAATAATAATTTTATGGATAAATTACCAAAGGTTTCCGTTATTGTTCCTATTTACAATGTTGAAAAATATTTGGATGAGTGTCTTAATAGTATTATCAGACAAACACTTTTCGATATTGAGATAATATGTGTTGATGATGGATCGACTGACAAATCATCAGAAATATTAAAAAAATTTGCAAAAAAGGATCCACGCATCATTGTGTTTTATAAAGAAAATGGAGGCGTATCTTCTGCTAGAAACTTTGGTGCTCAATATGCAAATGGAAAATATATTTATTTTGTTGATAGCGATGATTTTTTAGATTATAAAACTCTTGAGACTTTATACGCAGAGGCGAGCAAAAATGATTTAGATTTGTTATGCTTTGACGGTGTTACAACTTGTGGCAATAAAGAACTAAAAAAATTTTTTCACAAAAAATATAATATTTACAAAAGAAAATGTGAATATAATACTATTTCTGATGGTGAATTTCTATTTTCTAAAATGTTAGAAAACGATGATTACAGAAGTGTTGTATTTTTGCAATTTATCAAAACAGATTATTATAAAGAAGTTGGTCTCTCGTTTTGGGAGGGAATAATCCATGAAGATATTTTGTTTTCGTTTCTTTGTATCATTCAGGCGAAGCGAGTTAAGCATATTAATGCCTGTTTTTATCATAGAAGAATCAGGGAATTTTCAATAATTACAGCCCCTTTGGGCAAGGAGAATATATCTGGTTTGTTTGTAAGCGGCATTAATATTTTTAAATTTTTATTAAATAATAACTGTAGGCCTGAAACCCTGAAAGCGATTAAAAAATATATTTTAGAGATTTATAAAAATGCTAACAGTATGTATTCTGGGTTATCAAAATTGGAAAAAATGACCATTGTATTTCCTGCGGGAAGTGTGGAGCAGCTGATTTTTGACCTTTTTTTTCACAACAACGAAAGTGAAGAATCGTTTAAAATTATTGTTTTTATTAAAAACAAAATAAAAATGATTTTGAGGATTACAAAGAAATTGCTGATTGATTAATTCTGCGGGGGGGACACAAAGATATCGCGGAAAAGTGCTATTTCAGAAAGATCAAAAGGATTTTTTAAGCACGAGAGAATTAGTGAGAATTCGGGAAAATAATCTTAGGAATTTTTAAAAAGTCTGAAAATATGGAAAAAAAAATCCATAAATGGTGTGAAAAAAAAAGTAAAAAAGATGAAATTAAATCAGTTTATAGAATGATGGGGTGGAAAATTTTTAGTTTCCTTCATGGGTTTGAGAGAATTTCTCCAAGAATTTCGAGAGAACTCTTAAAGATATTTTTTTTCGTTGGAAAAAAAATTAAAAAAATTATTCATAGTAAACAAAAATTTGATATTTCAATAAAAACGCCTTCTCGTGTTGAAATTCTTCAATATAAAAATAAAAGGGGTAGGTCTCGTATTGTTGTCTACACTGCTATTTCATCTGGTTATGATAAATTATTGCCGCCGGAAATTCTCAACAATAATATTGATTACGTTTGTTTTTCAGATTTTCACTTAGATGGTTTTGGCATATGGGATATTCGCCCAATCCCTTACTATCACCCTGATCCTGTTAGAATGGCGCGTTTCGTAAAAACTCACCCATCGTTGCTTTTAAAAGAATATGACATTGCTATTTGGATTGATGCGAATGTGATAATTCGTTGTAATTTTGAGAAGTATATTGATAAATTTATTAAATCGAATTGTAATTTGGGTTTTGTTCCTCATCCACTGAGGGATTGTGTTTTTGATGAAGCAAAAGCATGTATTGTTCTTTTTAAAGAAGACCCTTGGATTATTCAACGTCAAATTGAATATTATGTTTCAATTGGAATTCCCAATCATGCTGGCATGTACGAAACTAATTTTTTTATCGCAAAAATTAAAAATGGATTTACTGATGTTTTTTTTAGAAATTGGTGGAGTGAAATTCAAAAATTTTCGAGAAGAGATCAGCTTGGAATAATTCCTGCCTTGAGAAAATTGCCTGGAGAAGTTTACAATCTTTTTAAAAATGGCGAATGTTTGAGGAATGTAAGAGATTTCGGCTTGATTCCCCATGGCAATAAAGCTGAGATAAAAAATGAATTAAATTTAAAAGAAGTTTCCGGGTATGAAGAATCATTTTTCATCGCTGAAAATTATTATAAAAACGGAGAGATGGTAGATTGCGTTAAAAATAAATCTATAGATATCATTATTTGCGTCTATAATGCTTTTGAGTGTGTTAAAAAATGCATTGAATCAATAGAAGAAAATTTAGAAAGAAACCAAAAAATCATTATTGTCAACGATTCATCAGAAAAGGATATGACTGAATATCTTTTTTCGAAATTCAAAAAATGTGATTATGCAAAGGTTATACATAATGAGAATAACCTAGGGTATACAAAATCAGCAAATATTGGTCTTAAGAACAGTTCTGCCGATTTAGCTATTTTGATAAACAGCGATACGATTGTTACAAAGAACTGGGCAAATAAGTTATTAAAGACAGCATTTCTTTCTGAATCCATTGGCATTGTAGGCCCAATGTCGAATGCTGCATCCTATCAATCCATTCCATTCATAAAAAAAACAAGGCGAAACACTGCTATCAATAAAATTCCATCAGGAGTAACCATCGAAAATTTAAATTCAGAATGTGAGAAATGGTTTAAAAAAGTTGGGCCAGCCTTTGTCCCCCTAATTCATGGTTTTTGTTTCGGAATACGTAGAGATGTAATTAACGAAATAGGGTATTTAGACGAGAAAACTTTTGAAAAATATTATGGCGAGGAAAATGATTACTGTTTTAGGGCTTCTTTAGCCGGGTTTGATTTATGCGTTGCTACTAATACTTATATTTATCATAAAAAATCCATGAGTATTCCTGAAAGCGAAAGAATAGTTTTTTCAAAAAGAGCCAACAATAGACTTCGTGAAATCTATGGGGCTTCTGCTATTAAAACGGCTTGTGTCCAGATGGAGAAACATCATGTTTTGAAAAAGATTAGAGAGTTAAGCCATCAATTTTATAGCGATATGGAATAGGAATTGTTTGCAGAGGCGGAAATATTTATCCACTTTTTTGATTGCCGGTGGATATTTTTTTAGTCGGAATTCTAATTCTGGCTGGTAAAAAAGTAATCATTCATCTCCGATCCTTGCTACGAAATGCCCAGCGGGGCATTGTGCTGCCCAATTTTTGAATCTATGAAAATTTCCTTCTGCCTTCTGACCCTGAACGCCGCATTTGAGGCGCCGGGATTTCTCGATGCGCTAGCGGCGCAGTCTTTGTCCGGGATTGATCGTCTGCTCGTCGACTCTTCCTCCGATGACGGCACGCCGGAAATCTTCGCGGCGGCCGGTTTTCGTGTCCACCGCATCCCGCGCAAGGACTTCAACCACGGCGGTACACGGCGGCTTGCCGTGGGGCTTTGCCCGGAAGCGGAGGTCATTGTCTTCATGACCCAGGATGCGGTGCTGGCTTCTCCCGAGGCGCTGGGAAATCTGGTCGCGCCGTTTTCGGATTCTCTAGTCGGCGCCGCCTTTGGTCGTCAGTTGCCGCGTCCCGGCGCCGGGCCGATCGAGGCCCATGCCCGGCTTTTCAACTATCCGCCGGTGAGCCGGGTCAAATCCAAGGCGGACATCCCCGCCCTGGGGATCAAGACGGCTTTCATTTCCAACTCCTTTGCTGCCTACCGCCATGATGTCCTAAAAAGGGTTGGTGGGTTTCCCCAAAAGACGATTATTGGGGAAGATACCTATGCCGTCGGGAAGATGCTTCTTGCAGGCTGGAAGGTTGCTTATTGCGCGGAGGCGGAGGTTTTTCATTCTCACGGATATTCTTTCGCCCAGGAATGGAAGCGATATTTCGATACCGGGGTTTTCCATGCCCGGAATGTGTGGATGCGTGAAGCTTTTGGAGGGGCTGAAGGCGAAGGGCTTCGCTTTCTGAAATCAGAAATTCGGTATGTTGCGCATCGATGCCCCTGGCTTATTCCATCAGTCTTGGCGAGGGTTCTTTTCCGTTATCTGGGCTTTCAGGCTGGGTTAGTTGAAAAATATCTTCCCAAAAAAATAAAGCGTTGGATGAGCGCCCAAAAGTTATTTTGGGACTAAAAATTTCATCGATCCTTTTAAGATTTCCCCCCGGAGTGAATTTTTCCGTTGACGATCTCTTTTGGGAAGAAGGTTATATACTCCAAAAGGTGGCTTGTCAGGCAAAATGGCAGCCTTTTTGGCCGCTTCATGAGGCAGTCAAAATATAAAAGGAGTCCAGTTTGAAAAAAGCACTTCTTACAGGCATTACCGGCCAAGATGGCGCTTATCTTGCCCAGCTGTTGCTGGAAAAGGGTTATGCCGTTTATGGCACCTACCGGAGAACCAGTTCCGTCAATTTTTGGCGGATAGAGGAGCTTGGCATCAGCCAACATTCCAACTTGCGGTTGCTCGAATACGATCTGACCGATCAGTCCTCAAATATTCGAATGATCAATGAGATCCGGCCTGATGAGATCTACAATCTGGCCGCTCAAAGTTTTGTCGGGGTATCTTTTGATCAGCCCATCGCCACGGCCAAAATTACCGGACTCGGTGCGTTGCATTTGCTGGAAGGCATCCGGATTGTCGATCGGAATATCCGTTTTTATCAGGCTTCCACCTCCGAACTCTTCGGAAAGGTCCGAGAAGTGCCTCAAAAAGAGACGACCCCTTTCCATCCCCGCAGCCCGTATGGGGTGGCCAAACTTTTCGCTCACTGGACAACCGTCAATTACCGGGAATCCTATGGCATTTTTGGGGCGAGCGGGATTCTTTTCAACCACGAATCCCCGTTGCGGGGCAGGGAATTCGTGACGCGGAAAATCACCGACGGGATCGCCAAAATCAAGTTGGGGAAACTCGCTGTCCTCGAACTGGGCAATCTGGGCGCCAAGCGTGACTGGGGCTATGCCAAGGAATACGTGCAGGGGATGTGGCGGATGCTCCAGGCCGATAAACCGGATAGCTATGTTTTGGCCACGGGGCGCACCGAGACGGTGCGGAATTTCGTGAACATGGCCTGCCGGGCCGCGGAAATTGACATAGGGTGGGAAGGGACGGGGAAGGACGAAGTGGGTATCGATAAAAAAACTTCCAAGATCCTGGTCCGGATCAACCCGGTTTTTTACCGGCCGGCAGAGGTGGAGTTGCTGATTGGAGATGCTTCCAAGGCCAAAACTGAGCTGGGATGGGAACCAAAGACCCGCCTGGAGGAGTTGTGCGCCATGATGGTCGAGGCGGATCTGCGGCGTAACAGGAACGGGTTTTCGTTTTAGAAACGCTATGTTCCCATGCCTTCGATAATTTAGTTTTGGAAACACTCGTCCCGGAAACATCGTTTCCGGGGCGGTACTCTGCCGATGATCAGGTTCAATAAAAGGACGCTGGAAATGCTCGGCATCGGGATCGCGCGGGCGCTTTTCCACCGGCCCGGCGTGCTGGCACTCGATGCGGCCACCAGCGCCTTGGAAAACGACACCGAATGCGGCCTCATGGAGGCGGTCAAATCGCTGCATGGGAAGTTGGCAATCTTGTTTGTGGCTCATTGCCCACCATTCAGTATCGCGACAAGCTGTACCGTCTGGGAAATGGCCGCTGTTTCGACGTCTGAGAGACGGCCCAACAAGGCGTTTAAAAAAACTTCAAGCAGGGCAATAAATTGAAAAAGGCTTTGATTACCGGAATCGGCGGGCAGGATGGCAGTTATCTGGCCGAACTGCTGTTGGCCCAAGGATATGAAGTCCACGGCATCGAACTTCCCGATATTTCTATGCCGAATCTGAAAGGAATCGAAGGCCGTTGTGTTCTTTATCGCGGCTCGCTGACGAACCATGACTGGCTGCTTCGGGTTGCGGACGATGCCGCGCCGCAGGAGTGCTATCATCTCGCTGCCTCGAGTTTTGTCAGTTACCGGTTGGAGGATGAATCAAAAATTCTTGAGGCCAATATCGGCGGCACCCATAACCTCCTGACGATTATCAGGAACCGGGCGCCCCAATGCCGGTTTTTCTTCGCCGGCACGAGTGAGATGTTCGGCCAGGTTGATCACTGGCCTCAAGACGAAACGACCCCCTTCCGTCCCCGCTCCATTTACGGGATCTCCAAATTGGCCGGACACAACCTGGTCGATTATTATCGCCGACAGCACGGAATGTTTGCCTGTACCGGGATTCTCTACAATCACGAGTCGCCGCGGCGGGGACAGAGGTTTGTCACCCGAAAAATTTCCGCTGCCGTGGCCCGTATCAAAATGGGATTGGAAAGGAAGCTGGTTTTGGGCAATCTGGAGGCCGAGCGTGACTGGGGTTATGCCCCTGATTATGTTTGGGCGATGTGGCGGATGTTACAGCCTGAGATCCCCTGTGATTTCGTGATTTCCTCCGGTTTTTTGCATACCGTCCGGGAATTTGTCGAGAAGGCTTTTTCTGAAGTCGGACTCGATTATCGGGATTTTGTGGAGAGCAGCCCGGAATTTTTTCGCGAGGAGGAAGCCGTGCCGCTGTTCGGAAATGCGGGTCGCATTCATGAAACCTTGGGTTGGAAGGCCGAGAAACGGTTTGACGAAATCGTATCGGAGATGGTTAAAACAGATCTTTCTATTTCTGCTTCTTCCGCAGAATCTGTGGATCTATTAAAGAAGGAAACCTAGCGGGATTCATCACCCGTGGAGAGATACGATGCGGCCAACGGAAACGCCGGTTGCGCAGTTTTCCTGGGTAGGGTGAATCTGCTAAATTATTTTTTTATTAAAAAATCCGTTTTTATCACAAAAGCATCTGGTGGAGATGATTGTGGTCTTGGATTATCCGAATCCAGGGGGGGATGACGTGCCAAATTTTATGTATATCCCGCAAACCTATCGTTGGAATTGGATGCGCCCGTTTGTTTTGATGTTTGGCGATTTTGCGGCCATTGTTTTGGCCTGTGTCCTCCTAAATATTCTTTTTCTTTTTGCCGCGGGTACTGTGCTGATTTCCCGGCCGGTGATCTTCTGTGGTTCCCTGTTTTTTATTTTTGTGGCCGAGCTCAGCAATCTTTACCATGAAAGTCTGCTGGTTCCCGGACTGATTTCCCCCCCCCAGGAAGAGTTGCGGCGGATTTTTTGGATCATCGTTGGCCTGCTTCTCATCCGGCTTTTCTATTTCCGGGAGTTTCCCCTGCTGGCCAAAAGCCTGGGTCACGGCGGTCCGGCTTCCATTCCCCTCAAAGCCGGCCTTGTTTTCGGGATGTTTCCCGTGGTTTTTTTCAGTGTGATTTTGTTCCGCTGGCTGGCCCGGCATCTGATGTTCATAAAAAACATCGGGGTAGCGCCGGTGGTGATTCTCGGAGCGGGGAAAACCGGCCAGGTGGTGGCCAGGGTGCTGAAGAAAAGCAAGCATTTCGGGTTGAAGCCGATTGGCTTTTTTGATGACCGCTTTCAACGACCAGGCGAGGCTCTTGATGATTTGCCCGTGCTGGGTTCCTTGGCGGATTATTACGAAAACCAGGCCTCTCTTTCGGCGGCCATTCCGATTCTGTGTCTTCCCCTCATGGCTCTTCAGCTATGGGGAAAGCGAATCTACCTGCTCAAGAAAAGGGCGTACATTGCCAGTACCGAAAATTTTTTCCCGAGCACCGGCGCCGGCATTTACGATCTCCACGGCTTGACCGTTTTGGGCCTCAAGAACAATCTGAATATCCCCTCCAACCTCCGTATCCAAAAGGTTTTGAATCTCTTTATAGGTTTTTTGGCGACGGCTGTTTTTCTCCTTCCCATGGCGGTTGTCGCATTGCTGGTGAGAGTGACCTCGCCGGGACCCGTCATCTATTTCGCTACCCGGTTGGGGCAGGACGGAAAAGAAATTACCATCCCAAAATTCCGAACGATGTACGAGGATGCCGAAGATCGACTCCATGAAATATTGGAAAATTCGCCGGAAAGCCGGGAGGAATGGGAAGCCCATTTTAAACTCCGGGATGATCCCCGTGTCACTCCGGTAGGTCGATTTCTGCGCAAGACCAGTCTGGATGAGTTGCCCCAGCTATTTTCGGTACTCAAGGGGGACATGAATCTGGTCGGACCGCGCCCGATAGTTGCCGACGAGATCCCGAAATTTGGAGAAAGTTTCGAGTTTATCTCCACCGTCAAGCCTGGCTTAACGGGAATGTGGCAAGTTTCTGGTAGAAGCGGGACTTCCTATGACGAGCGTGTTTTTCTGGAGACCTACTATATCAGAAACTGGAGTTTGTGGCTTGACTTGTACATTCTTTTAAAGACAACCCTTGAGGTTGTCCTTTGCAGAGGGGCTTATTAATAATTGGAGATTTTTTCACGCAGCGCTGTTTAATAAAAAAAATTTCAATATAAGATCACTACGATTTTATACAATATTATTTCAACGATTTGAGATTTTTATTTTTTTCCGTGGATTTATTTTCAGAATGCATTCGGTTCTTGATTATAAAATAATAACCTTTTTTTATTGTTTTTATAAGATTTTATAATGCTATGACTCAAGAGGATAATACTTTGTTTTTTGCGGGTCATTTTTCTATTTTGCGAGAAAAAATCAACCATACATCGGAATGGAAAATTCTTTCCTGCTTAGTTTTATTCTTTGCTGTATGGCGTTTGATCGCTTTGGAGTTTATCGAAAAAAGCGGCGATTCCGTATGGAAATGGAGTTTTTTGCGTTATTTCCATGAGACCGGAATCTGGTATCCGCTGTTTCCAGATCATCATCAGGGGCGTTGGGCGCAGAATCTGCCGGTACTTGGCCTCATGAAGATATTCGGGGCTCATCCCTGGGTCTATTACATTCTCCCCTTGGTGACGGCTTTTGGCGTTTCCTTGCTTTGCTATTGGATTGCCCGGCAGTTGGGGGACCGGTTCGCGGGGGTATTGGCCTTTTTGTTGCCGATGTTTTTTGTCCATACGGTGAACGAGAGCAATCAGTTATTGCCGCTTTTGCCGGCGGCTTTCTGGCTGCTGGCTGCGGTGGCGTTGTGCTTCCGGTATTTTTCCTCCGGGAAACATCTCTGGCTGTTTTTTGTCGCCGGTATTTTTCTGGGTTTCTCCTGGGGGTGCAAAGTCACCGCCGCGTACTGGTGCGTGGCCATCGGATTGTTCCTGCTTTTTTCCAATCTTCCTGGGAAAAACCTGTTCCGGGTATGGAAAATCCGTGTCGGTTGGGATGTTATTTTGCTGACACTGGGGTTTTTTTCGATTTTTATTCCTGAGACCGTGCTTTTAAATCACTTTTTCGGGGTGAAGGCCGGGCGTCTATCCATGCTTTTTACAAAGCACTTGGGAGGGCCGACTTCGGAAGAAGTCTTGCCGTCGATTCTGGAATACCTTTTTTCATTCCAGTTGCCTTTTAAACCGCAAGGGAAAGGGATCAGTTTTCTCCCCAAGATGATCTTTCTGACCACCGGAATTCCGATATTGGTTCTTTGGCTGAAGAAGAACAATGGCCTTATTTTTCATCGGTTCTTTGCGTTTATTTTTTTCGTAGCGTATCTGCTACACAGCTATGTGATTGTCGGAATTGATCCTATCCGGTACCCGGAGCGTCCTCTCGGACGTTATTTTATCATTTTAATCCTATTTTGTATGATTGCGAGCGCCGCCGGATGGCAGGAATTCTCTGGATTTTTAAAATCAAAAATCAAAAATGAGAAATTTTATAAGGTTTTGGTCACAATGCTGGTGATCTTATCCATCTTGTTTTTGGCGGGGCACCCCTTGAATGAAACAATTTTCCATAATAATAATATCTCCCGCATCATTAAAGCTGAAAAACGAATGAAACTTGTCAGGAAAGAAAATCTTCCCGTGCTGGCGGTTCTTAAGAACCCCCCGGAATATTTTGATCAGAAGGATTCCGACCCAAAGGTTTCCCGGCTCTGGGTCGCTTTTTGGGGGCCGATCCAGTTGATTCCGGAGTTTTTCGACCAGACCCCGCTTTCCCTGGTTCATGATAAAAGAGGGATGGCCTACAATTACCTTTGGGGCGGACGGATTCCTGTTGCCGGAGAAATACGCAAATGTGCGATCGTCTCGGAATTGGATATCCGGATTGGAGAATTGCAATTCTGAACGGGATGCGGTGTCCGGGCGTTCCGGTCAAGGCGGGCCATCCCGTATGATTTCAGAAGGACAATCCAAAATGAAACTCATCATCCAAATCCCCTGCTTGAACGAAGCGGACACCCTGTCTGTCGCCCCTGGCGCCCTGCCACGGGAGGTTTCGGGTTTCGATGAGGTCGAGTGGCTGATCGTCGACGACGGCAGTGTGGATGATACGGTGCGGGTGGCCCGTGAAAACGGTGTCGATCATGTCGTCAGGCATACCCGCAACCAGGGATTGGCCCGTGCCTTCATGTCCGGGCTGGATGCTTGTCTGCGTCTCGGCGCCGATGTTATTGTGAACACCGATGCCGACAACCAGTACCATGCCGAGGATATTCCGGCGCTTGTCATGCCCATCCTGGAACGGCGCGCCGATATTGTCATTGGCGCCCGTCCCATTGAATCCATTGAGCATTTCTCTCCGGAAAAAAAGTTGTTGCAGAAACTGGGGAGTTGGGTGGTGCGCATGGCCAGCAACACCGACATACCCGACGCCCCCAGCGGTTTCCGGGCCATGAGCCGTGCCGCGGCGCAACGTTTGATGGTTTTCAACGACTACACCTATACCCTGGAAACCATTATCCAGGCCGGCCAGAAGAACATGGCCATCACTTCGGTGCCGGTCCGGGTGAACGCGGATTTGCGCCCCTCACGGTTGGTGAAAAGCATCCCCTCCTATATCAAACGCAGTATTTTCACCATTGTGCGGATCTTTGCCGTCTATCGGCCTTTCCGTTTTTTCGGAACTCTCGGGGCGGCATTGTTCGGCGCCGGATTTCTTATAGGGATTCGTTTCCTCTATTTTTACGTCACCAGCCGGGGCGGCGGCCATATCCAGTCGCTGATTCTCTGCGGGGTTCTTCTGGGGATGGGTTTCCAGACCCTCCTGGTGGCTTTTTTGGCCGATCTTTTGGCGGCCAATCGCAAACTTTTGGAGGATGTGCGTTATCGGCAACAGATTGACAGGAAGGCTGTCACAGGGGGGGAAGGCCAATTTCAGGGAGAAAAGGATGGCTATTAACTTACAATTTGGTTGCTTTTGTCACCTCTCGATAGAGGTCCTATCGAATATTCGGATATATTTATCAGTAATGATTTTCAATCCGTCAGTGTGGTCAAACGAATGTTTCCATTTGGCTTAATCCTTTCTACTTTTGTTGGGAACCGATGATTAAGGTTCTGTTTGTTACCAGAAAATGGCCGCCTGCGATAGGTGGGATGGAGACTTATTCCTATGAACTCTCAAAAAAATTGGGAAGCATTTGCGATCTAACGATTCGATCACTGCCTGGCAAGAATAATGGGAAACCTCCGTCACTGACATCGCTTGCTTTTTTTCTGTTGTCAGCGGGTTTTTTTGTTATAAAAAGCAGATCATTTAATGTTGTACATATCGGCGATCTTGTGCTGTGGCCACTGGCCCTGGTCGCCACTGTGGCCATGCCAACAGCAAAAGTAGTGGTTACTGCTTATGGTCTTGATATTTTATATGGTTCGCGAAAGGGCTTGCTGCCCGGGCTATACCGTTTCTATTTGGCGCTAGGCGTCCGGCTAATTTCTCAAAAAATAAAAATTATTGCTATTTCTAAGGCAACGGCTCAGCTATGTTACCGTATTGGGTTCCCAAATATTCGTGTCGTGCCCCTTGGCGTGCAGGAACCCATAAAACCTTCAGGCCTGAATCAGGATAGGGATAAATTCTTATTGTTTGTCGGCAGATTGGTTAAACGCAAAGGTGCAGGGTGGTTTGCTGAAAATGTGCTTCCACTCCTTCCCTCTTCTATAAGGATGGTGGTCGTCGGCAAAAGATGGGACGAATCAGAGTGGCAAATCATCGCCGGAAATCCTTTTGTCAAATATCTGGGGGTGGTGTCCAGAAAGGAGCTGATTCGGCTCCGGTGTTCGGCTGTGGCGGTCTTGATGCCGAATATCCCCACTGATGGTGAGGATATGGAGGGGTTTGGTTTGACTGCCCTGGAAGCTGGCGCCGATGGCGGAGTGCTGCTGGCAAGCGGGATTGAAGGGATTGCTGACGCAGTCGTGGATGGGGAAACCGGATTTCTCCTGCCTGCAAAAGATCCCAAGGCATGGGCGGAGAAGATTCGGGAGATTGGTGATTGGCCCAGTGAGAAGCGTGAAAGGTTTGTTCTGGGAGCACAAAAAATAATAAGAGAAAAATTTTCCTGGGAGCGGGTCGCAAGGGATACGCTGGGGATTTATGAAGCGCACAACTGAAAAAAAAGATTTTTCGTTGACACCCTCCCACGCGATTCTCGACAATTTTTCACGAATAAAAAAGCGGAAAAAATTGAACGATTGGTTCGAAAAATCTCTTCATTTCAATTTACCAGGATGCTGGAAATTGGTTGTGGTTCCGGGTTTATAGTTGATCATTTTTCTAAACTTGGTTATGGCCCGGAAAATAGTTATGCTGTTGATGTGCGGGACGAGAGACAAATAAAAGACAGCTTTCAGTCTCAACATGTTAATGATGTGACTTTGCCTTTTAATAGCGAGACTTTCGAATTTATAATTACTAATCATGTTATTGAGCACTTTGGAAAAGTTGAAAATCAAAAAAAACATTTAAAAGAAAATTATCGCTGCCTGGAAGAAGAAGGGATTTTATATTTTGCAGTTCCAAACCGGTGGCTATTAATAGAGCTACATTATAAACTCCCTTTTCTGAATTGGTTGCCTTAGGTAATCGCGAAATTTTATCTCCGTTTGGGCTATCGCGGCAGTCAATATGATTGCACACCTCTCTCCCGCCACCAATGCCTTGAATTGTTGCGTGCAGGGTTTGTGCACATAAATGATTTTACATTTGATGCCATTCCCTTAGTCGGAGAAATTGAGGGCAGTTTTGTTGAAAAAAAAATTTTTTGTTTACCAAAGTCATTATTAAAGATTTTTGAGCCTATCATGCCAACTTTTATTTTTGTCTGCAAGAAAACTTCTGTTCGATGAAGTTGCCAGCCAAAATTCAACTTCGTAAATTGTTGTTGATCGGCTTTCCCCTGTTGTCTTTGGGGTTTTTTATTTATTATGCTGTCACGAATTTCTACGGGATCCCTTCGCTGAAATGGGATTCCGTGTCCGTGGGCGTGGCCTTTAGCTCCGTATTTCTGGCGGCATTCAACATCTGGGTCGGAGGGGTCATTTGGCATTTGCTGTTAGGGGACAATGGCGTGAGCCTTCCGTTTGGGAAGGCGCAGGTCATTTTTTCCATTTCCCAATTTGGGAAGTACCTTCCCGGAAATGTCGGCCAACATATCGGACGGGTTGGCATGGCCAAAGAGATCGGCATTCCCATCTCGATTACCTTCCACACGATTTTCATCGAAATGCTCTGGGGCGCCGGGGTCAGCGCCGGATTGGCTTTGGCGGCATTATTTTTTTTGGGTGTGGAGAAAGCCTCGGGATTCCAGCTTCAAATTGGACCACTGCCCTTGATGTTTTTAGTGGCTCTGCTTTTGTCGATGCCGTGGTTGATTATTGGGGCACTGAATCGCTTTTTCCCTCGTTGGGCGAATCGGTTGACCGGAGGCGGAACGATTTCCCCGCCCAAACTACGGACCGCTTTGATGGCGGCCGCCTTGTTTTTGCTCTGTTTTTTAACCATGGGTCTGATTCTGAAGCTTCAGGCGCGGTGGCTTTTCGGGGTCGCCGATGGCGGTCTCCTGGAACTTACCTGTCTGTTTTCCCTGGCTTGGCTGGCTGGGTACATAACCCCGGGTGCGCCGGGCGGTTTGGGGGTGAGAGAGGCGATGATGGTGCTTCTTCTCACTCCGGTACTGGGGGGAGGGGCCGCGGTAGGATTGGGGATGACGCTGCGGGTGACGACCACGATGGGGGATATCCTGGCCTTTGCGCTAGGGATCTGTGGCGGGAAATTTTCAGATAAAAGGAAAAAGGAGGCCGGTTTTTAACCCGTTCGGGGAGAAAGGTGCCGGGGTTTTTCCCTCCGGAATTTTTGGCTGGAAACACGCCAGCCCTTCGGCGACGGCTTCTAAGCTTTTGACAATTCCGGCGGTGAGCTTCTTCACGAAGCTGTTTCGAACGTTTTTTAACGTCTCAAATCCGCACCGATGTCTGATCTGTATTGAGAGAGCCTGAAATGAACCTTGAAAACGAAAGCATCGAGATCATTCGCGAGGCGGTGGCCGGGGCTCAGAACCCGGTCATGCTCTACTCCATCGGCAAAGATTCCTCGGTGATGCTGCATCTGGCGCGCAAGGCTTTTTATCCGGCCATTCCCCCTTTCCCGCTGCTCCATGTCGACACCACCTGGAAGTTCCGCGACATGTACGTCCACCGGGCGCGCATGGCCAGGGAGTCGGGGATGAAGCTCCTGGTGCACACCCACGCCGACGGCCTGGCCGCCAACATCAACCCCTTCACCCACGGCTCCAGCTATTTCACCGACGTGATGAAGACCGTGGCCCTGAAGGAGGCCCTGGACGCCCACCAGTTCGATGTGGTGTTCGGCGGCGCCCGGCGCGACGAGGAGAAGTCCCGCGCCAAGGAGCGGATCTTCTCCTTCCGCGCTCCGGGGCATCGCTGGGACCCCAAGGCGCAGCGCCCCGAGTTGTGGAACCTCTACAACACCCACGTCCGCCCCCGGGAGACGATCCGGGTTTTCCCCCTCTCCAACTGGACCGAGCTCGACATCTGGCAGTACATCTACGCCGAGCAGATCCCCATCGTGCCGCTCTACCTGGCCAAGGTCCGCCCCGTGGTGCAGCGCGGCAGCCAGTGGATCATGATCGACGACGAGCGTTTTCCGCTGGAGCCGGGCGAGCAGCCGGAGATGAAGAAGGTCCGATTCCGGACCCTGGGCTGTTACCCCCTCACCGCCGCCATTGAGAGCGACGCCGACACCCTGGAGGCGGTGATCGCCGAGACCTTCAATGCCCGTTCCTCGGAGCGCCAGGGGCGGCTGATCGACAGCGACCAGCCGAGTTCCATGGAGAAGAAGAAGCAGGAGGGGTATTTCTGATGGCCGAACTCGTTGCCAAGGATATCAAGGCCTTTCTCGAGGAACAGCACGGCAAGGAGACCTTGCGTTTCATCACCTGCGGCAGCGTCGACGACGGCAAATCGACCCTCATCGGCCGCCTGCTCCACGAATCGAAGGGGATCTTCGACGACCAGCTCAAGGCGATCGAAACCGATTCCAAGCAGTACGGCACCCAAGGGGAGAAGATCGATCTGGCGCTGCTGGTGGACGGGCTCCAGGCCGAGCGCGAGCAGGGGATCACCATTGACGTGGCCTACCGGTTCTTCGCCACGGACAAGCGGCGCTACATCGTCGCCGACACCCCGGGCCACGAGCAGTACACCCGCAACACCGCCACCGGCGCTTCCACCGCCGGGCTCGCCATCATCCTCATCGACGCCCGCAAGGGGGTGCTGACCCAGACCCGGCGCCATTCCCGGATCGTCTCGATGATGGGGATCCGCCATCTGGTGCTGGCGGTCAACAAGATGGACCTGATGGGTTACGAGCGGGAGGTCTTCGACCGGATCGAGGCCGATTACCGCCTTTTCGCCGCCGATTGCCGGTTCCGGTCGATCCAGGCGATTCCGCTCTCGGCCCTGGAAGGGGACAACGTCGTGACCCCGAGTACGCGGATGCCGTGGTACGCCGGCCCGACCCTGATGGGCTATCTCGACACGGTGGCGGTGGACGAGGCGTCGGAGCGGGGCGCCTTCCGGCTGCCGGTGCAGTGGGTCAACCGTCCCAATCTCGATTTCCGCGGTTTCTGCGGCTCCGTCGCCGAAGGGGAGGTGCGTCCCGGCGATGCGGTGCGGGTGCTCCCCTCCGGGGTGCGGACCCTGGTCAAGGAGGTGCTGCACGGTTTTGAACGGCGGCAGGGGGCCGCTTGCGGCGATGCGGTGACCCTGACCCTGGCCGACGAGGTTGACGTGAGCCGGGGGGATGTGATCGTGGCCGCCGACAACCCGCCCCAGGTGGCCGACCAGTTCGAGGCCAAGCTGCTGTGGATGGCCGAACACCCCATGGCGCCGGGCCGCCCTTATCTGCTCAAGCTCCATCACAAGGAGGTGAACGCCACCGTCACCGAGATCAAGTACCGGGAGGACATCAACACCGGCGCTCACCTGGCGGCCAAGAATCTGGGGCTGAACGAGATCGCGGTGGTGAATCTCTCCACCGGCAAGCCGGTGGTCTTCGAACCCTATCCGCTCAACCGCAACCTCGGGGGCTTCATCCTCATCGACAAGCTCACCTTCGAGACGGTGGGCGCCGGGATGCTCAATTTCGCCCTGCGCCGCGCCTCCAACATCCACTGGCAGGCGTTGGAGATCAACAAGGACTCCCGGGCCTTCCAGAAAAACCAGAGGCCGCGCTGCATCTGGTTCACCGGCCTCTCCGGCTCGGGCAAATCGACCATCGCCAATCTGCTGGAAAAAAGGCTTCACGCCGACGGCCGCCACACTTACCTGCTGGACGGCGACAACGTGCGCCACGGCCTCAACCGCGATCTCGGCTTCACCGAGGCCGACCGGGTGGAAAACATCCGCCGCGTCGCCGAGGTCGCCCGGCTGATGGTCGACGCCGGTCTGATCGTGCTGGTCTCCTTCATCTCCCCCTTCCTGTCGGAGCGCCGCATGGCGCGGGAGCTCTTCGAGGCCGGCGAGTTCCTCGAGATCTTCGTCGACGCCCCTTTGGAGGAGTGCGAGCGCCGCGATCCCAAGGGGCTCTACGGCAAGGCCCGGAGCGGACTGCTGAAGAACTTCACCGGCATCGACAGCGCCTACGAGCCGCCTGCGGCGCCGGAACTGCGCCTTGACACCACGGCGCTCCCCCCCGAGGCGAGCGTCGAGCGGATCCTCGAACTGCTGGGGTGAAGGCCGCTCTCCCGCTCAGGAGCGGAACCGGTCCCAGTCGATTCCCAGCTTCCGCATCCGCGCCCGCAGCGTGTGGGGGTTGATCCCGAGCAGGACCGCGGCCCCCTTTCCCCCTTCGATCCTTCCCCGGGTCCTGATCAGCGCTGCCTCGATATGTTTCCTGACCATGGTATCGAGGCGCTCGAATCCCGGTTCCGCTTCCCGACCAGCAGTGTTCTCCGTTGCGGGATCGGAGGGCAATTCCCCGGAACCGGACCAGCCGAGGGATTTGGCGATTTCCAGCCGTTTTCCCTCCCCCAGCAGCACCGCCCGGTCCATCACCGATCCCAGCTCCCGGATGTTCCCCGGCCAGGCGTAGGCGGCCAGCCGCCGGATATCCTCCGCCGTCGGGGTCAGAACCGGCAGTCCGAACCGGATCGCGGAGCGCTCGGCGAAGTGCCGCGCCATCTCGGGGAGGTCCTCGGGCCGTTCGCGCAGCGGCGGCAGGTAAACCGGGAAGGTCGAGATCCGGTACCAGAGATCCTCGCGGAATTTTCCCTTGGCCACCAGGGCGGCCAGGTCGCGGTGGGTGGCCAGCACGATCCGGACATCGACCTGGATCGGCTGTTTGCCCCCGACCCGTTCCATCCAGCCGTCCTGGAGGATGCGCAGCAGCCGGATCTGGGCCTCGTGGGGCATCTCGCCGACCTCGTCCAGAAACAAAGTGCCGCCGTCGGCGCGCTCGAACCATCCCTTGCGGGTTTCGACGGCGCCGGTGAAGGCGCCCCGTTCGTGGCCGAACAGCTCCGAGTCGATCAGGGACGGAGGGATGGCGCCGCAGTTGACCCGGATGAAAGGGCCGTGGGAACGATGGGAGCGGTTGTGGATGGTGCGGGAGATCAGCTCCTTGCCGGTGCCGGTTTCGCCGAAGATCAGCACCGGGATATCGACCGCGGCGACGCGTTCGATCCGCTCCATGACCGGGCGCAGGCCGGCATCGGCGCCGACGATGACATCCCCCACCGCCTTGCGGCTCAGTTTGGCCAGCAGCGTGGTTTTGTCGGCTTCGGCCGCCTCGCGCAGCTGGTTGAGTTCCCGCAGCCGCAGATGGCTGTCGATGGCGGCCTTCAGGGGTTCCGCCACGTTTTCCAGGAGGCGTCGGTGGGATGGGGTGAAGGATTTCCCCGGCGCCGCGGTCACGACCAGAAAGAACCGCTCCTCCCCCTGCCGGGCCAGGGGGGCGGCCAGAAACTCCGCCTCCGGCTCCGGGGAGATCAGGGTGTGGAGCCGCTCCCTTCCGGCCGAAGGATCGCCCTGAACGATGCCTCCGGTATCGAACCACTCCACAAGCCGCGAGGCTCCCCCGGAATCGCAGGTGACGGCGTCACTCCAGGAGGACGGCGTCGATTCGGCAGCGGTGGCCGGCGTGTCGATGGTGAGCCGGGCCCCGTCGAAACGCCGGATCAGCAGGCGTCCCAGCGGCAGATGGGGGGAGAGTATCCTGGCCAGGCGCGGCAGCGCTTGGCTGATCCCGTTGCCACGGGAGGATTCCCGCCAGACCTGCAACAGGGTTTCCTGGAAGGGCCTCATTTTTTCCGTCATATCTGATGGATCTCCGTAGTATTTGCTGGAAAAAATCCATCAAATAATACGGGCAAATGGCTCCGAAAGCCACCTGAAAAATGGATCTCTATATTTTACGAGAGGTTGCGGGCCTGGCGGGAGCTGGTACGGGTCTTGAAAAACCCCCGGGGTGGGAAGACCTCGGAGTTGTTCCGGGGAATAACGCCTTGCTGAAAGGGGACGATATGAAATCCCGGATTCAAGGGGTGGTGAACTTCGCTCTGACGGTGCTGCTGGCCGGTTGTTTCACGGCGGCGGACGCCGTTGCTCTGGAACTGCTCAATGTCTCCTATGACCCGACCCGGGAGCTCTATCAGGAGTTCAACCCGCTCTTTGCCGCTTTCTGGAAACGGCAGACCGGGCGGGAGCTGATCATCCGCCAATCCCACGGCGGCGCCGGGAAACAGGCCCGTTCGGTCATCGACGGCCTTGAGGCCGATGTGGTGACCCTGGCTTTGGCCTACGACATCGATGCCATCCAGGACAGGGCGGGCCTGCTTCCCAAGGGGTGGCAGTCGCGCCTGCCCCACAACAGCTGTCCCTACACCTCGACCATCATTTTCCTGGTCCGCAAGGGGAACCCGAAACAGATCCGCGACTGGGACGATCTGATCCGTTCCGATGTCAGCGTCATCACCCCCAATCCCAAGACCTCGGGGGGCGCCCGCTGGAACTACCTCGCCGCCTGGGGCTACGCCCTCAAGCGCTGGAACGGCGAGGAGGCCAAAGCCCGGGACTTCGTGAGCCGCCTGTTCCGGAACGTCCCGGTCCTCGATACCGGGGCCCGCGGCGCCACCAACACCTTCCTCCACGGCATCGGCGATGTCTTCATCTCCTGGGAGAACGAGGCGCTGCTGGCGATCCACAAGCTGCGGCGGGGCCAGCTGGAGATCGTGGTCCCCTCCATAAGCATCCGGGCCGAGCCGCCGGTGGCGGTCGTCGATGCCAATACTGAAAAGCACGGCACCCGCGAGGCGGCCGAGGCCTATCTCCGCTATCTCTACACCCCGGAGGGGCAGGAGGTCTGCGCCAAGCACTATTACCGGCCGGTGGATGCCGCCGTGGCCGCGAAGTACCGGCAGCAGTTTCCCGAGGTGGCGATGTTCACCATCGACGAGATGTTCGGCGGCTGGCAGCAGGCCCAGAAGACCCATTTTCTCGAGAATGGGGTGTTTGATCAGATCTTCTCGAAAAGATAGCCTCCACAGGTCTGTTGAAGGTGACATGACGATGTTGCGGCAACGCTCGATCATTCCGGGGTTTTCCCTGACCATGGGATTCTCCCTGACCTATCTGGGGCTCCTGGTTCTGATCCCGCTGTCCATGGTGTTCCTCAAATCGTCCCAACTGAGCGGCGCCGAGATCTGCCGGATTCTGTTTTCGCCGCGGGCCCTGGCCGCCTACCAGCTCAGTTTCGGGGCGTCGCTGATCGCGGCGGGGGTCAACAGCGTTTTCGGGTTTCTGGTGGCCTGGGTGTTGGTGCGCTATTCCTTCCCGCTGAAGTCCCTGGTCGACGCCCTGGTCGATCTCCCCATCGCCCTGCCCACGGCCGTGGCCGGGATCTCGCTGACCACCCTCTATTCCCCCAACGGCTGGATCGGGAGTACTCTGGCGCAATGGGGGATTCAGGGCTCCTACAGCCGCTTGGGCGTGGTCATCGCCCTGACCTTCATCGGGCTGCCCTTCGTGGTGCGCACCATCCAGCCGGTCCTCAAGGATGCCGACCCCGAGGTGGAGGAGGCGGCCCTGTGTCTCGGGGCCTCCCGGTGGCAGACCTTCCTCAAGGTCCTGCTCCCCTCCCTGGTCCCGGCGACGCTCACCGGCTTCGCCCTCGCCTTTGCCCGGGCCCTGGGCGAGTACGGTTCGGTGGTCTTCATCTCCGGCAACATGCCGATGACCACGGAGATCGTGCCGCTGCTGATCATGACCAAACTCGAGGAGTACGACTATCCCAGCGCCACGGCCCTGGCCGCCTTCATGCTCTGCGTCTCCTTTCTGCTGCTGTTTGTCATCAACTCCCTGCAGTGGTGGAGCCAGCGCCACCGGAAGAAATTGAGCTGAGCCGACCCCGGAGGAGCAAGCCATGAACGATCCGCGGGCCGTCGGCCCGGAACTCAAACGGCATGAAACGGCGCCGATCCGGTGGCTGCTGATCGCATCGGCCATCGCCTTTCTGTCGCTGTTTCTGTTCATCCCGCTGCTGGTGGTTTTTATCAACGCCTTCCGGGACGGCCTGGCGTTGTTTCTGGCGGCGGCCGCCGATCCGCAGACGGCCGCGGCGATCCGGCTCACCCTGCTGGTGGTGGCTCTGGTGCTGCCGCTGAACGTCCTGTTCGGGCTCTGCGCCGCCTGGTCCATCACCAAATTCGACTTCCGCGGCAAGAATCTCCTCACCACCCTCATCGACCTGCCTCTGACCGTCTCACCGGTCATCTCCGGCAGCATCTTCGTCCTGCTGTTCGGAGCCCAGGGGGCGCTCGGCCCGTGGCTGGCTTCCCACCAGATCCGCATCGTGTTCGCGGTGCCCGGGATCGTGCTCGCCACCCTGTTCGTCACCTTCCCCTATGTGGCGCGGGAGCTGATCCCGCTGATGCAGGCTTTAGGCAACGACAACGAGGAGACCGCCATCTCGCTGGGAGCCGGCAGCTGGCAGATCTTCTGGCGGGTGACCCTGCCCAACATCAAATGGGCCCTGCTGTACGGCATCATCCTCAGCACCGCCCGGGCGATCGGGGAGTTCGGCGCCGTGTCCGTGGTCTCCGGGCATATCCGCGGCAAGACCATCACGGTTCCGCTCCATGTCGAGATCCTCTACAACGAATACAACTTTGTCGCCGCCTTTTCCGTGGCCTCGCTGCTGGTGCTTGTGAGCCTTCTGACCCTCTTTCTGAAGAGACTGGCGGAGTGGAAAAGGCAGCAGGTGTTTCTGGAAAACGCCGAGCACGGATCCCAGGGAGGGGGTAATTAAGTGGGCATTCAGATCAGGAACGTCAGCAAATCCTTCGGCCATTTCCATGCCTTGAAGGACGTCACCCTGACCATTCCCTACGGGGAACTGGTGGCCCTGCTGGGGCCTTCGGGCGGCGGCAAGACGACGCTGCTGCGGATCATCGCCGGCCTCGACACCCCGGATTCGGGGAGCGTCATCCTCCATGGCCAGGACGTTTCTGCCAAGAATCCCAAGGACCGGGACGTCGGCTTCGTGTTCCAGCATTACGCCCTGTTCCAGCACCTGACCGTGTTCGAGAACATCGCCTTCGGTCTGACGGTGCGGCCGCGCCGGAGTCGGCCCTCCAAAGAACAGATCCGGGAGAAGGTGACCGCCCTGATCCGGCTGGTGCAGCTGGAGAATTTCATCGACCGCTATCCCTGCCAGCTCTCCGGCGGCCAGCGGCAGCGGGTGGCGCTGGCCCGGGCCCTGGCCGTGGAACCGAAGATCCTGCTTCTGGACGAACCCTTCGGCGCCCTGGACGCCAAGGTGCGCAAAGAGCTGCGACGCTGGCTGAGAAGGCTCCATGAGGAGGTCCATGTGACCACCATCTTCGTCACCCACGATCAGGAGGAGGCGATGGAGGTGGCCAACCAGCTCGTGATCATCAACGAAGGGCGCCTGGAACAGGCCGGCACCCCGGAGGAGATCTACCACCAGCCGGCCAATCCCTTCGTCTTCCATTTCATCGGCGACGTCAATTCTTTCAACTGGCCGGGGTTGGAGGAGAAGGAGACCGTCAAAAGTTCCGGTGCCAGTGCCGGTCCCCATCTGAGGCGGATCTCGGTCCGCCCCCACCTGTTGAAGCTTTCCCTCGATCCCCCTGAGGGGAACCGGCTGGCCGGCCGGATTCTGCACATCATCCCGGCCGGGCCCTACGTCAAGGTGGAGCTGAAAACCGAATGGGGGGATTCCATCCAGGCCAGCATCAGCCAGGAGCGCTACAAACACCTCGATCTGAAAACCGGCATGGAGGTGTTCATCATCCCCGAAGAGCTTCAGGATTTTGAAGGAAGTGATGCCGGATAGGACGGCGGCTGGAGGGATGAGACAAAAAAAGGGAAGCCCTGATGGCTTCCCTTTTCCGTTAGAGGAGGAGACGGCGGCCTATTTTCCGAAGCGCCGCCAGCCGGCCAATCCCGCCAGACCCAACCCCAGCAGGATCAGGGTACCCGGCTCGGGGACGGGAGCGGCCCCGTTCGGCTGGGTGTTTTCGCCGTTTTCCTGGGAATTCGGGGGGTCACTCAGAGCCAGGAGGGGGGTCACCACCGGTTCCGGTTCCGGACTGTTGTCCCAAACGGTCAGCACCGCCGAATCGAACAGGACATCCCCTTTAGCGCCCTTCAGTTTGATCGTGACACTTTGATTATTGTTCAGGTTCCTCAAAACCCAGGTCGGCGGGGTGATGGTGAAGGAGCCGCTGCCGCGCAACTTGTAGGTCTTGCCGCCGATCTTGACCTTGACCACCTCTTTCGACCGGTCGTTGTCGTCGGAGAGGTTGATGGTGATGGCGGCGGTGGCGAGATCGTAGAGAGCGGCGTCGAATCCCGAACCCGACATGTTGAAGTGCCAGGTGATGGCGCGAGATTTGGTGATGCGGGTTGCCGTGGGCCGTTCATAGGTGATCTCATACATGGCAGAAAAGGCATTGCCGGTTAAACCGACAAACAAAATGGCCGCGGCACAAGTCTGAATAAGAAGTTTCATGGCGGACCTCCTTGTCTGATTGCGTACGACGATCATGGCGATTTGCTTTTTCTATCCTTTTTATCGATTTGATGAAGCAAAAACCAAACCAAACAAAAAAAGCCATATAAATTAAATGCTTATATAATCTTCTTCATGGAATGTAAAAATTTTCGACAGATAATTATTCAACTTGTCAGCGGGATGTGGCGGGCATGTCCCGTGACGGGCGGCGTGATTTTTGCCGGAGCACCGGGAAAAGCAGCGGTTTTTCCAGAAAATCTGTATAACATTATGAAAATACTTAATAAACAGATGAAAGGAAATAATGTTGGAAGGGCCTTGACAGGTGTTTTTGGCGTGTTTTCGAATGAGGGGTCCGGGACGGATGCCGTTCAGAGGAAAGACCTGTTAATTTTTCCGACGCGGATTGGGGGGGGAACCCAGGGAAAACCGTTTTCCGTAAGTAATTCCGACAGCCGTGGTCAGGAAGAAGCTGGATCGGCCGTTTGCTTAAGTTCCGTAAGCCACAGCTCGACGCAGGCGTCGCTCGGCATCCGCCAGTCGCCGCGTGGGGAGAGGGCGACGCTGCCGATCTTGGGCCCGTCCGGGAGGCAGGAGCGTTTGAACTGCTGGGAGAAGAAGCGGCGGTAGAAGAGGACGAGCCAATGGCGCAGCTCCTCGTCCCGGAATTCCTTGCCAAAGGCCTGTTCGGCCAGGAGCAGGATCTTGCGCGGCGGGAACTGGAGGCGGACGGCGTGATAGAGAAAGAAATCGTGCAGCAGGTAGGGGCCGATTTCCCGCTCCGTGTGCTGGGGGTTTTCCCCTTGCGCGTCGACGGGGAGCAGCTCCGGCGACACCGGGGTGTCGCGGATGTCGTTGAGCACCTCCGCGGCCCGGCCGCTGAATTCGGTTTCGGCGGCCCAGGAGACGACGTACCGGACCAGGGTCTTGGGAACCCCGGCGTTGACGGCGTACATCGACATGTGGTCGCCGTTGAAGGTGCACCACCCCAGCGCCAGTTCCGACAGGTCGCCGGTGCCGATCACCAGGCCGTTGACCTGGTTGGCGAGATCCATCAGGATCTGGGTCCGTTCCCGGGCCTGGGCATTTTCAAAGGTGATGTCGTGGCGCTCCTCCGGATGGCCGATGTCCCGGAAATGCTCACGCACCGCTTTTTCAATGGGAATGGTCCGTAATTCGACGCCGAGTTCCATCGCGAGTTGCTCGGCGTTGTTGCGGGTGCGGCCGGTGGTGCCGAAGCCGGGCATGGTGACCGCCAGGATCCGCTGCCGGCCGAAGCCGAGCCGGTCGAAGGCCTTGGCCGTCACCAGCAGCGCCAGGGTGGAGTCGATGCCGCCGGAAACCCCGATCACGGCTCTATCGAGGCCGGTATGGAACAGCCGTTTGGCGAGTCCCGTGGTCTGGAGGGCGAAGATCTCCCGGCAGCGCCGGGTCCTTTCCCCTTCCCCGGAGGGGACGAAGGGGGTGGGGGAGATCGGGCGGCGGAGGTCGACGGCCTCCTGCTCTTGCCACGGGAACGGGACGACGCGATACGGATGGGGAGAAGCGGCGGCGCCGAAGGTGTTGCGCCGCAGCCGTTCCCCTAGCAGCTTTTCCAGATCGAGGTCGGCCACGGCGAGCTGGGAGTCGAAGCGGAAGCGCTCAGTCTCGGCCAGGACCGTGCCGTTTTCGGCGATCAGGGAATGGCCGGAAAAGACCAGATCGGTGCTCGATTCCCCGGGTCCGGCCGTGGCCAGGAGATAGGCCGCCAGGCAGCGCGCCGACTGGGAGCGCACCAGATCGCGGCGGTATTGTTCTTTGGCAAGGAGTTCGGGGCTCGCCGAGGGATTGACCAGCACCGTGGCGCCGGCCTGGGCCAGGGCGGCGCTGGGAGGGGCAGGGACCCAGAGGTCCTCGCAGATCTCGATGCCGATCCGGCACCCCTCCCGCCCCTCGGCCTCAAACAGCAGATCGACGCCGAAGGGGACCGCCTCTCCGAACCAGTCCGCGGTGCGGCCGCGGATTTCCCTCCCGGAGGTGAACCAGCGCTCCTCGTAGAACTCCATGGTGTTGGGGAGATGGATCTTGGGGACGATGCCGCGCACCCGGCCGTCGGCCAGGAAGAAGGCGGCGTTGAAGAGCCTGCCGTCCTGGCGCAGCGGCGCACCGATCACGGCCACGGCATGGAGGCGGCCGGTCGTCTCGGCGATCCGCCGAATCCCGTGGCGGGCGGCCTCGAGCAGCAGCGGCTGCAGGAAGAGGTCGCCACAGCTGTAGGAGGTGACGCAAAGCTCCGGGAAGACCAGGAAGAAGCAGCCCTGGCCGGCGGCCTCCTCGATGGTCCGGCAGATGGCGGCGCAGTTGAAGTCGACGTCGCCGACCCGTAGTTCGGGCGCGGCGACGCCGACTCTCATAAAACCGTAGGCGGAAGGGATGAAGGGCATGAAACCACTCCCTGGGCGCGGATTGCGTTTACAACGATAAAGAAATATTGGCTTCTCGGAAGCGATTCGTCAACTTTTAGTTTTGTCTGGGAAAACGCCCCGCCTTGCCAGGTAAAAACCGAAGAGACCCCCTGGGTAGAGAATAAATTTGCCCTGCAGTTGGCGGGACAACATGGGCAAGTCTTGTTTTTTGATGTCTGAATGGAGTGCCGGTTAAGATGCCTGGCTTGGCAAAAAGAGTTGAAAAGCCATTTTCATTGCCCGGCGCTATTTCCCCGGCGGATTGCATGGCCGCACGAATTGACGGCCGGGCATTTTTTCCATGATCCGATCGCAACGGTTCCCTGGCTGGACTGGGGAGGCCGTGTGTGCGCCGTGCCACTTTGAACCACAACTTTGGAGCAGTTTTTCGGGCGAGGGCACTATCGGGGAAATTCTGATAAAGCCCTGGAAAGGCGATCCGAAGGGCCCGTTTTTGTAGTTTTTGACGGGAAAAATTAGCAGATTGTGGCAGAGAGACAGGTGCTGAACCTGTTGAAATTATGGATCCTGTTTTTATTATGTTGAAATTGCAATTAGCTGCAATTCAAAAAATATCATTGATATTTATTAGGCAAAAGAGAAGTCTTACTTGATTTTATTCGAAAAGGGGATCAAAACGGGCGTACGTCCACCCCAAAAAACAAGTTTGAAAAAAAATCAAAAGTCAGGGTTTGAGGGGCCGGAATTGGTTTAGATTGGCTCCAAAAAGAGAAAACATCTGGGTGGAATTTGGGAG
>JAFGOW010000130.1 GCA_016926265.1 Deltaproteobacteria bacterium | reverse complement strand
GGTAACGGAGCCGGGGAGCTTCCAGCCGTTTGGCCTGCCAAATCGGCCAACAATCAGCCTGCGATTAAATTTCTCACGGATTCAGGTTCTCTTAAGAAAACCGAACGAAACAGTTCAGGCGCGTTGGCCACGCGGTTTGTGCGTGGACAACGTCGCCTGCAACGCCTTGTTATGCGGCCGCTCCATGATCACCTAACAATACTGCCTGCAGGTCCTCTAATGACGTGCCTGATTCGCCACCAGAGTCCTTGCGCATTAAAAAAACCATTTCGGCAAAAGCCGTTCGCTGCTGAGGTGTATTCATTGTGGCGCCCAACCTGTCGAATGTGGCAAACGCCTTGACCACTTTCGATGAGCCGTAAAGACAAACCCTTGCTTTTGAATCTGCTGTTTTTGTGAAGACTTCTTGGTTTTTCGGAATTTTGAAATGAGCCATTTGCGCTTGTTCACAAACCGATTTCAGATAGTCCATGTATGCTTGGGTTCTGAGGTCCCGGCGATGGCGGCGGTCCTCGAGGACTTTCGTTCCCAAATACTGCAGCAACGCCCCGATAATAATCCCGATCACTGTTGACACACTACCCTCCAGCTATGGCCGCATAACGTGAAGTTGAGCTGCGGACCTGATGAAACATGGCGCGGCTGAGCATGTTTCGTGAATCAGTAGCTTTGTTCCGTCAGCCTCAAACGGCTGGTTGGGAGACAACTATGGAACATTTAGATTTTATCGTTTGGATGATTGGCTTCCCCATCGCGGAGCAAATATGTAGCGCAATCCTCAAAGTGGCAAACAAATATGCAGAAATTGAACCGCGAACATATAGCAAGCATACCGATGGGATGGCGGCTGCAATATTCGTGGCCATTTGGCTTTATGTAGGGTGCATCCTGTTTTGACTCCCAACGTTGAGGTAACCGGCGGACCGGAGAAGGAACAATCACCACCGCCTTTTTCGAGAACCGACCGCTCTATTCCGTCCGGTTGACTGTATGGTTGGGCATTATTTATTTTTGAAAATATTTTTCCTATGATACTCAAGATACTTAATATGCAAAGGAGTAACCATTGGTAACTTTGCATTGATATTCACTTTTAGTTTATTTGAATTATCTTCAAATTTACCAGAAATAATTATTTCTCCTTCATCACTAAAACTTATAAGACCAAAATCAAAAGCTTTGTCATATACAGGCGATAATGAAAGGCCATTGTAAACATCGATTCGCTCAGCGTCAGTGGATTCTCTCCAAGGTTTAATATGTGCAGCGACAAGAAGGTCATTTGCACCGGTTATACAACATTTATTGCCCCAAAATTCCAAAACCCTTTTTCTAAATGTTTCTTGACAGATCCTAGCGTTAATTAATTGTTCTTTTTCAGTTCCAGTGATATCTTGTCTTGACAAATAATTAAATAACAAATTTTCTTCAGAGGGTGACAATTTATTTAAATAGCTTTTTAAGGCATCATACTTACTTAGATGTTCCAAAATATGGTTTATATATGCTTCATCCTCAAGATTTTGCGCAATTTCTAATAGTGCTTCGTAACGCAAGTCAATAACTTGCAGAAGTGCTTGTTTCTCACCATGTTTTTTAGTTGAACGGCTCCTATTATTTGGTTTTCCGTCAAGTGAATTCCATGCCGATTGCCAAAACCACGTATTATCTTTTTTGTTGTAGGTTCTATTAACCCCAACAATTCCAGTATTGTTTGCTGATGAAAAACCAATCCTGACGTAACGGCTTAAGTGAGGGGCTAATTCCTCAGCAAAAACTTCTAAGACATTATCTCTCGCTTCTTGAGCAGCTGCCAATGCCTTTTCCATTGAACCACCATATTTGCTGAAAGGGAAAAACTCTGAATATGGTACGTCAAGACATTCAATTTGAAGCTGAAAAGCAGGCCATTTACCTTTCTGCTCTTTTAGATACAGCATTGATTTGTCTTTATTCATTCTCATTGCTATACCAACTATGTGGTTAGATGGAAAATTTTCCGTCCAAACACCCTATGTATGGAAAGATTTTCCATCAAACCGCGCAACAGGAGGTAAAACATGGAAAAATTCCCTATTGAATTTTCCATGTTTTACAGTATTAAATTTCTATATGGAAAACAAGCCGAAATTTCGTCCGGACCCCTCCCTGAAGCTGATGGACCAGACCCGCCAGGTGCTGCGCTACCACCACTACGCCTACCGCACCGAACAGACCTACTGCGACTGGATCACCCGCTTCATCCGCTTTTTCGGCGCCAAACGCCACCCCAGGGAGATGGGCAAAACCGAAATCGAGGCCTTCCTCAGCCACCTGGCCACCGACGGCAACGTCGCCGCGGCCACGCAACGGCTGGCGATGAACGCCATCCTCTTCCTGTACCGGGAGGTTCTGGACCAGCCTATCGAGGGCCTTATCGAGCCGGTCAAGGCAAAAAGGCAGCGGCGGCCTCCGGTGGTTCTCAGCCAGGCCGAGGTGAAAAAGGTGTTGAGCCGGATGAGCGGCACCCATCACCTGATGGCCCAGCTTCTCTACGGCTGCGGCCTGCGCCTGATGGAATGCGTCCGGCTCCGCATCCAGGATCTCGATTTCGAGCGCAACCTGATCTACCTGCGGGCCGCCAAGGGGAACAAGGATCGCACCACCCTTTTTCCCGGTGCGCTCAAGGAGCCCCTGCAACAGCATGTCGAGAGGGTCAAGAGCCTCCACGACCAGGATCTGGCCGAGGGTTTCGGTGAGGTCTATCTCCCCACTGCTCTGAATAAAAAATACGTGAAGGCCGCCAAGAATTTCCGCTGGCAGTACGTCTTTCCCTCCAAGAGCCGCGCCACCGATCCCCGCTCCGGGATGGTCCGGCGCCATCATGTCCTGGAATCCGGCCTCCAGAAGGCGGTGGCGATCGCGGTGGCCCGGGCCGGCATCCGCAAGCGGGCGGGATGCCACACCTTCCGCCATTCCTTCGCCACCCACCTGCTGGAAAACGGCGTCAACATCCGGGTGGTCCAGGAGCTGATGGGCCATTCGGACGTCAAGACCACGGAGATCTACACCCACGTTATGGAAAAGGATATCAGAACCGTGGCGAGCCCCTTGGATCAACTCATGGCGCCGACCTCCCCCTCCCCGGTTTAGTGGTAGTCCGCAGGCACCCCCATCTTTTGTATCGGCCGTTTTATGGCGGGCTCTGTTCGCGCCCTTGGCGCCTTTGCGTGAGGCAAGGTCTATGATTTCACGCCCGCTCGTCTCACTCGCTCAAGCCGCCAAGGCCGCAAAGGAGACCCAAAGGAAAAAAAGGTTTTTTCATCCAAACGATCCGCCTACCCCAAAAACCCAGGAGAAAAAGCTCCTTCGAATAAAAAACAGCGCTTTTTCCCCTCTTGACGTCCTTGGCGATCTTGCGGAAAAAAAATCACGGGGCGGGTGGTGGTTGTCGATTATCTATACTTATTCAGTATTTTTTCGATTTCGCCGCTTTTTTGCAACCGCTCAACGATACCGGCCATTTGATCCGAAACTTTCTTGGGAAAATCATGGCCTGAAGCGATATAGAACATATTTACATCTCCAATATTGACCCCTTTCTGCAATTTGGAAACATCCCATCCCAGTTTTGAACAAACGTATTTATCGATATAATCACTCACTACCCAGGCATCAATACGCCCAAGTTCAAGTTTTCTCATATTTATTTCTTCGCTTAACACCGGATCCAGGTTCTTGAACCCCAATTTACGGAGCAGGTGATAGGAGGGAACGCCGTTGACTACGCCAATTCTGAGGTTTTTTGCCTCTTCGACCGTCTGGACCGGTTCATGGCGTCCGATCGTAATAAAATGAATATTGTATGAAAATAATGGCGCAACCCATTTATATTGTTTTTCACGATAAGATGTCTTGGTAAACGGGATGATCAAGGTGTTTGGGTCGCTGAGGACTTGGGTTTGAGCCCTGGCCCAGGATACCGAAAAATCATAAATGAATTTTGGGCCGCCGGCTCTGGTGACAGCCGTCAGTATATCGACAGCGATGCCGAAAGGTCTGCCATCCAAGATTCCCGAATAAGGAGGGAAATTCCCGCCATAAACCTTTATCTCCGCTGCCTTCACTGCCGGAGCGAGGCCAAGGAGCCCAAAAAAAATCAGGATGATGCTGCTCTTGGAAACGGACATAAGCCGCGGCTCTCATTCCGGATAAGGGCCCCTCGGCTCCCATAAACCGCCTCTCTCAACGGTTCACGGGGCCGGACCAATCGATGAGCGGCAAGAATTTGTGACGATTCACATTCCCCGCAAAGTTCGGAACAGCTTTCGATAACCGGCTGGGTTCCCGGTGAATATAACCCCCTTTTGGGTTTGCTTTGGATTTTCTTCGCGTCGTCGCGCCTTCGCGTGAGACAAGGTCTTGGGTTTCACGCCCGCTCGTTTCACCCGCTCAAGCCGCCAGGGCCGCAAAGGGAACCAAACCTTTTTTACGGTTTTTATTTTCTTAGCGGTTACAGACCACGGCGCGGGTGCATGGTAACAAAAATTCTACCCCAAACGGCGTCTGTTTGATGGCGGCCTGGTTCTTCCTGCCGCTGAAGCGGCCGGGAGCCCCTTTCCCTGCCGGGTGTCACAGCTTCATTCGGCGGCCGGCCCGGGCTTTTTCCCGAACAGCCGCGCCACGACGATGCCGACCTCGTACAGAAGGATGAAGGGGAGGGCGATGGCGACCTGGGAAAAGACATCGGGCGGGGTGAGGATGGCGCCGACCACGAAGGCGAGGACAATGGCGAATTTGCGCTTGGCTGCCAGCCAGCGGTGATCGACCAGGCCGAGGCGGGCCAGGAAGAAGATCGCCACCGGCAGCTCGAAGATCAACCCGAAGGAGAGCAGCAGCCGGAGGGAGAGGCTCAGGTAGGCCCCCATGGAGAGCATGGCGTTGATTTCACCGGCACCGGTACCGAAGCCGATCAGAAAGGTGAAGATGACGGGAAAGACGTGAGTGAAGCCGAAATAGGCGCCGAGGCCGAAGCAGAGACAGCCGGAGAGAACAAAGGGAACGGCCAGCCGCTTTTCATCGACGTAGAGGCCAGGGGCCACAAAGAGCCAGGCCTGCCACAGGATCACCGGCAGGGCGGCCAGCAGTCCGGCGAATGCGGCGATCTTGAGATAGGCGAAAAAGGGCTCGGTGGCGCTGATGAAGACCAGTGAGCTCCCCGCCGGAAGTGCGGCGCGGACCGGAGCGGCGATGAAACGGAACAGCGTTTCGGCGAAGGCATAACAGATCAGGAAGCCGATCCCCCAGGCGGCCAGGGAGATGATGAGGCGGCGGCGCAGTTCTTCGAGATGTTCCATGAGAGGAAGCTGGGCGTCGTTCACGACCGTTTTCCTTTCTCTCCGGCCGGGTTGGCGGAGCCGGTGTCGAGCGGTTCGTCGGGCTCCTCCTCGTCCCTTTCTTCTCCCGACCCATCCCTGTCGGGAAGGGTGCCGAACGGCCCTTTCCCATCCTCCGGCCCCATCCCCGGTTCGCCCCGCACCGCGTCGCGAAACTCCTCCGAAGCGCGCCGGAATTCAGCCAATCCCCTTCCCAGCGCCTTGGCGACCTCGGGCAGCCTTTTGGGCCCGATCACGATCAGGGCCACCGCCAGAATCAGCAGCAATTCGGTCATTCCGATGCCGAACATGGTTTCACCTCACGACAAAGGGCGCGATTCCCCGTTATTATCGCCGCAAATCGGCGCGGTGAACACCGCTTTTTTGTTTTGACGGGACCGGGCGCCGTCCAAGAACCCTTTGACAGCGCTGGAAAAACTCCCCTACAATCATTCCTGACAGCCGTGAACGCCCGGCCAACAGTGCTTCGCCGTCGAGGAAAACAATGAATCAGCGCCAACAGCTCATGCAGGAGATCCGGTGCCTGGCCGCGGAACGCGACGCCGTCATCCTGGCCCACAACTACCAGCCCGACGACGTCCAGGAGCTCGCCGATCTGACCGGCGATTCCCTCGGCCTCTCCATCGAGGCCGCCCAAACCCACCGAAAAACCATCGTCTTTTGCGGAGTTTACTTCATGGCGGAGAGCGCCGCCATCCTCTCCCCGCACAAGACCGTGCTGCTGCCGCGGCCGGATGCCGGCTGCCCGCTGGCCGACTGCATCACCCCGGAGGAACTGCGGAGCATGAAAATCCGGCATCCCGGCGCGCCGGTGGTGACCTACGTCAACTCCAGCGCCGCCGTCAAGGCCGAGAGCGATATTTGCTGCACCAGCGCCAACGCGGTGCGGGTCGTCGACTCCCTGCCCGAAAAGGAGGTGATCCTGGCCCCCGACCGCAACCTGGGGCGCTACATCGCCTCCCGGACCGACAAGGTCTGCCACCTTTGGGAAGGCTGCTGCCCGGTCCACGACCAGCTCCCCCTGGCCGCTTTTCGAACGGCGATCGAAAACCACCCCGACGCCGTGGTGCTGGCCCACCCCGAATGCCGCCCCGAAATCCTGGCCCTGGCCCATCATATCCTCTCCACCAGCGGCATGCTGTCACACGTCCGCCAGAGCGCCGGGAAAAGGTTCATCATCGCCACCGAGATGGGAATTCTCTACCGGTTGCGCCGCGACAACCCCGACAAGGAGTTCATCATCGCTTCCCCCTCCCTGATCTGCCGCGACATGAAGCTGACCACTCTGGAGGATCTGCGCCGCTGCCTGGAAACCATGTCCCCCGTCATCACCGTGCCCGAGGAGATCCGGCTCCGGGCCCGGCGGGCGCTGGAGCGGATGCTGGCGGTGCCACGCGGTGACTGAAGACCTCGATGATGAACCCGTAAAAAAGTTCGGCATGTCAGAACAGACCCCCCACTTCCCCCAGGACGCCGTTCCAAGCACCCTAGCCGAATTCACCGGCTGTTTTCCGGCTCTCAAAGGACGCTGCGAGCTGCTCGGGCTGCACGACTCGGCGGCCGCCGCGCTGATCGCCCGGCTGTTGCCGGAAGCCACGGCCCCGTTCTGCGTTCTGGCCCCCGACCACCAGGCGGCGGAGCGCTTCTTCGAGGATCTGGCGTTCCACGCCGGGGGCCGGGAGGGGCTCTATTTTTTCCCCCACTGGGGGATCAACCCCTTCGAGCCGCTGAACCCCCACCTGGAGCTGGAGGCGACCCGCATCGTGTCGCTGGCGGCGCTGCTCAAGGGAAAAGCCCGGGCCGTGGTGCTGCCAGTGCGCGCCCTGATGCAGCGCCTGATCCCCCAAAAGACCTTGGCCGAACTCTGCCTGACGCTGCGCCCCGGCGACGAATTCGACCGCACCAGGCTGCTGTCGCTGCTGGTCCGGCTCGGCTACAGCGCCGCGCCGCTGGTGGAGGAGCGCGGCACCTTCTCGATGCGCGGCGACATCCTCGATCTGTTCCCGCCGACCACGGCGAACCCGGCGCGGATCGATTTCTTCGGCGACGAGGTGGAGCGGATC
>JAFGOW010000129.1 GCA_016926265.1 Deltaproteobacteria bacterium | reverse complement strand
TGTGCGCCAACTCCTTCGCCGACCGGGCCTTTTTCTGCAACTCCGGCGCCGAGGCCAACGAGGCGGCCCTGAAGCTGGCCCGCAAATACAGCCGTGAGCGTTTCGGCCAAAACCGCCACGAGGTCATCTCGGCCCTCAACTCTTTCCACGGCCGCACCATCGGCACCATCAGCGCCACCGGCCAGGACAAGGTCAAGACCGGCTACGATCCGCTGCTGGCGGGTTTCCACTACGTCCCGTACGGCGACGCCACGGCCCTGGAGGCGGCGGTGACACCGGCCACCTGCGCCGTGCTGCTGGAGCCGCTCCAGGGGGAAGGCGGGGTCAATGTGCCGCCCTTAGGCTATTTCCACGCGGTCCGGGAGATCTGCGACCGCCACGACCTGCTGCTGATCCTCGACGAGGTCCAGTCGGGCTGCGGCCGCACCGGCAAGCTCTTCGCCTACCAGCACGAGGGGATCGAGCCGGACATCATGACCCTGGCCAAGGCCCTGGCCGGCGGCCCCCCCATCGGCGCCATGCTGGCCAAGGAGGAACTGGCCGCCACCTTCGGCCCCGGCAGCCACGGCTCGACCTTCGGCGGCAATCCGCTGCTGGCGGCCGCCGCTGTCGCCGCCTTCCGCACCCTGCTGGAGCAGGGGGTGCTGGAGAACTGCGTGGCGATGGGGGCCTACCTGAGCGAACGGCTCCAGAAGCTGAAGGAGTTCTACCCCTTCATCGAAGAAATCCGCGGCCGCGGCCTGATTCTGGGGATGGAGCTCTCCATCCCCGGCGCGCCGCTGGTCACCAAGGCCCTGGAGCGAGGGGTGCTGATCAACTGCACCGTGGACAAGGTGCTGCGCTTCGTGCCGCCGCTGATCGTCACCAAGGCGGAGATCGACGAGCTGATTGACGTTCTCGACACCATCTTCCGCGAGCAGATCGAATAAAGAAGGGTACGGTTCAGCTTCACTAAAAAAACTAAACCTGATGCAACAGGGATAAAGGGGATGGGGAACCAAAAACGTTCTCACGAGTCCTAACCACAGCGGCCACGGAGATCCCCGCGGAAAATCTTTGAAGGCTAGGGCCAAACAACCCGTTTCAAGGGGGTTCCCGGTACTCTCGACTTAGCCTGTAATGGCAGCTTTTTTATTGCGGCGATTGCCTTTATACCTTCCATCCCTGTTGATCCGATGTTCGAATTGTTTCATTTTTTTAGCCTGAACGGTTACAAAAACCACCGTTTCGCCGCCGGTCACCGCAACACCCCCGCCGGCGCCGAAGCAAGGGAATCAGGAGTCAGAAAGCATGAAAAAAGATTTCATTTCCATCGCCGACTGGAGCAGGGAAGAACTGGATGCGGTCTTCGCCCTGAGCGCCGAACTCAAAGCCAAACAGAAGCGGGGGGAACCCCATCCTCGCCTCCAGGGAAAGACCCTGGGTCTGATTTTCGAAAAAAGCTCCACCCGCACCCGGGTCTCCTTCGAGGTCGGCATGGTGCAGCTGGGCGGCTACCCGCTGTTCCTCGATTCCCGCAACACCCAGCTTGGCCGAGGCGAACCGATCGAGGACACGGCGCGGGTGCTGTCGCGCTATCTGGACGGCATCATGATCCGCACTTTCGCCCACGACAACGTCACCGAAATGGCCCGCTGGGCGAGCGTGCCGGTCATCAACGGCCTTTCCGACCTGCTCCATCCCTGTCAGGTGATGGCCGATCTCTTCACCGTCCTGGAACACAAAAAATCCTTCCAGGATCTCGCCTTCTGCTGGATCGGCGACGGCAACAACATGGCCAACAGCTGGATCAACGCCGCCGCGGTATTCGGCTTCGAACTGCGGCTGGCCGTGCCCAAAGGCTACGAACCGGACACCGCCATCCTGGAGCGGGCCCGCGCCCTCAATCCCCGCATCCTGCTCACCACCGATCCGCGCCAGGCGGCGCGCGGCGCCCACGTCCTCAACACCGATGTCTGGGCCAGCATGGGGCAGGAACAGGAGCAGCAGCAGCGCCAGCGGGATTTCGCCGGCTTCCAGGTCAACAACGAGCTGCTGGCGGTGGCCGATCCGGAATGCGTCGTGCTCCACTGCCTGCCGGCCCACCGCGGCGAGGAGATCAGCGCCGAGGTTCTGGAGGGGCCGCATTCCGTGGTCTTTGACGAGGCCGAAAACCGCCTTCACGTCCAGAAGGCGATCCTGGCCACCCTGATGGGATAGGAAGGGTTTCCCGGCATGCGGATCACCTGCCCCCGTTGCGGTTTCTCCAAGGAGGTTGGCGAGGCGAGAATCCCTGTTGGGAAAATCCAGATCACCTGCCCCCAATGTCTGGAGCGTTTCGCACGCAATTGTTTTGAGGCCAAAAACCAAAGGGAAACAACCGGGGAAATGGACCCTGCCTTGGAAAAATGCCGGGAGATATTTCCCCCCGCGTTTTCACATCAGGCGGCGGGAAACAGGGAAGCCACAGACGCATCTTTCCCCCCGGCAGGGTTTTGGATCCGGATGGTGGCCTTGCTGGTCGATTCGTTTGCGCTCGGGGTGCTTCAACTGGGGTCCGGCCTGCTTTTTACAGCGGTACTGCAACGGTTGGATGAAATTTTCAGCCGCAACCTGAATGCATCCGGAACGGCCCTGATCGGCTTTCTTTTCAGCCTCGTCATCGGTTTTGCCTATCCGGTCTTTTTCACCGGCTACTGCGGCCAGACGCCGGGGAAGATGGC
>JAFGOW010000128.1 GCA_016926265.1 Deltaproteobacteria bacterium | reverse complement strand
ATTGGCTATTGGGACAGCCCGCTCCTGGAAGGGGTCGTCATGGTGCTGATGCTGTTGGGAATGACGAATTTCGTTACGGCCTACACGCTGTTCCGGGGGAAATTCGGCGCCGTGGCAAAAAACGGCGAGATCCGTCTGGCGGCGCTGCTGATCCCGGCGGCCGCCACGATCCTGTTCGGCGGGGTAACCGCCGGCCTCTACCCCACCCTCGGCCGGCAGCTGCGGGTGGCGTTGTTCGAGAGTGTCTCGGCCCTCTCCACCACCGGTTTCACCACCACCGACTGCGGCTCCTGGAGCGGCCTCGGCTGGCTGGTCCTAATCGTCCTCATGGTGATCGGCGGCGGCGCCGGCTCCACGGCCGGCGGTCTCAAGCAGTACCGGATCTACGCCCTGTACCGCGGCCTGCTGTGGGAGTTCCGGCGCGCCCTGCTGCCGCGCAACACCGTCACGGCCCCCGACATCTGGGTCGGGGAGTCGTGCCGCTTCCTTTCCGACGCCGACCTGCGGCAGACCGCGGGCTATGTCTTTCTCTACCTGATCACCATGCTCGGCGGCACCGCCATTCTGGCCGGCTACGGCCACCCCTTGCAGGAAAGCCTCTTCGAATTCGCCAGCGCCCTCGGCACCGTCGGGCTGTCGGCGGGAATCACCACGGCCGCGGCCCCCGACGGTCTGCTCTGGACCCAGACGGCCGGGATGATCCTGGGAAGGCTGGAGTTCTTCGTTGTCTTCGTCGGCCTCACCCGGCTGGCCGGCGACCTGGCGACCCTGGCCCGGTCCCGCGGCCCGGGGGAGCAAACCCTTGATTAACCCTTGCCTTCGCTGTTTCCCGTTCCCAAACAGCCGTAACGAATGGCATCTTTCCCGGCATGCTTGACCGAGTACATCAGTTCATCGGCCTTTTGCAGCAATTCGGTCAGGGAAAGCCGGGGAACGCTACAGCTCACCACTCCGATGCTGAGGGTGACCGGCCAGCCATGGCCGCGCATCTCCTCCAGAATCCCGCTCCGCAGCTTTTCCAGGGCGGCCCGCGCCGCTTCCTGATCGGTTTCGGGCAGCAGCAGCGCGAATTCATCGCCGCCGAGCCGCCCGATCACATCGATCTTCCGCAGATGGCGTTTCGCGTAGCCGGCCACACAGCGGAGTACCTCGTCCCCGGTGGCATGGCCGAACCGGTCGTTGATGGTCTTGAAGTTGTCGAGATCGAGGTAGGCCACCGTGAAGGGATGGCCGTACCGTCTGGCGCGGTCGATCTCCTTCAGGGCCTGTTCATGGAAGGCGCGGGACGTGACCGCCCCGGTCACGAAGTCGATTCGGACCGCCTCCTGCTCCCGCTCACCGGCCCGCTTCAGCGCCGCCAGCAGCAGTGTAATAATCACGAAGAAAATCAGACGGATGAGGGAGTTCCAGTAGGGGATGAGGGGATCGGAATAGGGGTGTTCGGTCGCGATGTCGGCCCCCAGCCAGACCAGAGCGCTGGCCAGCGACGTCAGCAGTCCGAAGCGCCGGTTGACCAGCCAGGTGACGAAGGATATCGGGATCACATAAAAGACGGAAAAGGAGTGCTCGTACCCGATCAGGGTGTCGCCGATTCCGACCAGGGCGATGAGCGAAAAACCTTCGGCCAGCAGCCAATTTCGGCGTTGCTTTTGGAGGGCCGCTAACAGATTCACGATCTTTTCCAAGGCTCCGCGCTTGATGGCGCCGGACGATGGCTTCGGGCCGGCGGCGTTATGGTCTCTTCTATTCCAAGCATACCACCGCCGGCGAAAAACCAGGCGCCAAGCGGTCGCGAAACAGATCTCGAAGGGCCTCGAAGCCGGGATTTGTTTCGCGCCTTTACCGGCGCAAGGGGAAACTGCTACACTGGCAGCGCTCCTTCCCTTCGATAAAACGGATACAGAAGATCATCAGGTTGGGGGGAGAACGCCATTGCATCGTCTGACAGCGTTTTTGGGGAAAAACCCGGAAGGACCACCATGAACATTTCGGCGGACCAGCGAAAACAGGTCAAGGGACAGGGCTTTCTTTCCAATCGGGACCAGATCCATTTCTCCGCCCGGATCATCACCGTCAACGGCGTCCTCAACGGCCGCCAGTTGAAGAACCTGAGCGAGGCGGCCGAAAAATTCGGCAACGGCACGGTCTCTTTCACCTCCCGGATGACCGTCGAGGTTCCCGGCATCCCGTTCGAAAACATCGGCCCTTTCCAGGCCCACATCGCCCGGGAAGGCCTGACGACCGGCGGCACCGGCCCCAAGGTCCGCCCGGTGGTGGCCTGCAAGGGCACGGTCTGCGTCTTCGGCAACATCGACACCCAGGGGCTGGCCGCCGAAATCCACCGCCGTTTCTACGAAGGCTACCGGCAGGTGGTGCTCCCCCACAAATTCAAGATCGCCGTCGGCGGCTGCCCCAACAACTGCGCCAAGCCGGAGCTCAACGACATCGGTGTGATTGGCCTCAAGGTGCCGCAATACGACCGGGCACTCTGCAAGGGCTGCCCCCAATGCCCGGTGATGGCCGCCTGCCCGATGCAGGCCTGCGCCATGAAAGAAGGGACCATGGAGATCGACTGGGAACTCTGCAACAACTGCGGTCTCTGCGTCGGCAAATGCCTCCTCAACGCCATCCCCGAGGGCGAGATCGGCTACAAGATCACCCTCGGCGGCCGCTGGGGGAAGCAGATCCGCATCGGCTCGCCGCTGAAGGATCCTTCATGCCGCTTCCAGCCTTATGCCATCTTCAACCGGGAAGAAACACTGGAGCTCATCGAGAAGGCCCTCCTCTTCTTCAAGGAACAGGGGCTCCCAGGGGAACGGCTGTCGATGACGATGGAGCGGCTCGGCGTCGCGGTTTCGGAAAAGATGCTGGCCGGTTCGGATCTGCTGGCCCGCAAGAGGGAGATTCTCGGGCTGCCGTAGGCAAGCCCGCCGGAAAGGGCCAGAAGCGCCGGGCGGAGGTCATGACTCCCGGAGCGCGGCGATGAAGGCGTCGGCCTCGGCGATGGCGCTCTCAATATCGCGGATCAGCCGGTCTACCTGGCCCTGGACCTCGGCCACCTCCTGGCGCAATCCGGCGATCGCCCTGGCGTTCAGGTTGTGCTTCAGGAACAGGACCTGATCGCGCATCGGGACCAGAGCGGGCTCCAGCTTCGCTTCGGCCTTCTTCATGGCCTGAATCAGCTCCTGGTACTTGTTCCGCGTCAGATCGTATTTCCGCTGACTCGATTGGCGCAGCGATTCGCTGCTGTACTGCTTGATCTCCGAGCGCCACTCGGCAAACAGCGCCCCGGCGACATCCTCCACGGAACGGACGCGCTTCCGCACCTCGGTGGCCTCGGCCTCGGTCTTTTGGAGGGTCGCGTTGAGCTTGTCGTACTCCTTCTCAAGGTCGCCCCCCTGGAATTTGACCACGCTTTTGAACTGCTCCAGCGCCGTCAGAAACTGCTGTTTGGCTTCCTTCTGGGCGTCACGCGCTTCCTGAACGCGGTCTCTCAGGATGTCGCGCTTGTGGATGCCGATCTTTTCCATGGCGCCGTAATACATGCCGCTGCAGCCGAATAGTCCCGCCAGGAAAACGACAAGAATCACCTTTAAGACCTTCATGGCCAATCTCCTTTTTTTTTGCCGAAATTTTACCAGTTTTTTCCGGCCCTGCCGGGACCACAAGCAAAAGAGATTCGCAGCCGTCTCCCAGCAACTTCCGCTCCCCTGGTTGCACTTTCGTCGCCGCCTGTTAGTAAGGGAAGGAGCAGGGATATTTTCCCGCGGCTCTCACACCCGACCTCCCCGGCGATGAAAACTTTAACCGTTTTGCTGACATGGCTGCTCGGCCTGAACTTGCCGACGGTTTTTGCCGCCGCGCCGAAGGACCTGGAAACCGAGCGCGCCCAAATGGTGGCGCAACAGCTCAAGCCGCGGGGGATCCGCGACGAGGCCGTCCTGGCGGCCATGCGCCGGGTGCCGCGCCACCTGTTCGTACCCGAGGACCGCCAAGAGCAGGCTTACCGGGACACGCCGCTCCCCATCGGCTACGGCCAGACCATTTCCCAGCCCTATATCGTCGCCTACATGACCGAGCTGATCCGCCCCCGAGCGGGGATGCGGATCCTGGAGATCGGGACCGGCTCCGGCTACCAGGCCGCGGTGCTGGCGGAAATGGCCGTGGAGGTATTCACCGTCGAGATCATCGAGGAGTTGGCCCGCTGGGGCCAGGCCAACCTGGAACGGGCCGGCTACCGCGGGGTCCGGGTGAAACGCGGCGACGGCTATTTCGGCTGGAGCGAACAGGCCCCTTTCGATGCCGTGGTGGTGACGGCGGCGGCCGACCACATCCCGCCGCCGCTGCTGGAACAGCTTAAAGAGGGGGGCCGCATGGTGATCCCGGTCGGTTCCCCGTTCCTGACCCAGAGGTTGATACTGGTCCGCAAGGAAGGGGGCAAGATCGTCACCGAAAGCCTGCTTCCGGTCCGCTTCGTTCCCTTCACCCGCGAGCGGCCATGAGACAAAACTTCCCCTCCGTCCCTTTGTGGCGCACAAGGGCCGGATCATGAACCGACCCACCGGCGGCGAGACCGCAATCCCCGCGTCGAAAACACCGGCGGCGGCGCTGCTCCTCTCCCTGGCCCTGACCTCGGCCGCCGTCATCGCTTTTCAGCTGGTCCTCATGCAGCTGCTCTCCCTCTCCCAGTGGCGCCACTTCGCCGCCATGGTGATCTCCATGGCGCTGTTGGGCTTCGGAGCGGCCGGCACCGCGCTGGCCCTGGCCGGCGAATCCCTGAAACGCGGCTTCAATACCGCGCTGCCGGGGCTTTATCTGGGCTGCGGCGCGACCATGGCCGCCGCCACGGGACTGTCGGGGATTTTCGGCGACTTCGACGCCTTCCTGCTCTTTTTCGACGGCCGTCAAGTCGCCCTGCTGCTCTTTTCCTATCTGGTCTGCTGTCTGCCGTTTTTTTTCGGGGGCCTCGCCATCACCCTGGTGTTCAGCCGGGAAGTGGCACGGATCGGCCCCCTCTACGGCGCCAACATGGCGGGTTCGGGCCTCGGCGCCGTGCTGATGCTGGGGCTGTTCTGGCTGCTGCCGGCGCCCCGCCTGCCCGGCCTGCTGGCCCTGCTGCCGCTCGGAAGCGCCTGGCTGACCCGGCCCGCGGCTCCCGTCCGGCGGCTTTTCCCGGCGCTGTGGGGGATCGCCCTTGCGGCGGCGGCCTGGAGCCTGATCGCGCCCTCCGACCCGCAACCATCCCAGTACAAGGCTCTTCACAGCGCCCTGCAACTCCCCGGCGCGGACCTGCTCCACAGGGCTTCGAGCCCCTTCGGGCGGATCGATGTGGTCCGCGCCGAGGCGCTGCGCTTCGCCCCCTCCCTGAGCCTGCGCTACGGCGAAACGCCGCCGGCGGCCCCGGTGCTGTTCAACAACGGCGACTATTTGGGAACCCTGCTGGGGCGAGGGGCCGAGGCGGCCAACCATATCCTCGACGTCACCACCCGCGGCCTCCCCTACGCGGTGCGCCGGCCGGACTCGGTGCTGGTGCTGGAAGCGGCGACGGGAACCGACGTCTCCCAGGCCTTGGCCCATGGCGCCGCCAGGATTATTGCGGTCGAGCCCCATCGGCAGGCCAATCGGCTGCTCCGGGAACACCATCCGGAGTGGATCGATTCCCTCTATCTTGATCCCCGCGTGGCGCTGCGCTCGGAGAGTACCCGCTCCTACCTGGGCCGCCGGGGACAAAAAACCTTCGATCTGATCGTGCTGCCGGTGCTGGGGGAATTCGGAGGGGGCGCGGGCACCCACGCCCTGCAGGAACAGTATCATCTCACCCTGGAAGCCTTTCGGGCCATGTGGCGACATCTGGGCGAAAACGGAATGATGGCGGCGACGGTGTGGCAGGACCAGCCGCCGCGGCTCGCCCTGAAACTGGCGGCAACCTGGCGGACGCTGCTCGACGGCGAGGGCATTGTCCATCGATCCCGGCACCTGGCGGCGGTCCGGAGCTGGGGCACCATGACCTTCCTGCTGAGTCGCAAGCCCTTCACTCCCGACGAACGGGAACGGCTGCGATCCTTCTGCCGGAAGCTCGACTTCGACCCGCTGCTGCTGGAGGATCTGCAACCGGGGGAGCGGAGCCGCTACAACCGGGGACACGGCGGCACGTTTTTCGCCGATCTCGATCGGCTCTTGGGGGATGATCCCCACAGCCTGCTTCGCCGCCACCCTTTCGATATCCGCCCGGCCCGCGACGACCGCCCGTTCTTTTTTCACTTCCTGAAATGGGAACGCATCGACGAACTCCGCCGCAGCTTCGGCGACCGCGAGCTTCCCTACCTGGAGCTGGGATTTTTTCTGGGGATCGTCACTTTCGCCCAGATCCTGCCGGCGGCGCTGATTCTGATCCTGCTCCCCCTGACCCGGATCGGCTGGCGGGGACCCCGCCGCCGCTGGACCTTCCTCTACTTCGCCGGGCTCGGGATCGGCTACATCTCCTTCGAGATCGTGCTGATCCAGAAACTGGTCCTGTTCCTGGGCGAGCCGATCCATGCCGCCGCCGCGGTCCTGGCGGTCCTGCTGATCTGCTCCGGAGCCGGCAGCTATTATTCCTCGGCGCGATGCTCCGCGACGGCGCCGAGACTGGCGGCAACGGGGGTTTTCATCGCCGCGCTGTTGATTCTTTACAAGCTGGGGCTGATGCCGGTGCTGAATCTGGCCATGGCGTGGCCGCCGGCAGCCAAAATCGCGGCGGTTTTCCTGGTGCTGGCGCCGCCCGCCTTCTTCATGGGGATGATGTTTCCTCTCGGTTTACGCCGCTTGGCCACGGCCGGCGCCGGCCACATCCCCTGGGCCTGCGGAATCGACAGCTGCCTGTCCGTTACAGCCGCCGCCCTGGCCACCCTGATTGCGCTGGAGGCCGGCTTCGGCGCCGTCATGACGATGGCCGCCGCGGCCTATGCCGTGGCGGCACTGGCGGCCCCGCAGCTGGGCCCGCCCACTGCGGAACCCCCCGCAGGCGTTGATTCAGGAGACTGCCCGCCCCCTTGAAAACAGCGGCCCGCGCCGCGGAATTCCCCTCCCGAAGAACAGACCAAGCGATAAGTTTTTGACACGGCGCTCAAAATCGTTGATAGTGGGCAAAATCAAATCTCCCCGGCGCCTCCAACGCCATCCCGCTCTTTTTCAATCCCTTTTTCCGCCCCTTGACGAGGAGAATGACCATGAAAATCTCATTTCACGGCGCGGCCCAGAACGTGACCGGGTCCTGCCATCTGGTTGAATGCGCCGGCACCCGGGTTCTGATCGATTGCGGTCTCTATCAAGGGAGCCGCGAGCTGGAAGAGGACAACGCCAACCATTTCGGTTTCGATCCGGCGGAGATCGATTTTTTATTGTTGACCCACGCCCACCTCGACCACTGCGGGCGCATCCCGTTGTTGACCAACCGCGGTTTCCGGGGGCAGATTATCACCACCTCCGCCAGCCGCGAACTGGCCCGTCTGGTGATGCTCGACTCCGCCGGTCTGCAGGAGGAAGAAGCGCGCTATTTAAACCGCCGCGCCCAGCGGCGGGGCAAACCCGCGGAGCCGATCGCCCCCCTCTACACCACCCTCGACGCCCTCAACGCCGTTGATTTCTTCGACGGCGTGGCGCTCTACAACAAGACGGCGCGGCTGGCCCCCGGCATCGAGGTCACCTTCATCGACGCCGGCCACATCCTGGGGTCGGCCTGCCTCGTCCTGGACCTGACGGAGGACGGCCGCAAGCGGCGCCTGCTCTTCTCCGGGGACCTCGGCATGGACGAGCGCCCCATCCTCCGCGACCCGGAAACCCCGCCGGAGGTCGATGGCGTGATCATGGAGACCACCTACGGCAACCGCCGCCACAAACAGCTGCAGCCCTCCGTCGAGGAGTTTTACGAGGCGATCAACCAGACCGTGCGCCGCGGCGGCAACGTGGTGATCCCCACCTTCGCGCTGGAACGGGCGCAGGAGGTTCTCTTCTACATCCACTCCGGCAGGGAGCGAGGCATCCTCCCCGATTCCCTCCAGGTGTTCCTCGATTCTCCGATGGCCATCTCCGCCACCCAGATCTTCAGACGCCACCCGGAATGCTACGACGAGGAAACCGCCGCGCTGTTCCGCACCGGCAACGACCCCTTCGAATTTCCAGGCGTCCACTTCACCAGAGAGAGCGCCGAGTCGATGGCCATCAACCGCATCAGCGGCGGCGCCGTGATTTTGGCCGGATCGGGCATGTGCACCGGCGGCCGGGTGCGGCACCACCTCAAGCACAACCTGGGGCGCCCCAATTCCAGCATCGTCTTCGTCGGTTTCGCCGCCCAGGGAACCCTGGCCCGCACCATCGTCGACGGCGCCGAAACGGTGCGGATCTTCGGGGACGAATACCAGGTGCGGGCCAAGGTCCACACCATCGGCGGCTTCTCCGCCCATGCCGGTCAGAGCGAGCTGCTGGAATGGCACCGTAAAAGCGGCCGGCCCGAAATCACTTTCCTGGTCCACGGCGAGAAGGAGAGCATGGAGACCTTCGGTTCACTGCTCGAAAACACCCAGGTTGCCATGCCGGAACCCCACCAGAGCTTTGACTTGTAAAAAACCGCGAGAAGACGAGCGGCGAAACCGGGCTTTCCCGTTTCGCCGCTCATTTTTTATGGAGGAGGCCCTGGTCCGGATGGGCCCGGTCGTAGACAGCGTTGTCGCCGGGCTTCTCGAAAAATCCTTCCGGGACCGTTTCCGGTTCCCCCATCTCCAGCAGCCGGCCGACGGTGACGAAGCGCCACCCCCTTTGTTCCAGGAGTTTTACCAGCAGGGGCAGCACCTGGTGGGTCTTGGGGGGAACGGCGTTGGCATGCATCAGGATGATGGAGCCGGGCCGCACCCGCGCCGCGGCCCGGGCCGCGATCTTTTCGGGAGGCCAGGCGCCGCCGTCGAATTCCCCCAGGACATCCCACTGAATGACCGGCAGCCCGAGACGGGACAGACTTTCGAGGGTGGCGGCCGAATTGCGTCCGTAGGGAAGACGGAACAGGCGCAACGCTTCCGGCACGCCGGCCATTTCCGCCTCCAGGCCGGCCGCCGCGGCGCGCTGCCGCAGCCGGTCGCGCAGGATTTCGTACTGGGCCTGGGTCCAGAGTACCTGGTCGCGGGTCTCGATCCCGTCCGTCAGAGCGAGGTTGGCATGGTTCCAGGAGTGGTTGCCCAACTCGAAGAGGGGATCGGCCATGAGCTGGAGGGCCTTTTCGGGGTGGCTGCGCAGCCATTTGCCGCAGGCGAAAAAGGTGGCGGGAATTCCTCCGCGGCGCAGAAAGTTGACGATCTCGGTGCGGTAGCCGGTGCGGTTGGAGGCCCGTTCGCAGAGATCGAAGGTGAGGGCCGCGACCTTGACGCCGTCGTCCGGCGCCACCCGGCGGATCACGCCGGTCTGGGCCGGACAGAGAGGCGGATGTTTAAGGCGGGGCACCGTGACCGCAGGCGGCGACAAATCGACGGGAACGGCGGAGGGACGGCTCACGGCATGATCCGCCGCGCTCCCGGCCAGCTCCCGTTGCGTCCACAGGGTGTGCAGCAGAATCCGGGAGCCCTGAGATTCCGCGGCAGCCAGCGGACCGGCCAGCCCCGGCAGCAAGACCGCAATCAGAACCGCACGGCGTATCGTCCCCAAGAATCGCTCACCTTCAGGCCGTCCACGCTGAACTTCACAGGAAACCGAATTTCTTCATCCGATAGCGGAAAGCGTCGATGCCGAGGTTAAGCTTGCGGGCGGCATGGGACTGGTTTCCCTTGGAGATCTCCAGTGCCTGCCGGATCAGCTCCCGCTCCACCTCCTCGATATCGACCCCTTCGGGGGGAAGCTGGAAATTGAGGGTTCCGGTTTTGGCGCCGCCGGTCTTTTCGATGATTTCGTGCGGCAGGTGCTCCAGCAGTATCTGGGAGGTTCCTTCCAAAATCATCGCCCGTTCAATGACGTTGCGCAATTCCCGGACGTTTCCCGGCCAGTCGTATTCGATCAGGAACTTCTCCGCCATTTTGGAGACCCCCGTCACCTCCCGCTTCAGTTCCCGATTGAAATGGGCGATGAAATGGGCGATCAGCGGCAGGATGTCCTCCTTGCGGCGGCGCAGCGGCGGCACCTGAATCGGCAACACATGGAGGCGGTAATAGAGATCCTGGCGGAAGCGGTTCTCCTGAATCGCCGTCAGCAGGTTTTGATTGGTCGCCGAAACGATCCGGACATCGACGGGGATCATGGCAATGCCGCCGATCCTCCGGATGCTTTTTTCCTCCAGAACCCGCAGCAGCTTGGCCTGCATCAGGATGTCCATCTCGCCGATTTCGTCGAGGAACAGGGTGCCGCCGTCGGCCATCTCCAGCAGCCCCTTCTTGCGGTTGCGGGCATCGGTGAAGGCCCCCTTCTCGTAACCCATCAGCTCGCTCTCCAGCAGATGGGTAGGGACCGCCGCGCAATTGATGGCCAAAAAGGGCTGTTCGGCCCGCGGGCTCTCGTAGTGGATCGCCTTGGCCACCAGTTCCTTGCCGGTGCCGCTCTCCCCCTGAATCAGCACCGTGGAGCCCTCCCGGACGGCGACCTTTCTAATCAGCTCCAGAACCTCTTTCATCGCCGGACTTTCCGCGACGATGTTGGCGATCCCGAACTTCTGCGACTGCATCAAGCGGAAACCGGCCACCCGCCGGTCCAGCAGGGAGGCTTGCAGCCCTTTTTTGACGAGAACCGCCAGTTCGTCGGGATGGCAGGGCTTGACGATGTAGTGAAAAGCCCCCCGCTGCATGGCCTCCACCGCCGTTTCCACGGCGCCGGTCCCGCTCACCATGATCACCACCAGATCGCTCCAGTTTTCCTTGATCTGGGTCAGAATATCGATGCCGTCGGCGTCGGGCAGCCGCAGATCGAGCAGCACCAGATCATACTCCTCACGGCGCAGACATTTGATGGCCTCCTCCCCCGAGGAAACCCCGGTTACGGTATAGCCCTGCCTGCCAAGACCCTCCATGATCGAGGACCGGATCGAAGCATCATCATCGACTACCAGGATATTGGCCCTGCTCACATCCATTGTCACGCGCCCCGCAAAAACATTTTCCGCCGGGAACCGCTCCAGCGCCCGGCCTATGGATAACCCCATGCCGCGGCAAAGATTACCCCATCCGCTAAATTAAGAATAGGTTATTTTTGTGCGGATAGGGCCAAAAAATTCGCCATCGTCTTTTCCGGCCGGATCTTCCTCCTCTGAGACCATTCGGATCCGTAACCTCAGTCATGGCCATTTTAATTTCTTTTGACGAAAAGAGCCTATTCCGTCTTTTTAAAAATACAAAAGGAAAATTTTGGTAACACCCCTTCCACCGCGGAATCAAGAAGCAGTCCCACCTGTCGCTCGAAGCGGGAACCAGCAAAGCCCCCGACCGGCTTAACCAAATTTGGTCAAATAGCAAGACCTGACCCCAAAAGGTGTAGAATCTATTTCCCGAGTTTCCAACATTTTTTATCAAAAAATAGGTTTTTAAACTTTTTATAACCTTTATAAGTATATATTTTTATTGTTTAAAATACTTTTTTTCCGGCCTCCGAAAAAATCAGGAAACCTTGTCGAAATCCGCGCTGTAGGGCTTGATGTCAATCACGGCTTCTCCATCCACCATGTCCACTCCCCGGATGTGGAGGATATTCCCCTCGATCCTCAGCAGTTCCACGATGCTGAAACCCAAGGGGCTGGGCCGGCAGACGGCGCGGGTCGCGAAGATACCCTGTTCGCCCTGAAAGGGAACCTTTACCTTGATGAAAGGGCGACCGGCGCGATGCATGTGATAAAAGACGTAGATATGTTTGAACGCCTCCAATCCCTGGAGCCCCTCCACGCAACTGTCGATGATTTCGATGGTCCCCTCCGTATCGTTGAGGGCCACCGGTTGCATCGGGATCTCCTTGGGGTCCTGGTAGGGGCTGTTGATATACCCTATCGTATTGAAAGAAACCTTGCCGCCCGCGAGCGGGGCCCCCTCGCCGCCTCCGCCGCCGGAAGCATCGTGGTCCGGTATGTCCCATCCTGATTTTCGAGCCATAGGTCACCTGCGCCCTTTCGTCCGTAAAAAAAGATCCCGGTTGATGCCGTTTGAAACAACGCGACTATCCTACAATTCATCGGCGGCGATTTCAAGCCGGTATTCGGGTCAAAACCCGCCGAAAAATTTCCAGATTCCCGTGGAGTTACTACCGGTTAGTTTTTTCAGGGTCCACCGTTGAAAAACACCGGCATTAATCACAGGAAGATTGGCTCCCCGGATCTCCGTCTGTCTCCACCCTTCATTTCACCCCAGGAAGCGCGCCCCTCCAACCGTTTTCCGGATAGCCGCTCCCCGGACAGACGGATCGCCGCTTCCTCCTTCAGCCGATAAACAGATTCTTGGTGGCGAAGTTGGGATCGCTGGTCACGTTGACGCCGAGGCGCCGCAGCCCGGCTTCATCCCCGGGGCTGGGGATATGGGTGATGTGCATCTCGCACCCTTTCAGTTCCTTGATCTTCTCCAGCGCCAGTTCGGCGGCCGGATTGGAGGTGGCGCTGATGCTCAGGGCGATCAGCGTCTCCTGGAGGTCGAGGCTCACGGCCCGCTCGCCGAGAATCTCCTGTTTGAAATGGCTGATGGAGCGGGTGATGGAGGTGGGGAGCAGCTTGATCTTGGCCGGCACCCCGGCGAGGTGTTTGGCGGCATGCAGGATCAGGCTGGAAGCGGCGTGCATGAGCGGCGAATTGGTTCCCGTCACGATGGTGCCGTCCCGGAGCTGGATGGCGGCCCCGCAATAGATGCCGTTGTTCCCCTTCCCTTCCTGATTCGGCGCCGTCTCGGCCGCCTGGCGCGCCGGGGCCACCACCACCCGGCAGGTCGGGGCCAGATTCAGATTCCGGACAAAAAGTTCCACCCGCTGCACGGTCTCCTTGTCGGCGAAACCCACGGCGTATTCGCACTGATAGCGAAAGCAGCGGCGCAGCACCTCCTGCCTGGCGGCCTCCTGGACGGCGGCGTCGTCCACGACGGCGAACCCGGCGCGGTTGACCCCCATGTCGGTCGGAGATTTGTAGAAGGATTCCCCGCCGGTGATCTTTTCCAGAATCCGCCGCACCACCGGAAAGACCTCCACGTCCCGGTTGTAGTTGACCGTGGTCTTGCCGTAAGCCTCGAGATGGAAGGGATCGATCAGGTTGAAATCACGGATGTCGGCGGTGGCGGCCTCGTAGGCGATGTTGACGGGATGATTCAGGGGGAGGTTCCAGATCGGGAAGGTCTCGAATTTGGCATAGCCAGCCTTCAGGCCGCGGCGGTAATCGTGGTAGAGCTGGGAAAGACAGGTGGCCAGCTTGCCGCTGCCCGGTCCGGGGCCGGTCACAATCACCAGGGGCTTGTCGGTGGCGATGTACTCATTGGCCCCGTACCCCTCGTCGCTGACGATGGTATCCACATCGGTGGGATAGCCTTTGGTGAAGCGATGGGTGTAGACCTTGACCCCGCGCCGCTCCAGCTTGTTTTTGAAGTGCAGGGCCGCCGGCTGGTTGTCGAAACGGGTGATGACCACGCCGAGGACATTGATCCCCCGGCTCTTGAGATCGTCGATCAGCTTCATGGCATCGGCGTCGTAGGTGATGCCGAAATCGGCGCGGATCTTTTTGCGTTCGATGTCGCCGGCGAAGATGCAGAGCAGGAGGTCGGCCTGATCTTTCAATTGCTGCAAAAGCCGGATCTTGACGTTGGGATCGTAGCCCGGCAAAACCCGCGCCGCGTGATAGTCGTAGAGCAGCTTGCCGCCGAATTCGAGATAAAGCTTGCGGTTGAAACGCTCCACCCGTTTCAGGATCTCGCCGGTCTGTTCCCGGATGTAGCATTCGTTGTCAAAAGCCTCAGGGTTTATCATCGCTTCTCCCATTCCGACCAAATCGTAACAAAAAGACACCGGAGCCAAATACACAATCGGGATGAATCAGTAACGCCCTCTTCTTCGAAATGCAACTGTTTTATTCCGCCCGCCGGTCGCCGATCCCCATCCCGGCCACGCCGTCTGCCAGCCCCGAAAATACTCCGGGAATCCGGTTTTAATAGTTTCAGCTGTTTTTGTTGCCTCTCTTTGCGTTCCTCGCGGCTTGACGTGAGACCACTCTTTTTTCCCGGAATCAGGCCCTTCACGGGCGGGCGGATTGCATTGAGCCCTGTTGCGGCCGTCATTTCCTGCCGACAGCCTTGAAAAAGGTGTAACAGAAGACGCCGTCCGGCTCCGCGGTCCGGTACAAATCTTCGATCCCCCGATCAAAAAAGGCGGGCTCGGCGAGCCCGGCCCGAATCGTCGCCGGGCGGACTCCTTCGATCATGGCGGTGAAGGTCTTCCGGGTGAACCCTTCGACCAGTCCGGGCTTGCTGGCATCGGCGTAGACCAGGCGCGGGGAGACGCGAACGGCCCTGAATCCCGCTTGGCACAGAAGCGGGAAAAGCGTTCTTCCGATCATGGCGTTGCCGCCGGAACGCCGTTGCAGTTCCACCTGGCACCGGATCGCGCGGCGGGCGGCTTCGCTGTCCGGGTGGAAACAGGCCGAGCCGTGATCCCCTTCGATGACCGTAACGGTGCCGCCCGGCTTCAGGTGGCTCTTCAGCGTCAGCAGCGCCTCAAGGGGCCGCGACAGGTGTTCCAGCACGAAGCAGACAAAGACGTGGTCAAAGGAATCGGGTTCAAAGGGGAGTTCAAAGATATCGCCCTGCTGAAGCCGGACATTGGTCAGGGCTGCCGCCTCGATCCTGGACCGGGCTGTCAGAAGGGAGGTTTCCGAGATGTCGATGGCAGTAAAAAAAGCCTCGGGACTGTTTTCGGCCAGGGTGACGGTTTGCGCACCGACACCGCAGCCGGCTTCGAGAACGTGGCTTCCCGGCGGGTAGCGGGTGTCGGAATGCAGAAGCTCCACCAGGGTCGAGGCCTGGTCCTGGAGCCGGATGTGCTCCCGCGGATCGTAACCGTGAACGTAGGTTTTTTCCATCTTCTCCCTTATTTGCCATGGGGAAGAGTCGGCCGGGCGCCATTTTCCCGCCCGATAGCCGCGAAAGGCAAAGGAGCCCCCTCCCCTTGGAATATTCTTTGTTACCCCAAGTCCGGGGGGAAAGCAAGGGTGTCCAGGGCGGGAGCAATCCTTAAAGAAACGGAGAGAGCCGCTGTCAAAGCTCCGATGATGGGAAATACGGGCGATAATGGAACTCTTCCCGCCGGCCGATTTTCCGCCTGCCTGTCGGAAAATATTCCCGGACCGATTCAAGCGTAAGCTTGGCATTTTATTTGCATTTCTTAAGTTTTTGCACTTTTAATCCGAGGGCGAGTCAACTTTTCCTGCCGCTGATACGCCGGGGCCGAAAAAAACGGCCGGGATACCCGGCAGCCGGGCGCTTCCTCCAATCCGCCAGGAGCCAGCGCGGATTTTTGACGGTGTCGCCAAGGGCCGCTCCCGAAGCCGAAAACCAGTTAGATCATGGCCCGCAACGCGATCGGCCACGGTTTTGCGACCGCCCGATGACAATCATCGGTCACCTTCAGGTTGTTGAAGACCCCTATCGTCCCCCGTACGACGGGAGCTGGAGCGGTGGTTCAACACCCAAATCCAGGATCGGGTGATAGTTTGGAAAAAATCCTGCGCACCTGGCTCTCCCAACAGTGCCAAATCCTTTCCGGGGCGATATATGCCGAACTGATGACGGGAGCTCCCGATGAGGGACCGTACAACCGCGCCTTGTACTGGCCGGACGACCAATCCGGCAACCCTTTGTTGTCCCGCGTTGCCCAAGCCGCCCTGCACACCCGCCAGGCCGTTATCCAAACCTGCCACACCGCCACGGAAGAGACCGGTGAACCTCTCGATCTCCTGGCCTATCCCCTGTTCCTGAACAACCGCTTGTTCGGGGTCGTCGCCCTCGGCATGGCCAGCCGTTCGCAGGCCCTCCAGCAGGCGGCGGTGGCCCAGCTCAAAACAGGGGCCAAGTGGCTTGAAACCATCATTTCGCTCCAGGGGAAGACGGCCAGGGAACAGCTTGCCAACCTGGTCGAGTTGGTGGCCGCGGCGCTGGAGCATGAGCCGTTCGCCGTCGCGGCCGCCGAGGTCGCCAATGAGCTGGCCCAACGCTTCTCCTGCAGCCGCGTCAGCATCGGGTTTTTAAGAAACCACCAACTGAAGGTCGAGGCGATCTCCCACGGCTTGAAGATCGATCAGAATTCCAATCTGGCGCGGGCGCTTCGGGATGCCATGACCGAAGCCCTCGATCAGCAGAGCGCCGTGGTCTATCCGACCGATTCCGAAAGCGGCCGCCTGGTGACAAGGTGTCACGCCCAATTGGCAAAAGCCGGGCCTGGGGCCGCAATCTGTTCGATGCCGCTGATCAAAAACGCCCAGGCCGTCGGTGTGCTCCTGATGGAACGGGTCCCTGAGCACCCTTTTTCGCCGGAAACGGTCGCCCAGTGCGAACAGGTCGGGCTGCTGCTCGGTCCGGTGCTGGACCTTCGGCGACGCGACGAACAACCGCTGGCCGCCAAAATTCTCGATTCCTGGCACGCCGGGTGGGCCAAGCTGGTCGGCCCCGGCCATCTCCCCTTCAAAACCGGCTGCGCTTTTGGAGCCGTTCTGCTGCTGTGGCTCTCCCTGGCCACCGGAACCTTCCAGGTCTCCTGCGACGCGCTGCTGGAGGCGGGGGTCTGTCAGGTCGTGGTGGCGCCCCAGAAGGGCTACATCGCCCAGGTCCATGCCCGGGCCGGCGACCTGGTGCGCAAAGGGGATCTGCTGGCGACCCTGGATGACCGGGAACTGCTGCTGGAACAGCGCAAGTGGGAAAGCCAACGCGCCCAGCTGCTGAAGGAATACCGCAAGGCGCTGGCCGGCCTGGACCGCGCCGAAGTCTCCATTCTCAACGCCAAACGGATGCAGACCGAGGCGCAATTGAACCTCGTCCAGCAGCAGCTCGCCCGCACCCGGCTGACCGCGCCCCTCAACGGGCTGATCGTCAAGGGCGATCTCAGCCAGTCGCTGGGCTCCCCCACCGAGCGCGGCGAGGTGCTCTTCGAGGTGACGCCGCTGGGCGATTACCGGGCCGTTCTGAAGGTGGACGACCGGGATATCGGCGCCATTGCCATCGGCCAGCCGGGGCGGATCAGGCTTTCCGGCCTTCCCGATCAGCTCATCGATTTTCGCATCGACCGGGTGACTCCGGTCTCCTCCGTGGAGGAGGGCCGCAACTTTTTCCGTGTCGAAGGGATACTGGCCGGCCCCCCCGATCTGCTCCGCCCCGGCATGAAGGGAATCGCCCGGATCGAAGCCGGGCGGAAGAAACTGCTTTGGATCTGGACCCGGCGGCTGGTGGATTGGATCCAGTTGTTTGCGTGGAACCGGCTGCCCTAAGAGATCGCTGAAGATATATCAGCCATGAGCGAATCGCTGTTCAGCAACTACTGGTATCGCGTCGCCGATCTCAAGCCGGCGTTGCGCGACAGCACCGTCGTCTCCCGGCATCGCTACCGGGGGGAACTCTGGTATGTGCTGCGCAACGCCCTCAACGGCCGCAGCCACCGCTTCAACGCCGCCGCCTACCGGCTGATCGGCCGCATGGACGGGCGGCGGACGGTGCAGCAGCTTTGGGATCTCGCCGAACCACCCGAAGCGGATCCGGTTCCGACCCAGGACGAGATGATCCGGCTGCTGGGGCGGCTGCATGAAGCGGAACTGATGCAATGCGACATCCTGCCCGGCACCGCCGATCTGTTCCGGCAGCTTTCGGGGCCTTCCGCCCCTGGCCGCCAGGGGCGGTTCTCCAACATCTTTTGCCTCCGTTTCCCCCTTTGCGATCCTGATCCTTTCCTGAAGAGATGGAGCCATTTCACGGCGCCCCTCTTCACCCGCGGCGCCTTGCTGGCCTGGTCGCTGGCGGTACTGACGGCTTTGGCCGCCGCGCTCATGAACGGACCGGAGCTGGCCGCCGCCTTCGATGAACGGCTGCTGCAACCCGGCAACCTGCTGCTGCTCTGGATCGCCTACCCGCTGGTCAAGGCCTTCCATGAGCTGGCCCATGCCCTGGCGGTAAAAAAATGGGGAGGGGAGGTGCATGAGCTGGGGATCATGCTGCTGGCCTTGACGCCGATCCCATACGTGGATGCCACTTCCTCCGGCTCTTTCCCCGAAAAGGAACGCCGGATCGCCGTCGCCGCCGCGGGCATGATGGTCGAACTGCTGCTGGCCGCCCTGGCGCTATGGGTGTGGCTCAACGTGGAAAACGGCCTGATCGCCGCGCTGGCCTACAACGTCATGCTGATCGGCTCCGCCTCGACGCTGCTCTTCAACGGCAACCCCCTGCTCCGCTACGACGGTTACTATATCCTCTCGGATTGGCTGGAGATCCCCAATCTGGCCCAGCGTTCCAACCGTTATCTCGCCTATCTCGCGCAACGCCATTTTCTCGGCGTCGAAACCGCCGCATCGCCGATCGCCGCCCGCGGCGAAAAAATCTGGTTTCTGCTCTATGGGCCACTCTCCGGCTGCTACCGGATCGCGGTGCTGGTGGGATTGGTATGGCTGGTCAGCGGCCAATTTTTCATCATCGGCCTCCTGATCGCGGTATGGGGCGCGGTCAGCCTGCTGATCCTCCCGGCGCTGCGCGGCGTGGTCGGCTTTCTGGACAGCCCCGCGGCGCGGAGCCGGCGTTCCAGGCTGATGGCCATCGGAGGCGGCGCCATGGCGGGCCTGATGCTGATTTTGTTCGTGTTCCCGATGCCCTTCTGGACCACCGCCCAAGGGGTGGTGCAACTGCCCGAGCAATCGGTGATCCGGGCCGGAGCCGACTGCGAAGTCATGGAGGTACTGCAACCGGTCAGGAAGGTGGTCGACCAGGGAACGCCGCTGCTCAAGGGGAGCAACCCTTTTCTGGAGGCGGAGATCGGCATCCGCCGGGCGCATCTGGAGGAACTTTTCGCCGGCTACCATGCCCAGCCGCTCCATGAACGCCTCAGGCGCAAGATGCTGCTGGAGGAGATCGAGCGGAATCGGGCGGATCTGCTTCAGCTTGAGGAGCAGATGGAAAAACTGCTGGTGCGCAGCCCGGTTCGGGGCCAATTCGTGCTCCTCAACGAGCGCAACCTGCCGGGGCATTTCGTACGGCAGGGGGAACTGCTCGGCTACATGGTCGCCGAGCATCGGCCGACGATCCGGGCCGTGGTCAGCCAGGCCGATATCGGCCTGATACGGCAACGGGTGACGGGGGTGGAGGTGCGGCTGGCCGAGGCGCTCGGCAAGCCGCTGAAGGCGCAAATCGAACGGATCATCCCGGCGGCGGAGCTGAATCTGCCATCGGCGGCTCTGGGTACGGCGGGCGGCGGGCCGATCCCCGTCGATCCCAACGATCCGGAAAAGCGGCGCGCCCTGGAAAGCCACTTCCAGCTCGATCTCAGCCTGCCCGAGGAGGTGCGGGAGCCCCACATCGGCGGCCGCGTCCATATCCGTTTCGAGCATGGCCACATGCCTTGGGCGCTGCAATGGTACCGCACATTGAGACAGCTGTTTTTAAGGAAGTTCTATGTTTAGTCCTTCGCCAGCGGCTGCGGCCGCCGCCATGCGGCCCGGGCCGATTGCCGGCCGCTACCCGGAACGGAACGACCTGGAAAGCAGCTTGCTGGGTCGCTCCTTCGACGCTTTGAAGGGAAAACTGCCCCGGCTGCCCCTCCATGGCCAGGCCGGTTTGCGCGAAGTGGCCGCCGCGATCCAGAGTGAAGGCGAGCCGCTGGTTGCCCTCAGCGACGAAGAGCTCGAAAAGCGGGTGGCCGACCTGCGCCGCGAACTCCACGGCAACGGCCTGAGCGATCCCCTCTGTATACGGGCTTTCGCCCTGATCCGGGAACTGGCGGAGCGGACTCTGGGGCTTCGGCATTACGATTCGCAACTGATGGCAGGCTGGGCGATTCTGCAGGGGAAGCTGGCGGAAATGGAAACCGGCGAAGGCAAAACCCTGGCGGCGACCCTGGCGGCGGCGACCGCCGCGCTGGCCGGCATTCCGACCCATGTCATCACCGCCAACGAATACCTCGTGGAACGGGACGCCCGGACCATGGGGCCGCTCTATCGCGCCCTCGGCCTGAGTGTCGGCGCCGTCACCCAGGAGCTGGACCCGGAGCGGAAGCGGACCGGATACGCCTGCGATATCGCCTACGCCACCAACAAACAGGTCGCCTTCGATTACCTGCGCGACCGGCTGCTGCTCGGCAACAACCGCGGCCCGTTGCGGCTCCGGCTGGAATCGGCCGGCGGCGGCGACCGCCTCTCCCGCCTGCTGTTGCGCGGGCTCTGCTTCGCCGTCGTCGACGAGGCCGACAGCGTTCTGATCGACGAGGCCCGCACCCCGCTGATCCTGACCAGGGAGGCCGAATGCGGGGCGGAAAAGGCTGTCTACGAACAGACCCTGGAGCTGGCCCGGCGACTGGAAGAAGGCCGCGATTTTCTCCTCGACCGATCCGGGCGCGAGGTGCGGCTCACTCAGGAAGGACAACGCAAACTCGCGGCTTTCAGGCCGGGCGGAGATGGACTTCCGTCCCAACCCCGGCACCGCGAGGAACTGGTGCGCCAGGCCCTCCAGGCCCTTCATCTGCTGCACCGGGATCGGGACTACCTGGTTCTGGAGGGGCAAATCCTGATCCTCGATCCGCATACCGGGCGGAGAATGCCGGACCGGTCCTGGGGACGCGGACTGCATCAACTGGTCGAAGCGAAGGAGGCCTGCACCCTGACCCAGGCCCGCGAGCCCTTGGGGCGGCTGACCTATCAGCGCTTTTTCCGCCGCTATCTGCGCCTCGGCGGCATGACCGGCACCGCCCGCGAGGTCGGTTCCGAACTCTGGTCGATTTACGGGCTGCGGGTCCAGCCGATTCCCCTGCGGCGCCCCAGCCGCCGCCGCGAGCTGCCCCCCCTGGTCCGGCCGGGGAGCGAGGAAAAATGGGTAGCGGTGGTCGCCGCCATTGACGAGATCCGGCGCCAGGAGCGGCCGGTGCTGATCGGCACCGCCTCGGTGGCCGATTCCGAACTGTTGAGCGGCCGGCTGACGGCAGCGCGGATCCCCCACCGGGTGCTCAACGCCCGTCAGGACCTCCAAGAGGCTGAAATCATTGCCGCCGCCGGCAATCGCGGCCAGGTCACGGTGGCCACCAACATGGCAGGGCGCGGCACCGATATTCCCCTGGCCGCCGGCGTCGCGGAGCTGGGGGGCCTGCATATCGTCGCCGCCTGCCTCAACGAGGCCGGGCGCATCGACCGGCAGCTCTCCGGCCGCTGCGCCCGCCAGGGCGATCCCGGAAGCCACCAGTTCATTTTGTCGCTGGAGGACGAACTGATGCTGCGACACGGCCCTCCGCGCCTGATCCGATGGCTGCGCCGCCTTGCTGGCGGAGGCGGCCCGTGGCAGGGGCGGCTGTGCCTGTTGGTCATGAGGCAGATACAGAAAGGGGTGGAACGCCGCCATCGCGAAGCGCGGCGCGCCCTGCTGCAATTCGACCGGCAAACCGGCCGGATGCTGGCATTCAGCGGTCATCTCGAATAAACCATCTCCGGCGCCGGTCATTTCCGATCAGCCCGGATCAGGAGACAGAGCGATCATGTTCATGGCACCCGGAAAAACCGCTTTTACCTTGGCAGTTCTAATACTTATGCTGTCCCCGGCCAGCCCCGGAAGGGCCGGGGTTGCGGAGTTCGACGGCCTGATCAAGCCATCCCAGGTGGTGGAGCTCGGCTCCCCGGCGGAGGGCATCGTCGCGACGGTGGGGGTCGATCGCAGCAGCCCGGTCACCCAGGGGCAGACCCTGGTGGAGCTGGAATCCTCGGTGGAGCAGGCGGCGTTCAACAAAGCCTGCGTGATGGCGACCCTGGACGAAGAAATCAAGCTTCAGACGGCCCAACTGGAATTCGCCCAGCGGGTGCATAAGCGCATCAAGGCCCTGACCGCGGTATCGGCCCACGACAAGGACCAGGCCGCGACCGAAATCATCCGCACCCGATACCGCCTCGGAAAAGCATTGAAAGAGCGCCGGCTGGCCGAACTGGAGCGGAAAAGGACCGAGGCCCTGCTGGCCCGGCGCTCGGTCAAAAGCCCGATCTCCGGGGTGGTCGTGGAACGCTACGTGTCGCCGGGGGAATATGTCAATACCCAGCCCTTGCTGCGAGTGGCGCGGATCGACCCCCTGCACGTCGAGGTCATCGTGCCGGCGCGGATCTTCGGCAGGATCAGCCCCGGCATGACCGCCACCATCGTCCCCGAGTATCCCCAGTACGGCGAGCAGGTCGCCACCGTCACCCTCGTCGACAAGGTAATCGATTCCCCCAGCAGCACTTTCGGGGTGCGGCTGGAACTGCCCAACCCCGAACAGCGGATACCGAGCGGCCTGAAATGCCTGGTCCGGTTCGAGATCGAGGGCGGCGCCGACGAAGAGAAAACGATGACCGCCCCGGTTGCCGCCGAGCCGGCCAAATAGCAGGTTGCTTCCTCATGGGCGCCGGCCGCGGCCGGCGCCCCGAAAGGAAAAGATCGTGTTCGGAAAAAATACCGCGCTGTCAAAAAAAACCGGCAGACCCGCCGTAGACCCCGGCGCGGTCTTTCGCTACGAAGAACTGGAGCCGCGGGTGCTGTTCTCGGCCGATGCCGTCCCCGCCCTGGACTTGGCCGCAGCTGATGAAGTCGCAACCGCCGCCGCGGACGAAGGGGAGCAGCCAAGATCGGAAGAAGCCGCCGAAACGGCCGCTGAGACCCTTTCCGAATCCCGTCTGGAATTGGTGATCGTCAACGACAACGTGCCCGATTACGAACAGCTGATTTCCGGCCTCCAGGGGGGCGACGGCGATCGCCTCCTCGAAATCGTCCTGCTCGATTCCGAGCGGGACGGCATCGAGCAGATCAGCGAGATTCTCGCCGCGCGCTCGGATCTGGCCGCGGTCCATTTCATCCTCCACGGCTCCGAAGGCGAGATCGAGCTGGGGAACACCACCCTCAACGGCGCCGCCCTGCGGCAGAACAGCGAAGCCCTTGCCGCATGGGGCCGGGCCCTGACCGAGAGCGGGGATTTCCTCTTCTACGGCTGCGATCTCGCCAAAGGCGGCGCCGGGCAGAGCCTGGTCAACAGCATCGCGGCCCTGGCCGGGGTCGATGTCGCCGCCTCCGACGACCCGACCGGCCACCAAAGCCTCGGCGGCGACTGGGATCTGGAATACGCCGCCGGCGCCATCGAAACGGCCAGCCCTATCGCCGCCGCCGCCCAGGAAAGCTGGGAGCATCTGCTGGGGACTCACACCATCAGCGATTATTTCGAATATTCAGGCAGCCCATACAACAACCACGACGGCACCGTGGCGTGGAGCGATGCCTGGCAGATACTGAACGGAACAGGTGGCTACGATGCGGTCCTTTTTACCGGCGGCCAACTGAGCATCGGCGGCGACGATGACGTGGATGATATCGTCAATTATGGCGCCCAGCGCCAGGCTACTCTTCCGACAGCCGAATCAGCTACATTATCGCTGGATGTCACCTTTACCGGTGGCGAGCAACATGATTACGGAGTCCGTCTTCTCGTCAGCAACACCGGCCTGGATGGCTCCTGGGTCACTCTCAACACCTTCTACCTCAACTCAAGCCTCGATGCAGGGGATCAGCAGGCCCCGCTCTCCATTGAAGAGGACATCTCCTCCTATTGTGGGGGAACAATCTGGGTTCGCCTGATCGGCATCCAGCAGGGGGATGATTCCGATTTCGATCCCCTGGGAGATTCAGCCTCCATCGATTTTGACAACTTGATAATCTCCTACACCACGGCCAACGACGCCCCAACCGTCGCCGCCGTCGATCTGGGCAGCATCAATGAGGACAATCCCATTACCATTACCCAGGCTCAACTGCTGACCGGCAGCTCCGATCCGGATGGTGACCCCCTCACCGCTGTAAACCTGGCTTTGAACACCGGCAGCGGCACCATAACGGACCACGGCGACGGCACCTGGACCTTTACCCCAACCCCCAACTGGAACGGCGCGGTCAGCTTTGGTTTTGACGTTTCCGACGGCACGGCCACCACAGCCAATACCGCCAGTTTGACGGTCAATCCGGTCAACGATGCCCCGGTCCTCGACAGCGCCGCCCTGACCGTGAGCGAAGGCGAAACCGTCACCCTCAGTAACGCCAACTTCGGCATCACCGATCCGGACGATACCGACTTCACCTATACCCTGAGCGCTGAAAACGGCGGCTTCTTCCAGCTTTCAACCAACCCCGGCACGGCCATCACCTCCTTCACCACCGCGGAGCTGTCCGGAGGTCTGGTCCAGTT
>JAFGOW010000127.1 GCA_016926265.1 Deltaproteobacteria bacterium | reverse complement strand
GTGATTATGCCAGGCCACGAGACAAAGTAACCGACCTCTTGGCCAAAGGGGAGATCATCCGGATCAAAAAGGGGTTGTATATCTTCGGGGAGAAACGGCGCCGCAAGCCCTACTCCCGGGAGATTCTGGCCAATCTGATGTACGGGCCTTCCTGTGTTTCCCTCGACTTCGCCCTTCATTATCACGGACTGATCCCGGAGCGCCCGGAAGCCATCACGTCCGTGACGTCCAAGCGGCCGAGACGTTTCAACACCCCGGTCGGGCTGTTTCTGTACACCCAGGTTCCGGAGTCCGGTTTCGCGGTCGGCCTCGGCCGGGTCGACCTCGAGGACGGCCGGGCGTTTCTGATGGCGGTTCCGGAAAAAGCCCTGGCGGACAAACTTCGGGAACAACGCGGGCTGGGATTGAGAACCCAGAAAGAGTGTCTGGCCTACCTGGTGACGAATCTGCGGATCGAAGAGACGCTGCTGAAGGGCCTGGATGCCGGTTTGCTCGACGATCTTGCCCGCCATTACCGCTCCCAGCGGGTCGCCTTGCTGGCCGGACTAGTGCGCCGCCTGGGCCGGAACCAAGGATAGCCTCATGATCGAAGCCCTCGCCCAGATGCTGGCCAGATATGAATGCCGAAGGGTGGAAGATACCACCCGGGCCTTGCGCGAGATTCTCCAGGAACTTGCTCTGCTCGGCCTGTGGCGGGCCAAATTTTTTGAAAAGGCCGCTTTTTACGGCGGCACCGCCCTGAGGATTTTGCATGGGCTCGACCGCTTTTCCGAGGATCTCGATTTTTCCCTGCTCAGGCCGATGTCGGATTTCAGGTTGGATCGTTACAGCGAGGCGCTGGAACGGGAACTGGCGGCTTTCGGTTTCAAGGTGCGCCTGGAGGTGAAGGACAAGGCCATCGAGACCCCGGTACAGTCGGCATTTCTGAAAGCCGATACCGCCAATGTAATGCTGGTCATCCAGGCGGGAGAGCCTATCCTTCGGCAGATTCCGGGGGGGCAGATCATCCGGATAAAAATAGAGGTCGACACCGATCCTCCACCCGATTTCGAGACGGAAAACCGCTTTATCCTGTTGCCGATCCCTTTCAGCGTCCGCTCCTATCGCCTTCCCGACCTGTTTGCCGGTAAGATGCATGCCGTTCTTTGCCGCCGCTGGAAAAACCGGGTCAAGGGCCGCGACTGGTACGACCTGGTCTGGTATTGCGCCCGCCATCCGGAATTGCATCTGCTTCACCTGGAGCAACGAATGCGTCAGAGCGGCCACTGGAGCAAAACAAAAAGCCTCGGCCCGGAACAACTCCGGGGGTTGATGGCCGAGGCCGTTGGAAGCCTCGATGTCGAACAGGCACGGAAAGAGGTCCTCCCCTTTGTCAAAAACTCCGAATCCCTGGACCTCTGGTCACGGGAGTTTTTCCTGGACGTGGCCGGGCGGGTCCGGTGTGTGTAGCGTTGCAGCGAGATGCTTTGATTCAACTCACTGAACTTGCAGGGTTTTTCAGGTAAGCTTGGCGCCTCGGGCCGGGTTTCCTTCTTCGCGTCGTCGCGGCTTTGTGTGCAAGAAAAGTCCTTTTGAGAAACCTTGGGGCCGGGTCGGCCCTCGCTGTGACAAAGGGAAAACCATGGAAGATCTCCAGCTGCTCATCGACCTCCACCGGTCCGGGCCACGGCAGGGCCCGGGCGGGGCCGCCGAAACCCGGCGGGCCCTGGAACTGGCCGGGCTCGACCGGTCGAGGCCGTTGAAGGTCGCGGATATCGGCTGCGGCACCGGGGCCTCGACCCTGGTGCTCGCCCGGGAGCTGGATGCGCAAATTACCGCCGTCGATTTCCTGCCTGAGTTCCTTGACGAGCTCCAGGATCGGGCCCGGTTCCAGGGAGTGGCGGACAGGGTCACGACCCTGGCCTGCTCCATGGATGCCCTCCCTTTGGCGGGGGCGGAATTCGACCTGATCTGGTCCGAAGGGGCGGTCTACAACATCGGCTTCGAGGCCGGCATCTCCGACTGGAAGAGATTCCTCAAGCCGGGGGGAAAGCTCGTCGTCTCGGAGATCACCTGGCTCAGCGCCAGCCGGCCGCACGAGCTCCAGGCCCATTGGGAGCGGGAATATCCGGAGATCGATACCGCCTCGGCCAAGATCGGCATCCTGGAGCGCCACGGCTACAGCCCCGAGGCCTACTTTGTGCTGCCGGAGTCCTGCTGGCTGGAGAATTACTATCGCCCCCTGCAACGCCGTTTCGACGAATTCCTGGAACGCCAGGGCCACAGCGACCGGGCCCGGGCCCTGGTCGAGGCGGAACGGCGGGAGATCGCCTTTTTTGAGCAATACAGCGCCTTCTACGGCTATGGCGTCTATGTGGCGAAAAAACCTGGCGGCTGATCCGAGGTTGGAATAGAAGGGGGTCAAGATCCGAGCGGCTTGTCTCACCCGACGACCCGAAGGCGCGACGGCAAAGGGCGTAACGCGCCTTTTCTGCTGGGCCGCCACGGTTCACTCCAAAAAGGGAAAAAACTCTGATATCTGATCCACGGGGATGGAGGGGATGAAGTGGAAAAATTCAGGATAAAGGGGAATGGCAAAGCCGGATCCCCGACAGGATCGCTCGGGAATGACAAAACAGGAATGACAGCCTGTCATTCTGGACGGTGATGAATAGTTGGGTTCGGATTGGGGTCCCCTCCTTTGTTCGCGCCGACGCGGCGTGGCGTGCGAAGAAAGGTTTCAGGGGTTGAACAGGAGCGGGGGAAAATCCGTTTTTCCCCACGGTCAGGAGGCCGGACCAGGTCCCTCCCCGCTGTTCACTCCCCCCGGCGTTTTCATCGCCGGGTGAAGAAAGCCCATGCTTGCTTGGGTCCTCCCTTCTTGTTGGCGGAGCGAACTCCACCCCGGCTAGCCTTTCTCCTCCCCCCGCAGCGAGGGGGCGACCAGCGGGATGTCGAGGATGAACACCGTCCCCTGCCCCTCGCCGCTCTCGAATTGGAGGGTCCCCCCCAGCACGTTGCGCGCCCCGTTGTAGGCGATGTTGAGCCCGAGCCCGGTGCCGCCGCT
>JAFGOW010000126.1 GCA_016926265.1 Deltaproteobacteria bacterium | reverse complement strand
GGTTTGTCGCCGATATGCATCCCCAGGGAAGCGGCCTGTTGCTGGGTCTGAATGATGAAATCGGCGTCGCCGGGGGTGATCGAGTTGACGAAATGGATGAAGAAGGGGAACAGCAGCAGCATGTAGCAGACGCCCAAAAAATTGAACAGAAAATGGCAAAGGGCGGTCCTTTTGGCGGCCAGGTTGGTGCCGATGGCGGCCAGATTGGCGGTAATGGTGGTGCCGATGTTTTCCCCCATGATCAGGGCGACGCTCCCCTCGAAGGAGAGCAGCCCGTTGGCGGCCAGGGCCATGGTGACGCCGATGGTAGCACTGCTGCTCTGCAGAACCAGGGTGATGAGGGCGCCGATCAGAACCCCCAGTAAATGGCTGTCGCCGATGAACAAAAACAGCGACTTGAAAGCCTCGCTGTCCTTGATCGGCCCCAGCGAATCCTTCATCACCGCGAGGCCGAAAAACAGGATTCCGAAACCCAGAATCACTTCGCCGACATAGGTCCACCTTTTTTGGCGGGAGAAGAGTTTGAGACCAACTCCGAGGGCGATGGCGGGCAGGGCATACTTGGTGATGTTGAAAGCGATTAGCTGGGCGGTGACGGTGGTGCCAATGTTGGCCCCGAGAATGACCCCGATGGACTGCACCAGGGACATCAGGCCGGCATTGACAAAACCGACCACCATGACGGTGGTGGCGCTGGAGGACTGAATCAGGGCCGTGACCGCCAGCCCCACCAGGGTGCCGACAAGACGGTTGCTGGTCAGGGCGGCGAGGATCATCCGGATCCGGTCGCCGGCCACCTTCTGCAACCCTTCGGACATTATTTTCATGCCGAAGATGAAAAGGCCGAGGCCGCCGATGACGCCGAAGAAGACATGCTGATTGAATAGAGCGGTCATCGCTGCCTTTGAAAATGACGGACCGGGTAACTTCCTCTAGGGAAGTTGTTCTCAACGGAAAACGCCAGGACTATAACCGATGAAAAAGGGTTTTTCAATCGGCAAAGGACCCCAAACCGCCGACAACCTGCGCCCGAACCGGAAGCTGATCCCAAACAAGCTGAAAACACACTAAAAAAATCGGCTTAAAAAGAACCGCGGGAAAGAAGAAAAAGGATCGGCCAAGTCGACGCCGCTTAATCGAGCCCCCGAGGGGCGGCTGCCGAAGTGTTCGCAGCAAGAGAAAGATTATGTGTTTTTCAGGAAAGTTTCCCCCCGTCACTGCCGTCCTCTCCAAAACACCACCGGAGAAAAAGGTTGTCTTCCAAACGGGTTTCACGGCTTTTCTGGGCGAAGGCGAGAAGGATGTTTTTAAGGAGCTTGACCGCCGTCTTGGGATGGCGGTCGCAAAACCGCTCAAAATCCTGTTTGGCCAGGCTCAGCAGTTCCGCGTCTTCGAGGACGCAGATCGTGACGGCGCGGGTTCCTCCATCCAGAAGGGCCAGTTCACCAAACATATCTTCGGGGCCGAGCAGCGCCAGGGTTTTTTCCTTGCCGTCGCCCAGCGCCCGTGAAACCTTGACGGAACCGCTGCGGATGATATAGAGGGATTCGCCCGGCATATTCTCCAGGTAGACCACCTTCCCTTCCGGAACCTTTTTCAGGGAGAAGCTGATGGCGAGCAGGTCTTTCTCCTTGTTGGTGAGCCCCCTGAACAGGGGACACCCCTTGATGTGATCAAACAACTCGGTCATCAGGCGGACTTTCCGACAGGCGCGGCAACGAGAAATAAACGAGACCCAAGACCCCTCCCGAATGAATCCTGGCATGCCAGGGGGAATTGGAAGAAAATGGCCCCGCAACCGGGGACGGCAGACGGAGGTTTCCGGCACGGGATAGAAAACACCGAGGCGGGATGGATCGGCCGGAAGAGGTGTTACTTCTGGTTGACCATGTCACGAAGTTCCTTGCCGACCTTGAAAAAGGGAAGCTTCTTGGGCTTGACCTTAATGACCTCTCCGGTTTTGGGGTTGCGCCCGGTGTAGGCTTTGTAATCCTTGACGACAAAACTTCCGAACCCACGAATTTCGATTCGCTCTCCCTTAACCAGAGTTTCCGCCATGGAGTCGAAGATGAGGTTGACGATCCCTTCGGATTTTTTATAGGTCAACCCTTTGGCAACGCACAAAGCTTCAACCAGTTCCGACTTGTTCATGAACCCTCCTGATGAATAGGATAGACAACTCTGGCCGGCGGCCGAAACGGGCCGGCAGGATCCTTCCCGGCCCCCACTCCGGGAAAACCAGAAAAACCACCGCGGCGGGAACTGCTCTTCAGCATATACAGGGAAATTCCCGCTGTCAATAGCGGGCCATATTTTTTTCTCAGCTATTCCCTATAGTTAAGAAGCTTCCGGGCAGGGGTGCCAAAGTAAAGCAAAAAAGGTTTGGGAACATGGCAAAACGCCCCCCCAAATCGGGAAAAACGCCCCGTAACCGTTTACAGGCCGTCGAAATCTGTACTAAAATGCGCCATCATGTCGGCCTGGCGCATTCAAAAATACATTTGCCGCGAAATTGTCGCTCCGATGGGGATCGGGCTAGCCGTTCTGACCTTCGTTTTACTGATGGGAAACCTCCTGAAACTGACCGATCTGGTCATCAACAAGGGAGTGCCGCTACGGGAGATTGCGACGCTCTTTCTTCACCTGCTCCCTTCCTTCCTCGACATCGCCCTCGGCATGGCCTTCCTGATCGGGATCCTGGTCGGGTTTTCGCGCCTTTCCGCCGACCACGAAATAATCGCCATGAAATCGGCCGGCATCAGCCTCGCGCAACTGACTCTGCCTGTGGTGGCGGTTGCCCTCGCGACCTCCCTGGCCTTAGGCATGATCGCCTTGCACGCCAAACCCTCAAGCCGCAAAAATTTCAAGGACCAGGTATTTCGGATCCTGCAAAACCGGCTCGGCAAGGGACTGGAGCCCATGGTTTTTTTTCATGACCTCGATGGGGTCGTACTCTACGCCCAGGAGGTGGACAACTCGGGAGAGATGAAAGGGGTTTTTCTGTACGACAACCGCGATCCGTCGGTTAAATCGGTGATTTCCGCTCAGACGGGGCGTCTTTTCTCCGACCCCGGCGCCATGACCTTTTCCCTCCTGTTGCACAACGGCGCCCTCCACAACCAGAAAGAGCAGGACCAAAACTCCCCTTACAGGCTGCTGAATTTTGTCCATTACAATCTGACTCTCAACTTCGAGGACAAAAAAGAGGTCAGGGACCGCCGCCGCAATCCCAAAGAGATGACCCTGACCGAAATCCTGTCGCGGCCCAAGCTCAACCGCCGCATGAAGATCGAACTGCACAAGCGTTTCGCCCTCCCCTGCGCCCCCTTCCTCTTTGTCCTGCTTGGAGTGCCACTCGGCATCCACTCTCCGCGTTCCGGCCGGATGGGAGGATTTTCATTCTCCCTGGTCATTTTTCTCTCCTACTACCTGTTTTCGTCTTTTTTCGAGACCCTCTGCCTGGAGGAAAAAACTACCCCTTTATTTCTTATCTGGACCCCCAACCTGCTGTTTCTGACAGCGGGAATTTTTCTCTTCCACCGCGCCGCCAAGGAAAAACCCCTTTTCCCCCAGCCTGTCCATGATGCCATCGGCCTGCTCCTGCGGCGCGTAAGCAATCGGAGCGGGGGCGCCTCGTGAGGATTCTCGACCGCTACATCATCCTCCTCTTCGGACGCTTTTTTTGCCTGGCGCTGGGAACCTTTTCCGGCATCTATCTGCTGGTGGACTTCGTAGAAAAGGTCGACGACTTTATCGAACATCACGCGGCCTGGCCGCTTTATGTCAGTTTTTTCCTGAACAAGGTGCCGATGGTCGTCTCTCAGGTGACCCCACTTGCGGTCCTGCTGGGTACCTTTCTAACCGTCGCCGGGCTCTCCCGCAACGGGGAACTGACAGCCATGTTTTCAGGGGGGATCGGCCTGGGAAGAATTCTGCGCCCGCTCTTCGCCCTGGCATTCGGCATCGTCATCGCCAATTTTTCCGTCAACGAATACCTGCTCCCGGCCACCAACGAAAAGATGAATCACATTTTCTACCATCAGGTCAAAAAAAACCCGGTCACCTTTCTCCGGGAGGGAGGCATCTGGCTGCGGGAGGAAAACCGCATTGTCCACATCCGGGCACTGGAGCCCCAGAGAAAAATTCTCCAGGGGATTGTCATCTACAGCCTCGACGACCGTTTTCAGATTTTTGAGACCGAAGAGGCCAGCCGGGCTGTTTATGAAACAGGCCGCTGGATCGCCGAAGCGGCGGTTGTCCGGCGCTTCGATCCGGGCACCGGCACCGTGACCCGAGACACCACTCTCCGCAACCATCCCTTGAATTTCCACAAAGACCCCAACGAATTCCGCAACGCCGAAGCCAAACGGGAGGAGCTGAATTTCGAGCAGCTCCGCCATCTGGCGGCCAAACTGCGGGAGGAAGGTTTCAACGCCGCCAGTTACCGGGTTGACATGCATTCCCGCCTGGCAGCCCCTTTTTCCTCTTTTATTATGGCCTTTCTGGGAATCCCCTTTGCCCTCCGAGGCAGCCGCCGCGCCGGGGTGGCGATGGGAATGGCGGTGGGCATCGGAATCGGCATGGGTTATTTTTTCCTGCAGGCGGCGCTGACCGCCTTCGGCTATTCGGGTCTGCTCCCTCCCCCGGTGGCCGCCTGGTCCGCCAACCTGATCTTTTTCCTGCTCGGACTGTGGCTTTTTCTGACCCTTGAAAAATAACCGGTTATCCGGGGCGAAAACTCCCTATCCCTGGCAGGCTGCTGGAAAACCGGCATTGGCTTTCGAGGGCCAGGCGCGATAATCTTTGAGCACGCCCCTAAGGGGTGAAGGCACGGTGATTCGGCCACCTGTTGAATCGAAAGGAACCCGCCATGAATGAGGCAAGTCTGCCGTTTCAAATGCACTGTATTTGGAAAAGCCTGGTCATGGCCGTCGTACTGCTGATTTTTTCCTGGCCAGAACCTGCCGCCGCCCTTGAAATCCTCTCCCTCTCCCCAACCGACGCCCAACCGGGAGAGAATGTACTCCTGACGGGCGGTCCCTTCCTTGCCGGTGCTACGGTCCGCCTCGGAACCGAGACGGTGCTTCCTTCCCGGATCGGCGAGCGCGAACTCACATTCACGGTCCCCCCCCTCCCCCAAGGGGATTATGTCCTGGCGGTGGTTCAGGACCAGGTCCGCGCCGATCGCACCTTCATCCTGCGGGTGGCGGAGCGGCCGCCCATCATCTTCAGCCTCGATCCGCCGGTGTTGGACGAATGTTCCGGCTCCGATTCGGCCCAGATCGTGGTGGACGGGGAAAACTTTCCTCCCGGCGCCAACCTCTTCCTCGACGGCCAACCTGCTCCCGGCCGCCGCGAAAGTTCCTCGCGGCTGATCCTTTTTCTCCCGCGTCTTTCGGGAGGCAGCCACCAGCTCCAGGTCGTCACCCCGAGGGAGCTTAAATCCCAGCCCCGCGCCTTTTATATCGATGACCGGCCGGAGATTCTAAGCGCCGTCCCCGGGGAGGACCGGGTCAATTCCTACGACGTCATCATCCACGGAAACAACTTCCATTTTCAGACCAGCCTCGTGGTAGACGGAAAAACGGTGCCCCGTTCCGGCCCCCTCCCCGCCCACACCGGCCGGTTCCGCTACCAGGACTGCCGCACCCTGATCTACGAACGCTATCCCTACAGCCGGACGCCGCGACCGATCACCTTGCAGGTGGTCAATCCCAACGCAAGGGGTAGCAATGTTTTCACGATTTCGCTGCCGTGAGTTTTTGGCTTCAGTGCCGTTTGTGGGGATTTGGGGCAATCAATAGCCTTGCCAACATCCCTCTTAATGGGCTAAGGTTTGGGGATTTTTTCCTTAAAATCAAACCCGTTTCCTTCAGGAGAATGCAATGCCCCGTCGCGACGACATAAAAACGATCCTCATCATCGGTTCCGGCCCCATCATCATCGGCCAAGCCTGTGAATTCGACTATTCCGGAACCCAGGCCTGCAAGGCGCTTCGCAAACTCGGCTACCGGATCATTCTGGTCAACTCCAATCCCGCCACCATCATGACCGACCCCGGGATGGCCGACGCCACCTACATCGAGCCCCTCAACGTGGAGTCCCTGACGGAGATCATCAGCAAGGAACGCCCCGACGCCCTGCTCCCCAACCTGGGGGGACAGACCGGCCTCAATCTCTCCAGCGAACTGGCCAGAAAAGGGATTCTCGACCGTTACGGGGTCCAGGTGATCGGGGTCAACCTGGAGGCCATCAAACGGGGCGAGGACCGGGAAACCTTCAAGGAAACCATGACCCGCCTCGGCATCGAAACCCCGCGCAGCGAGATCGCAACCGGTCTGGAGCAAGCGCTGGAGATCCTGACCCGGATCAGCCTTCCCGTCGTCATCCGCCCCGCCTACACCATGGGCGGCACCGGCGGAGGGTTCGCCTACAACCTGGAGGAGTACGAAAACATCGTCAGCCGCGGCCTGGCCGCCAGTCCGGTCAGCCAGGTCCTTATCGAAGAGTCGGTCCTGGGCTGGGAGGAACTGGAACTGGAGGTGGTGCGCGACGCCAAGAACCAGAAAATCACCGTCTGCTTCATCGAGAACGTCGACGCCATGGGGATCCATACCGGAGATTCCTACTGCACGGCGCCGATGCTGACCATCAGCCCCGAACTGCAGGCCCGCCTTCAGGACTATTCCTACCGGATCGTCGACGCCATCGAGGTGATCGGCGGCACCAACGTCCAGTTTGCCCACGACCCCAAAACCGGCCGCGTGGTGGTGATCGAAATCAATCCCCGCACCTCGCGCTCCTCGGCGCTGGCCTCCAAGGCCACCGGTTTCCCCATCGCCCTGGTCTCCTCAATGCTGGCCGCCGGCCTCACCCTTGACGAGATCCCCTACTGGCGGGACGGAACCCTTGAAAAATACACCCCCGGCGGCGACTACGTGGTGGTCAAGTTCGCCCGCTGGGCCTTCGAAAAGTTCAAGGGCGCCAAAGACACCCTCGGAACCCAGATGAGGGCCGTTGGCGAGGTCATGAGTATCGGCAAAAACTACAAGGAGGCCTTTCAGAAGGCGATCCGCTCCCTCGAAAACGGCCGCTACGGACTCGGCTTCGCCAAAAATTTCCACAAAAAATCCCTTTCGCAACTGCTGGAAATGCTGGTCGAACCGTCCAGCGAACGTCAGTTCATTCTCTACGAAGCGTTGCGGAAAGGGGCCGACATCGACCTCCTGCACGAACGCACCCACATCAAGAAATGGTTCCTGCAACAGATGAAGGAACTGGTGGAACTGGAGGAAAGGATAATCGTTTTCAAGGGCCAACTGCCCCCGGACGAGCTGCTGGCCGAGGCCAAAAAGGAGGGCTTCGCCGACCGCTATCTGGCCCAGATCCTGGCTGTCCCGGAAAACGCGGTACGGGATCGCCGCGAAGCGCTGGGGACCACCGAGGCCTGGGATGCGGTGCCGGTGAGCGGGGTCGAAAACGCCGCCTACTATTTTTCCACCTACAACGCTTCCGACACGGTGCCGGTCTCGGCCCGGCGCAAGGTGATGGTGCTGGGAGGAGGCCCCAACCGCATCGGCCAGGGGATCGAGTTCGACTACTGCTGCGTCCACACTGCCTTCGCCCTCCGCGACGCCGGTTTCGAATCGATCATGGTCAACTGCAATCCGGAAACCGTTTCCACCGACTACGACACCTCGGATAAACTCTATTTCGAGCCGCTCACCGTCGAGGACGTCCTTTCCATTTACCGGAAGGAAAAACCCGAAGGGGTGGTGGTCCAGTTCGGCGGCCAGACCCCCCTCAACATCGCCCGCCAGCTGGAGCAGGCCGGGGTCCGGATCCTCGGCACCAGTCCGGAAACCATCGACCTGGCCGAGGACCGGGAACGCTTCAGCGGCATCATGAAAAAACTCGGCATCCCGCAGCCCGAATCAGGCATGGCGGCCACCGAGGAGAAAGCCCTGGAGATCGCTGGGCGCATCGGCTATCCGCTCATCGTCCGCCCCTCCTACGTGCTGGGCGGCCGGGCCATGGAGGTGGTCCATGACGAAACGATGCTCAAGGAGTACCTGAACAAAGCGGTGGAGATCTCCCCGGAACGCCCGATCCTCATCGACCGCTTTCTGGAAAACGCCATCGAGGTGGAGGCCGACGCCATCGCCGACGGAGAGGATGCTTTCGTGCCGGCCATCATGGAACACATCGAACTGGCCGGGGTTCACTCCGGCGACTCCGCCTGTGTGCTGCCGCCCGTCACCATCCCCCACCGCCACATCGAAACCATCGAGGAATACACCCGCAAGATCGCCATCGAATTGGGCGTCGTGGGTCTTATCAACATCCAGTACGCCATCGCCAACGACATCGTCTACATCCTGGAGGCCAACCCGCGCGCCAGCCGCACCGTTCCCCTGGTCAGCAAGGTGTGCGCCATCCCGATGGCCCGCATCGCCACCCAGGTGGTGCTCGGCGCCAAAATCAGGGAACTCGGCCTGGAGCGGCGTCCCTTTGCCCACTTCGGTGTCAAGGAGGCGGTCTTCCCCTTCTATATGTTCCCCGAGGTCGATCCGGTACTCGGCCCCGAGATGCGTTCCACCGGCGAGGTCCTCGGCATGGCTGGAAATTACGGGCTGGCCTACTTCAAGGCCCAGGTGGCCGCCAACTCCCCCCTCCCCTTGAGCGGAACGGTGCTGATCACCGTGGCCGACCACGACCGGGCGGGAGCCCTGGAGGCAGCCCGGCGTTTCTCAGAACTCGGATTTTCCATCCGGGCCACGGCCGGCACCCAGGCTTTCCTCGCCGAACACGGAGTGGCGGCCGAATCCATTTTGAAAATGCACGAAGGCCGTCCCCATATCAGCGACGCCATCAAAAACGGTGAAATCCAGTTGGTGGTCAACACCCCGACCGGGAAAATGGGCGCCCACGACGACTCCTACATCCGCAAGGCGGCCATCAAATACAAGGTCCCCTACATCACCACCACCGCCGCGGCCATCGCCGCCGCCAAGGGGATTGCGGCCCGCCGCCAGGGAGTCGAAGGGGTTCGGAGTCTCCAGGAGTTTCACGGCATCGCAAGCTAGCAAGGGCTCCTTAACCGGCGGCTGGAAGCAACGCCAAAGCATGGTTTACTCCGCCGGAAGCGGGAATTCGTACAACCCGCTCCGGAAAAAGAGGTTCTTGTCATTCCAATAGAATTTGGTTGTATAATTATTCGCATCGATAGAAGAACTCTTGACATAGGTTGCTGAATCGGATGGGACGAACGGGTTTCGTCCCATCCGTTGTTTGCCCCTGCGGATTCCTTCATGTCCATTAATAATCTTCCGGGGATCGTTACCTCCCAATGGTACCGGCATGCAGCCCATCTCTTTTTCCCATAGGCCTCTGAGCACTTTCAGGGCGGCCGCAATCTTTCTCCTGGCGGCTTTTTCTCTGGGGATGATGCTCCCCCCGGCCCTTGGCGCCGCGGACAAAAAGATTCAAACATCCACGAAAAAGGCGCCGCTCGCCAAAAAAAAGGCGACCATCAAAGCGCCTCCCTTCACCCTCGAAAAACTCGTCGAGATCGCCCGCAATCTGGCCGTCAAACCCTATCAGCCCCCGGAGCCACTGCCCCAATTCCTGCCGGGGATCGATTACGAGGCCTGGCAGAATATCCGTTTCCGGCCTGAAAAGGCGCTCTGGAAAGGGGAAGGGCTCCTCTGGCAGCTCCAGTTCTTTCACCCCGGCTTCTACTACGATCGGACGGTGCGGATTCACATCATCGATCCCGACAACGTGACGACGCTTCAGGGCACCAAGGAGATGTTCGACTACGGGAACAACATCTTCGCCCCGCAGATCCCCCAGATCGTCGGGTTTGCCGGCTTCCGGCTCCACGGCCCTCTTAAAACCCCAAAATATTTCGATGAAATCGCCGTTTTTCTGGGGGCCAGCTACCTGCGCGGCCTCGGCAAAGAGCACCGCTACGGAACCTCGGCGCGGGGGCTGGCTGTGGATACCGCAACGCCGGAGGGAGAGGAGTTCCCCTGGTTCCGGGAATTCTGGATCGAAAAACCCAAAACCGGCCAGAAACAGCTACGCATCTATGCCCTGATGGACAGCCCCCGCTTGACGGGGGCTTACAGCTACCTCATCACCCCTGGCGAAGAGACCGCCATGGAGGTCCAAAGCACCCTGTTTCTTCGCTCAGCGGTCCAAAAAATCGGCATCGCTCCTCTGACCAGCATGTTTTTTTTCGGAGAAAACAGCGGCGCTCGAAGATTCGACGACTTCCGCCCCGAAGTTCACGATTCGGACGGGCTTCAGGTTCTCTTTGCCCACGGCGAATGGCTGTGGCGGCCGCTGCAGAATCCGGCCACCCTTCAGGTCAACAGCTTTGAAGCCCCCAACATCCGGGGTTTCGGCCTTTTGCAGCGGGACCGCCACTTCGACCACTATCAGGATCTGGAAACCCGTTATGAAACCCACCCCGGCGTCTGGGTGGAACCCTCCGGAACCTGGGGAGCGGGTCGCCTGGAACTGATCCTGATCCCCTCCCCGGACGAAATCCACGACAACATCGGGGTCTTCTGGGTCCCCTCCCCGGCGCCGGCGCCCGGGGTTCCCTTCCGGATCGGCTACCGGCTGCGCTGGCTCGACGCCGAGCGAATCCGGCCGCCGGGGGCGCACGTCATAGCGACCCGGATCGGCAAAGCCCCCATCAAAGAGGGAAAGCTCTTCGTCCTCGACTTCGACGGACCCGAACTCCGCAAGCTGCCCGAACAAACCCAACTGGTGCCGGTGGTCTGGGCCGGCGAGGGAGGACAGATTCTGGAACAGCGGGTGTTCCGCAACCCCGTCAACGGCACCTGGCGGCTGGTCTTCCAGGTCAAGCTGTCCGATTCCCCCAAACTGGGCCAGATCCTGCCGGACAAACGCCCCCCCCTGGAACTTCGGGCCTTTCTCAAGCATGGCTACGATGTCATCAGTGAAACCTGGAGCTACGCCTTCAAGCCGTGACGATTCCTATGACCGGCGACAATCGTTCCCCCATGGAACTTCATCGCGATCCTCTTGAACCGGCCGGACGGCGTTTGCTCCTTTACCTCCGAGGCCTGCCGCTTTCGGAGGTCCGGCGCCTGGAAACCGCCGCCGAAATCATCGGAGACCTGGAGGAACACCCACCCCAACCGGGAATCCCTCCGGAAGTGGAGGCGATGCAGCGCCTGAGGGAACAGGCGGGAATCAATGGGGCGTTTGGTTTCCCGGCTGCCGTCCCCCCGCTAACAAGGGGCGCCATGAAGCCCGAGGAGATGGACCGGAGACCGTGGCTGAACGCATCCGGGCGCCTCCTTCAATCCGTGTGGCGCCGCCTGGGCGGGGAAACACAGATTTTCAGCCCCCCCAAACACCGCCGCCGCCGCCATCCCCGCACCGCCAACCATTTTTACAACCGCCCCTGGTCCCGGATTGCTTCTTTCCGGCGGCTGATCCTGGCCCTCTTCGTCCTGCTCCCCTCCTTGCTGGCGGGTCCCCTGTTCGCCTCTCTGCTTCCCAACAAGGGAGGAACTTTGCTGGAACTGGTTCTGGTGCTGGTCTTCACGCTCCTGTTTGCCTGGATTTCCGTCGGTTTCTGGACCGCCATGCTGGGGTTTTTGACCCTGGCGAAACGCTATGACCGGATTCTGGCCACCAGGGCCCAAAACGGCCAAAAAACATCGCCGATCCGGAACGGCGTCCGAACCGCGATCTTATTCCCGGTCTGCAACGAAAACATGGATCGGGTCTGCGCCGGCATTGCCGCCACCTGCCGTTCCCTGGAACGCACCGGCCAACAGGGCGCCTTCGACCTTTTCATCCTGAGCGACACCGCCGATCCCGATGCTTGGGTGGAGGAGGAAATCGCCTGGCATCACCTAAGACAACAAATCGGGAGGGCGATTCCGATCTTCTACCGCCGCCGGCGCATCAACCAGAAACGCAAAAGCGGCAACGTCGCCGATTTCTGCCGCCGCTTCGGCCGCCGCTACACCTACATGGTGGTCATGGACGCCGACAGCATCATGTCGGGCGAGACCTTGGTCCGCATGGTGGCAATCATGGAGGGGCAGCGCCGCATCGGTATCCTCCAGACCGCCCCGAACCTGGCCGGAAGGGAAACCCTCCTGGCGCGGCTCCAGCAGTTCTGCAACCGCGCCTACGGCCCCATGTTCGCGGCCGGTCTCCACAGCCTGCAGTTGGGAGACGCCCAGTTCTGGGGGCACAACGCCATTATCCGCATCCGCCCTTTCATGCGCCATTGCGGGCTCATGCGCCTTCCCGGCAAAGCCCCTCTGGGAGGAGACATCCTGAGCCATGACTTCGTCGAATCGGCGCTGATGAGGAGGGCCGGCTGGGGGGTCTGGCTCGCTTTCGAACTGCCCGGCAGCTACGAGGAACCGCCTCCTACCCTGCTCGCCGAGCTGAAACGGGATCGCCGCTGGTGTACCGGAAATCTCCAGCATCTGCGGCTCCTTTTCACCCGGGGTCTGTTCCCGACCCACCGCTTTTTATTCCTCAACGGCGCCATGAGCTATATATCCGCCTTCCTCTGGTTTCTGCTCCTGCTGCTATCCACTCTGGAAGCCATTCTGATCGCGGTTTCCAAACCGAGTTATTTCCCCCCGACTCGTTCTCTCTTCCCCCAGTGGCCGGTTTGGGACCCCTATCTTCCGCTGCTGCTGCTGGCCGCCACGGCGACTCTGCTCTTCCTTCCCAAAATTTTCAGTGCCTTTCTCATCCTCTTCAAAGGAAACGCCCGGGAGTTTGGGGGGCTCTTCCCGCTCTTCCTCAGCATTTTTTTTGAGGTACTGATTTCCACCCTGCTGGCCCCGATCCGGATGATGTTCCACACCAAATTTGTCTTTTTCACCCTGCTGGGACGTCAATCCGGCTGGGGAAAGCAACAGCGCGACGACCTCGGCACCTCCTGGTGGGAAGCGTTCCGTTTCCACGGCGCCGCGACCCTGTTCGCCCTGCTCTGGGGAGGCGTCCTCTATTTTCTGAATCCCGCATTCCTGCTCTGGATCTCCCCCATCGTCGGCTCCCTGCTCTTATCCATTCCGCTCTCGGTATGGACCAGCCGCGCCAGTCTGGGGTGTCTCTGCCGCCGACTGGGGCTGTTTTTGACCCCGGAGGAGATCGATCCCCCCCAGGAGCTGCGGGACACGGCCGTTCTGGAAAAATTATTTACCCAATCCCCTTCCCCCTTTGAGCTTCACAAAGGGGAGGGATTCATCAAGGCCGTCCTTCACCCCGCCGTCCATGCCCTTCACTTGGAGTTGCTGGACCGCCAAACCCTTTCCTGGAACAGTCGGCGGTGGGAATCGGGCGGCCCGCTGCTGGAAAAGGCCCTCGCCGACGGCCCTGAACGGCTGGCCGCCCGCGACAGAAAACAGTTCCTCTACGATCCCGCCCTGCTAAAGGAATTGCACCGTCGCCTGTGGCTGTTGCCCAATAGGGATCTGAAAATCAAATGGGGGTTGAAGCAACTGTGAGGATTGATGCGGGCCGGAAGCAGAGCAGCCGATAGCTGAGGGTGACCACCAGGCCATCGATCCGGGATAGCTTCTCCTGAGCCCGGAACCGCGCCCCCCGGTAGCTGCTGGTCAGCAGATCGACGAGGGACGGCCGCTCCAGATAGAGCCGGTCGCGGGCCACAAATTCCCGCTCCAGGCAAAACAGCCCCCCGAAAAGAGCCTCGGTGCTCGCAGCACGGTCCTTGTCAAGGTCCTGCCCAAGGATCTTTTCCCGCAGTTCCGCCAAGTCGTCCCCCCCGGCGACGACCGCTATCAGTCGTCCGTCAGGCCGCAGCAGGCGCCGGAACTCCGACGGGTTCTTGCGGGAGGTAATGGTCAGCACCAAGTCGAAACTTCCGTCGGAGAAGGGGAGCTTTCGGTCGGCATTCGCCACCAGCCAGCGGCAGCCCGGATAGCGCTTCGCAGCAACGTCGATGGCGGCCGCCGAAAGATCGACCCCCCAGCCGGGAAGCCCCAATTCATTATGGAGGGCCGCCAGGAAAAAACCGGTCCCGCACCCCACATCCAGCGCCAAGGGCAGTTCCGGGGAACCGCCCCCGGGATCGCTGGCACGGATTTCCATCCAGGCACTCACCGCTTCCAGCAGGACCTTCCGCAACCCATCGCCCAGCCCGCCATCCAGAACCCGCTGCCGGGCCTGAACCGCCGCACGGGAATCGCCGGCCTGCCGGGATTTTCGATCCTGGGGCTGGAGCAGATTGAAATAGCCGCTGCGGGCACGGTCGAAGAGATGGCCATGGGCACAGCGGCCTTGGGGGGAATCGAGATCAAGGGGCAACCCGCAGCCGCGGACCGGGCAGGTGACGATAGGGAAGTCTCCGCTCACGGGACAGCCGCTCCCGAAGGAACCCCGGAACCTTTGCGGACCGCCTTTTGGCGGGAAAAAGTAACTGCGATAGCCATCTCCACTCTCCTCGCTCCCGTTCAGTTTTTTTCGGCACCCTCTCTCCGCCATTAAAAGACAGCCACCTAAATGCCGGTAAAAATGACCTTTGAAAGTCGCCAGTATACCCAACCTATCTCCATCCGTCCATGAGGTTAAGACCCTTCGGATCGGCGGCAACCTCCCGTTTTTCAATCAAAACAACGGACCAAAACAAAGATTTTTTTAGGACAGAAGAATCTTTAATGGGTATTTATGGCGCCCATGGCCCGCTCGGAGGAACCATTTGCAGCCCAGCTCCCTCCCCGGAAAAAATTCGACGGAATTCTTTTGGCGGTTCGGTGAAAAATGCGCCTTTGGTCCTGATCCTGCACTGATATGCTTGTTTAAAATGCTGACGCTTTATAAAATCCTCACGTCGTGCCTTTGAGACCAGGTTCTTTTTTTATGTGCCAGGTCGGCAACCCCTAATTTCGAAGTCCCACTCATTCAAACCGCATCCAGGAGGGAAGTCATGCCATTCATCGATGCCATCAAGACGGTTTTTACCAAGTACGCCGATTTCAACGGCCGCGCCTCCATGCCGGAGTTCTGGTGGTGGGTGCTTTTTGTCGTCATCGCCTCGCTACTGCTCGGGGTGGTCAGCAATACCCTTTCCATGCTGTTTTCGCTGGCCACCCTGGTCCCCTCCATCGCGGTAACGACCCGCCGCCTGCACGACATCGACCGCAGCGGCTGGTGGCAGCTGGTCGGCCTGATCCCCATCCTGGGTCTGATTTTGATGATCTACTGGTGCGTGCAGCCCGCCAAGGAACCGAACCGCTTCAGCTAACGACCCTCGTGGCTTTTGTCGCCCTCGAAACCACCGCCCCTCGCGGTGGTCCTCCTCTTTACGGGGTCAGGTCTTTTATTTTGACTTTCCCCGCCACAGGGAAGGCTCCCCCATTCATTCCCCTAACCGAAACCCCAGCCAAATCAGTCGAGCATTCCGCCAAACCGACCTAATCCAATTGCCAAAACAATAAAATTTGGCCCCATAACCAAGCGGGATGAACGTTAGAAACGCAGCCTAAGGCCAAAGCACCCTTTTCTCTGCCTTTTTGAAGACCTCAGGAGACCCATAAATTACTTTGTGGAATCCTGCTCCAAACAATTTCAGACCCCATTTGGAATGATTTTTGAGAAATAATCCCTTGGTTAATCCTGTGATCTTTCAAAGTTCAGAAGAACCCCAAGTTACCGCTCCATTTCGGAACATAGCTCCGGCTCCGGGAAAAACATCGTGGCAACGGAAAAATTTTTTTCCAGCCGTTCCTTTCCCATTCGGCCTCGATTTAGCCTGGCGGACGATTCATTACCGGTCCGCGAAAATCAAAATCTTTTTCCGAGCCGAAGGAGAAAAAATGCCCCTCCCCCTCTATGACGTTTTTCTTGAAACCCAAACGGCCGCCGGTTGGGACAGCGCCACGGTGTGTGCCAATCTGGCCCTGTAGTTAAAAAACCCGAAAGCGAGGTCAGCAGCCTGCTTCAAAATGCCCCGATTTCGGTCAGAAAGGGCCTCGATTACGAAACCGCCATAAAATTTAAAGCGTTTCTTGAAAAAACCGGCGCCGTGGGGCGAACGAACCCTCCACTCCGGAAATGGCTCTCCCGGTTGAGCCCAGAATCCTGGCTCTCGGCGGCCCTGGGCATCAACTTCAACCGAAAGGATATCGGTGAGGTTCCTTTCTCAGAAATTGACCTGGCCACCATCTATTCCGACCTCAACCAACTCATTCACGTGCGGTTTTTTTCGGCGGGGTTCGAGCCCCCTACCAGGTGGAGGCCTCACCTGTCCGTTTTAATCTCTTCCCGATCCAGAATGGCTCTCCCTTATTGGCTTCCCTAAAAAATTTTCTGGCCTTCCTGGTCGCGACCCGTCCTAGGTTGGCCATGAACCAAAATACCGCCGCTTTTCTTAAGGAGAGCGGCCTCTGGCCTTGGAGGGAAATCCCCTCACTCATATCACCCCCCTGGGCAGAGCGCTGGCCCGATCTCAAAACTGGGGCATCAACGTGACGTCACAGCAACACCGCGCAGCCAATACCGCTAGAATGCCCCTCGGTCAGCCTTTGCCGTCGGAAAAGGAACCGGACTCGAATCTTTTGTGTCCGAACCGAATCCCGGACCGCCACCGGACGGAAAACCGGTAAGGAACCTAATGGGATTTATCCTGGGGATATTTTCGGGCCTGGTCATGCTGCTTCTGTCGGGAATTTTGATGGTCGGGGCCGTCTACCTTCATAAATGGCTCCAGATTTGGTTGACCGCTATATTGCTCTTTATCACCAAAGAATTATTCGGATTTTCCTTCCTTTTGGTTTTGATAATGCCTTTTTACGGGATGACGAAAAAAGCGCGGAAGGAATTCGGCCAGCGGTAGAGTCAGTGGGGGCTTCATTTAAAAACCGTTGCTCTCCTTAAATATCGGGAAAAGCAGTCTCCAAGCAGGCAGGTTGTGCTTTGACGTTGGAACCAAATCTCAACGACAAATTCTCAATTCTTTTAGACGGCCGGTGGGAAATTTCCGCGGGGGGTTTTCGCTGCGGAGGGAGCGAGAAGGCGCAATGAATGACAAGAAAGGGGGGCTACTTTGACCATTTACATGTTGGGATGCTTGTTTCTTCTGGTACTGTTATTTGCGTTCGAAAGGCTTTTCGACTGCCTGGGCAACTTTTAGATTTACGGCAACTCCGCCGGTCCTGCCAGGAAACCGCCGGGGGGATCCCATCCACGCCAGGGCCAGGGAACTGAAGGATAACCGCTCATCCCATGGCTCGTTCCATACCATCAAAAACCGAGGAAAGGCAACCGTGCCCATGGATGCCTATGGGAAGAAAATGCAAATACCAAGACCTGACCCCAAAAAATGGCGCTAAAAATCCCCGGCGGTTTTTGCCGGGGATTTTTTTATCCGTTGCCGGCCTTGGGGCAGGCACTGCAACAGGAAGAGCCACCGCTATTGCAACCGGACCCTGCGCCCGTTCCGCAGGAATAGCCTTGGCGAAACCAACCGCCGCCCTTAAGAGCGAACCCAGAATGGGATATCAGTTTCTTGACCGGAGCGCCACAGGCGGTACAGGCCGTCACCGGGGGGTCGGAAAACTTTTGATGAACTTCGAAAACCAGACCACAATCTTCACAGCGATATTCGTAAATAGGCATGACGGATTCCTCCCAAACAATTTCCGGCGCCAATCTAATCCCTCGGGTGCCGGTTGTCAAGGCCGCCAGCCTCATTCCGTCAGTGCCAGACAAATGCCATGCTGCCGCAAAGGTTCAAGTTGGACGCTCGGCAAGTACCTACCCTCCCGACAAAGACCCCATCCGCTTCAATTGATCAAACAACCGCTGGTTGACCGGTGTCGGAATGCCGAGCCGCTTTCCATATTCGGTCACGGTCCCGGCCAGCATCTCGACCTCCGTCGGTCGCCCTGCCTCGACATCCTGAAGCATGGAGGTTTTTCCATCGGGATCCAAGTTGCCGAGAATCCGGTACCATTCCGCCAGGTCGTCCTCGGAAAGATCCACGCCCAGAGCCCTGGCAATGGCGATTACCTCCCTCATGGCGCTCTCCATGAGGGCTCTTGCATCCGGGGAGCCTTGCAGCGCCCCGAACTTTGCCCCGAAAACAGCGGAAACCTGGTTGACCCCAACATTGATCATGAATTTGAACCAAAGGCTGCGGATCATGTCGGTAGGTATTTCATAAGCGATTTTAGCTCGCTCGAAAAGATCCGCGATGCGCCGCACCCGAGGGGAAATCTCGAAATTTTTCTTCTCACCGAAAAGGATTCGCCCCAGATGTTTGTAAGAAATGACGTTTCCCTTCCGCTGCGCATCAATAGCCAGGGTCAGCCCATAGAGGACCTTTTCCGGCCCATGAACCGCGCCGATCCGTTCTTCGCTGTCGATGCCGTTCATGACCGATAGAACGGCCGTGTGGGGGCCGATTGCCCGCTTCATCTTGCCAATCGCCTCATCGAGATGATAATGCTTGACGGCCACAATGACGAATTCCGCAGGCTCCGCCTCTTCGGGTCTGACCACCTCGATGGCGTAATGCTTGCCGTTTACGTAAAGTCCATCCCGAGACAATCTCTCGAATCGATCGCCACCAGCAATAAATCGGACCGACCGGGGGTCCATTTCGAACAGGAGGCTGCCGTAGGTAGCCCCCAGCGCACCGGCGCCGATTATGGCTATCTTTTCGATGGGATGTTTCATGGGTTTCCTCCGGATGGGAAAGACGCAGGATGGTCCGCCCCAATTGGGATCGAAGATGCGCCCATTATTCCGGAAAAGGGCCGCCAAGGGAAGCCTTTCTACTTCCAACCCTGGTCGCTAACGGATTGGTCACCTCCCCCTGAAAACAGCTCAGCGCCGTTTTCGAGGGGGGATGGAAAGACGAAACCATGAGACCGGGCGGCAACTTCCCGGCGGAGAAAAAGGTGGATGATGAACGGTTTAGGGGAATTTTTGAATGGATAGAATATCCCTGAAATCAGCCTGAATTTTAAAAAATCAGAAAACAAGCCCACCCTCATCTTTGCTCCCCCTCCCTCACTCCCCCCTCCATATCTCCGCTACCTTTCCCAGCAGCAACCACAGCGGTTGGGCGTCGGGTTCCACCCTTCCCACTTCCTGCTTCCGTCGTGTTTGACCCAGCGTTTGGAGCCTGGGACAGTCTTGGGTTCTCCACCTTCCCTGGTTTTTGGGGTCGGGCAGCACCCAATCGCAAAGATGGGCAATGATCCGGCAAATCACTCGCAACAGGAAAAAAGCCAATGCGGCAACCGGAATCAGCAGCGGCAGGATCAGAAAGAAAGTCAGCGCAAAAAGCGGGCCGCCGATGGAGGCAACCAGGAAGCCCGATAGCAGGTCGGTATCGAAGGCGACCCGGGCCAGAACGGCACTCCCGCTCGACAGGATGAGCCCATAGATGCAGATTCGGGGGTGCTTTGCCGGCCATTGGCTGAGGCGGGGGAAGGCGAGGCCCGCTTCATGGAAGGCTTGCAGCCAATGGGGAGCGAGTCGGGAGCGGCGGGCGGGGCCGAAGCGGCGCAATGCGGTTTTGACGTTCATGGTGATGACCTCCGGGGCAAGGATTCTGAAGTTTTGCCCTCACGGTATCACCCTTGGTATGTCAAATAGTGTCATACCAAAAATATTTTTTTGCCTGTATTTCTTTCCCCCCCTTCCTTTGGGCCCCATCCCGCGCCGGTACCGGAGATCCCAGCACCGCAGCTCTGATAATCGAATTGTTGAGGACAGTTGAGACGCTGGATGAGGTAAACAGTGCCTCTGGTTAGGCGGCCAGGGGTTCCTTGAGGGGATCACTTTCGAGGAATTGAAACAAAAAAAGGTCAGCGAAAATCCGCTAACCTGTATTTTTTATTGGCGGCCCCGACGCGACTCGAACGCATGACCTACCGCTTAGGAGGCGGTTGCTCTATCCACCTGAGCTACGGGGCCGGAGGGGTTATTTATAACCCATGGGGGAGTGCCTGGCAAGCCCTTTTCCCGGCTCGCGGGAGGGACCGTTCAGTCCTTGGGAGTTCCGCCCTCGGGAGGCAGATTCTCTTCCCGGATCCGTTTCAGCTTCTCCAGGCTTTTGGCCTCGATCTGCCGAATCCGTTCCCGCGTCACCCCGAATTTCTGGCCGATGGTGTCGAGGGTCTGGGGGTCGCGGTCCTCCAGCCCGAACCGCAACGTGAGAATTTCCCTCTCGTTTTCCGTCAGTTGCTGGAGCCATTTGGAGACGCAGACATACTTGTTGAGATCCTCGACAAAGGAGGCCGGATCGACGGCGGTCATATCCTCCAGGGTGTCCATGAGGCTGTAGTCGTTGTTCTCCCCCATGGGCCGCTCAATGGAATAGGTCTTGTTGACCAGCACCATGAGCCGTGATACATAACCGGGTTCCACCCCCATCGCCTCGGCCATTTCGTCGATTTCCGGCTCGCGGTTGAGGTCGTTGACCAGTTCGCGGGAAACCTTGAGGAGTTTGTTGATGTCGTCGGAGACATGCACCGGCACCCGGATGGTGCGGCTCTGGTTGACGATGGCCCGTTCGATGGATTGCCGGATCCACCAGGTTGCGTAGGTGGAAAAACGGCATTCCTTGCTGATTTTGAAACGTTCCACGGCCTTGATGAGCCCCATGTTTCCTTCTTCGATGAGATCGAGAAAAGGCAGGCCGCGGTTCATGTAGCGTTTGGCGATCTTGACCACCAGCCGCAGGTTGGATTCGATCATGCGGTTGCGGGCCGCTTCGCTTCCCGCCGAGATCTGCTCCGCCAAATCCCTTTCGTCCTGGGCGGTCAGCAATCGGGTATTCTGGATCTCCTTCAGGTAGAGCTTGATGGCATCGTCCGAATGATCCTGGCTTTGGGGACGTTCCTCTGCCTCAACCTCAACCTCCACCTCGGCTTCGGCTTCGGCTTCGACCTCCACCGGCTCCTCATCCTCCGGAACCTCTTCCAGGATGACAGCCTCCACCTCCTCTCCTTCTTCCTTGGGTTCCTCTTCCAATTCGATGGCATCCAATCCTTCGTCCAGATTCGCCATGGGGATTTCCTTCCTCCTTAAAAATTCCAAACACCCGATTCATTCTATCAGATCATCACCGGGGGAGAAACCGCAAGGGGTCGAGAACCTCTTTCCCTTGCCGAATCTGGAAATGAAGCCGGGCCGCTCCCCCCGATGGAGGCCGCCCGGCCAAAGCTATTTTTTCCCCCTGGCCCACAAAAGCCCCGCTGGGAACCAGATTCTTCTGGTTGTATCCGTAAATGGTAAAAAAAGAATCCTGGTGTTCAAGAATCAGCAGATTGCCGAAACCCTTGATGCCGTTGCCGCTGTAGATGACTTTTCCGGGGCCTGCCGAAAAAACCGGCGCACCGGCGGGGACGGCGATTTCAACCCCGCGGGAAGGGTGATTTCCGGTGGGGTTGAAGGTTTTGACGATTTTTCCTTTGACCGGCCAGGAAAACCGCAGTGGCGGGAGCGGCGGCGCCGGCGCGGGAACGGTGGCAGGGCGGGGTTGGGACTTTCGGGACTGAACGACCGGCTTCGGTCTGGGCCGTTTCGTTTCCGCCTTGCGGGCGGCAGGAGACGGTTTGGGAACGACGGTTTTAATCTCGGAGGAGGAATCGATATTGGTGTCCCGGACCCGATCGGCGCCGGGGATGAACACGTTTTGGCCGGCCTTGAGATCCTGGGGCCGGTAAATGCCGTTGGCGCGGGCGATGTGGCGGCTGTCGACGCCGTAGGTCCTGCCGAGCCGGTACAGGGTCTCCCCCTTGCGAACGGTGTGGTAGATTCCGGTGCCGGAATGCCCGCATGCGGCGATTAGAAACAACACGCTCAAAATAATCAGCCGTCCGGCCATCCTTTTCACCCCGCTGCCAGACCAGAATCGATGGTTCCCGCGCCGGGAACCTTAAGGTAACGGACCTGGGAGCGGTTCCTGCCCCCTGGTTTTCCCATCATAAGGTTTTCAGCAGCAAAAAACCACCCACCAGCAGCAAGGCGAAAACCCAGGTGAGGAGATTGAGATATTTGTCGATGAAACCCCGGATCGGCTGCCCAAAATGGTGGATCAGCCCCGCCACCAGAAAAAACCGCAGGCTGCGGCTGACGACGGATGCCAGCAGAAAAAGCGGAAAATTGACCTGAAATACCCCGGCCCCAATGGTGAAGATTTTGTAGGGAATGGGGGTGAATCCCGCCACAAACACCACCCAGAAGTTGTATTCGGCGAAGAGCTGCTGGACCTGCTGGAATTGCGCCGGGGTAAATCCGGGGATGTAGGCGAAGAAAAGAGCCGCAGCCAGCCCCCAGACCCAGAGGCCGATCACATAGCCGAGAACGCCTCCGAGAACGGAACCGAGGGAGGTAACGGCGGCAAAATAATAGGAGCGGAGAGGCATCCCCAAGGCCAGCGCGATGAGCAGCACGTCGGGGGGGATGGGGAAAAAGGAGGACTCAGCGAAAGCGAGGAGGAACAGGGCGGGAACCCCGTAAGGGGTGGAGGCCCAGTGCAAAACCCAGTCGTAGAGTCGTCTTACCATCAGCGCGAAGGGACGTCCTGCCAGCCGTGCCGCCCCCGCAGCGGGACGAAACGGCAGGCGGTCAGATTGGTCTCCTGAAAGTCGGTGTCGCCGCGGCGCACAATCCTCTTCAGCACCTGCTCCCGGAAGGAGCCGACAGGCATCACCAGACGCCCGCCGAGCCCGAGCTGACGCTTGATCTCCTCGACCACGGCGGGAGCTCCGGCGGTAACCATGATGGCGTCGAAAGGGGCCTCGGCCTCCCACCCCAGGCTGCCGTCCCCCACCCGCACGGAGATGTTGCCGAAACCGTTGGCATCGAGTACGGAACGGGCCTTGCGGGCCAGCGCCGAATTCCTCTCGATGGAAAAGACCTGAGCGGCGAGGCAGGAGAGTACCGCGGCCTGGTAGCCGGAGCCGGTCCCGATCTCGAGAACCTTCTCCCCTCCCGTCAATTGCAGCGCTTCGGTCATCAAAGCGACGATATAGGGCTGGGAGATGGTCTGCCCCTCCCCGATGGGAAGTGGAAAATCGCTGTAGGCCTGACTCCGCAGCGCCTCTTCGACGAAAAGATGCCGGGGGAGCCGCAGCATCGCTTCCAGCACCCGGGGGTCGGAGATGCCGCGGGCTTTGAGCTGGCGTTCCACCATGTTGCGGCGGACAATGGAAAAATTCATCCCCGACCCCATCGGTGGAGCGGCGGGAAGAATTTCAGGCAAAAGCAACAAGGGAATTTGGAAAACAGAAAAACCGGCGGCGGGGCAGCTGGGCGGTTGGGAGTCACGGACGGCATCATCCTCGAGATCCGGTTGGCGGCCCGGATTTCAGTAGAAAATCCTTCAGTTTCTTCAGGTCGTCACGAACCTCGCACAACAATTCGTGTTCAGGAGCAGGTTCTCGGCTCACATCTTCCGGCTCCCGGATGCCGGCCTCCTCCCGAAGCTTCCGTTTGGCGCCGGCGATGGTGAACCGTTGATTGTAGAGCAGATCCTTGAGCCGCAGCACCAGTTCGATGTCCTGGCGCCGGTAGAGGCGTTGATTCTTGGCACTCTTGGCGGGCCGAAAGCGGCTGAATTCCGTTTCCCAGTACCTCAGTACATGGGGCCGGACCCCGAGGATGTCAGCCACTTCACCGATTTTGAAATAGAGCTTGTCAGGAATCAGCGGGTCCATTGCTCACTGATCCCCCTCCTCACTCCTGCCCATTGATAGCGGCTTTCAAGACCTGGCTCGGTTTGAAGGTCAGAATCCGCCGCGACGAGATCTCGATCTCGTCCCCAGTCTGGGGATTGCGGCCGCGGCGGGTCGATTTTTCTTTGACGACAAAATTCCCAAAACCGGCCAGTTTGATCTTTTCCCCTTTGGCGACGGTGGACTTGACCAGATCGAATACCTTTTCAACAATCTCCGCGGATTCCTTTTTGGAAAAGCCGGTCTTCAGATAAACCTTCTCGACGATATCCGCCTTCGTCATAGCGCCTCCTGTCGGGGTCAATATATAGGTGTTTGATTTCACTATAATTTAGAATTCTATAGCATAGGAATAGGGGGTTCGCAACCCATTATTTTTTGGCCCTTGCTATTTACCGGATGACCGCCCCCAACCGTTTGACCAGCGCCTCCACAATCCGCTGATGAAAGCCGTTGACCTCGTCATCGGTGAGGGTCTTCTCGTCGGAGCGGTAACGAACCCGGATCGCCAGACTCTTTTTCCCCTCGGGGATGCCGGGGCCGCCATAGAGGTCGAACAGCACGGCCTCCTCAAAATAGCGGCTCCCCACCCCGTGGACCGTCTCCATCACCGCCTGGGCGCTGACTTCGAGATTGACGACCAGGGCGGTATCCCTCTGAACATTGGGAAAGCGGGAAAGTGGTCGGAATTTCCGGGCCTCGGTGGGCGCGTTCCAAAGGGCTTCCAGATCGAGTTCGCAAATCAGAACCGGCAACTCGATATCGAAACGGCCGAGCACCTGGGGATGAACCTCGCCCAAAAAACCGAGTACCCGCTCGCCGTTTTTCAGCAGCGCGGACTTGCCGGGATGGAGGAACGGTTCCCCCCCATCGGGAACAAAACAGACGTTGCCGAGGCCAAAAAGCTCGATCAGATTTTCGACCGCCCCTTTCAGGTCGAAAAAATCGACCGGCTCGTTACTCTGTGCCCAACCTTCCGGAGCCCGCCGCCCGCACAGGGCCAAACAGAGGCTCAGCCGCTCCAAAGCCGCGTTCCCTTTCCCCACTGTGGAGCGGGGGGAAAAGACCGGCCGCAGTTCGAACAACCGCAAATCCCGGCAGCGGTAGGAAAGGTTCCGCGCCAGCACCTCCAGCATGCTCGGCACCAGCGTGGTCCGCATCACCGACTGATCCTCGGCCAGCGGATTGAGCAACGGCACCGCGCGACGGCGGGAATCGTCGGCGGCCAGCCGAATCTTGTCCCAACAGCCGGGGGAAACAAAGGAATAGTTCACCACCTCGGAGAAACCGGCGGCCGTCAAGGCCTGCCGGATCCGGGCAACGCGGTTTGCCGCTTCGGGAATCAGCCAGGAATCGACGCCGCAACCGGGAAGGGTGGCGGGAATCTCGTCATAGCCGTGAAGCCGCGCCACCTCCTCGATGAGATCGATTTCCCGCTCCAGGTCGTGGCGCCACGAGGGGATTGCCACCCGCCACATATCGTCGGAAAGGTCGCCGCCAGGTGTGACCGAAAGACCGATGGAGGAAAGCAGCTCCCGAATCCGCTCCGCCTTCAGGGTGACGCCGAGGATGGCATTGCAGCGGGCCGTGGATATCGTCACCGGCGGCCGTTCGGGGGGAGCGCCGAAGACATCGATGCGCCCCTGGGCGGCGGTCCCGCCCGCGGTTTCCAGAATCAGCCGGGTGGCCCGCTCGAGGGCGACGGGGGTCATGTCGATATCGACCCCCCGTTCGAAACGGTGGGAGGCTTCGGTGTGGATGCCGAGCCGCTTGCTGGTACGGCGCACCGTCATCGGATTGAAATAGGCGCTCTCAAGCAGGACATCGCAGGTTTCGGGCCGGATCTCGCTGTTCTCTCCGCCCATCACCCCGGCCAGCGCCACGGCGCCGACCCCGTCGCAGATCATCAGGTCGTCGGCCTCAAGGGTATGCTGCTTCCCGTCGAGGGTGGTGAAGAGTTCTCCGGCAGCGGCCCGGCGCACCACGATGCGGCGCCCCCGCAGCAGGTTGAAATCGAAGGCGTGCAGCGGCTGGCCCAGCTCCATCATCACATAGTTGGTGACATCGACGACGTTGTTGATGGACCGCAGCCCGACGCTTTCCAGGCGCCGCGCCAGCCAGGCCGGCGAGGGGCCGATGGCGATCCCCCGGATCAGGCGTGCCGCATAGCGGGGGCAATGTCCCGGCTCGTGGACCTCCACCGAAGTGAAGGCGCGGATATCGCCTTCCCCCGTCGCCGCTCGGGGAGGGGAAAAACGTAAAGTCTGCCCCCCCAGGGCCGCCACCTCGCGGGCGATGCCGAGCACGCTCAAACAATCGGAGCGGTTGGGGGTCAGCCCGATCTCGAAACGGACGTCCTTGAGGCCAAGCGCCTCGAAAACCGGCCGCCCAACGGGGGCATCCGGGGGCAGGATCAGAATCCCCGCCGATTCCTCGGCCAGTCCCAGCTCCTTTTCGGAGCAGAGCATCCCCTGGGATTCGCAGCCGCGAATCTTGCTCTTCTTGATCTTGAAATCGCCCGGCAGCACCGACCCAACCTGTGCCAGCGCCACCAAATCGCCGGTTTTATGATTTTTGGCGCCGCAGACGATCTGGAGCCGTTCCGTGCCGGTGTCGACCCGGCACAGGGTCAGACGCTCGGCGTCAGGATGGGGATCGACGGATTCCAGGCGCGCGACGATGACCGAATCCAGTCCTTCGCCGAACTTCCTGAGCCCCTCCACCTCCAGACCGGCCATGGTGAGACGATGGGCCAGTTCCTCCGGTGAATAAAGGCATGGGGTGAACTCCTTCAACCAGTTCCAGGTCACGTTCATGGGTTGCCATTCCTGTTTAACTTAACATGGATAACGAGTGAGATTCCCGTCAGAATTGGCGCAGAAATCGGATGTCGTTTTCGAAAAAAAGCCGCAGGTCGTTGATCCCGTTCTTGAGCATGCAGAGCCGCTCCAGCCCCATTCCGAAGGCATAACCGGTGACCACGGCGGGATCGTAGCCGACTGCCTTGAAGACCTCGGGATCGATCATCCCGCAGCCGAGGATTTCCAGCCATCCCGAATCTTTGCAAACCCGGCATCCTTTGCCGCGGCAGATGACGCAGGCGATATCGACCTCGGCACTCGGCTCGGTAAAGGGGAAGAAGGAGGGGCGGAAGCGGACCCCGAGTTCCCGTCCGAAGAAGCGATTGAGAAAAGTTTTCAAGGTTCCCTTCAGGTCACCGAAGGTCACCTGCCGATCGACCAGAAACCCCTCCACCTGGTGGAACATGGGGCTGTGGGTCAGGTCCGAATCCCGGCGGTAGACGGTCCCCGGAGCGATGACCTTGAGGGGCGGCCGGTGTTGGAGCATGGTCCGGATCTGGACCGGTGAGGTGTGGGTGCGCAGCACCACATCGTCGGAGACATAGAAGGTGTCCTGCATGTCGCGGGCGGGATGGTTCCGAGGCATGTTCAACGCCTCGAAATTATAGTAGTCGTTTTCGATCTCGGGTCCTTCCACGATTCCGAAACCAAGGGTCGAGAAAATCCGCGTCACCTCTTCCGTCACCAGAGTAATGGGATGAAGGGTGCCTTGCGGCAGACGGCGGCCCGGCAGAGTGACATCGAGCCGCTCGTTGGCCAGGCGCTTCTCCAACTCCAATGCCCGCACCTCCCGAAAGCGCTGATCCAGCAGCTCCTCCAGGGCAGCCTTGGCCTCATTGACCCTCTTTCCGAAAGCGGGCCGTTCCGCGGGCGAAAGTTCGGCCATGGTTTTCATGACCGCGGTCAAGTGCCCTTTCTTCCCCAGGTACTGAACCCGCAAATCGTTCAGGGACGACTCCGAATCAGCGCCGGCGATCAGCGCCCGCCCCTCGGCCAGAATCTCCTCCAGTTGTAATTTCATATAGTTATCCCCGACGGTCAGCCAAAACGAATAATGGAAGCCAAAGGCTTCCATTATTCACAATCCCAGGAAAAATGGGGGCGAACCGGCCCCCGCTCTCTGAAAGCTTATTGAAGCCGGGCCTTGGCCTGTTCCGCGATGCTGCTGAAGCCGGCCGGATCGGAGACGGCCAACTCGGCCAGCACCTTGCGGTCCAGGTCGATACCGGACAATTTCAGGCCGTGGATCAGCCGCGCGTAAGTCAACCCGTTCTGGCGGGCGGCGGCGTTGATGCGAACGATCCACAGCGACCGGAAATCCCGTTTCTTGACACGGCGGTCACGGAAGGCGTACTTCAGCGCCCGGTCGACAGCCTCGGTGGCGGAGCGGAACAGCTTGCCCCGTCCTCCCCGAAACCCCTTGGCCATCTTTAATACTTTGTTCCTTCTCCTCCTGGCTTTAAACCCTCTTTTGACTCTCGGCATAATTCATCCTTTCTCTCTTCGGGTCCGTTATCCGGAACTGAAGGGGGAGAAATTCCCCGCAGTTCGCGGCCGGCGGCGATCGGCACCGCCCAAACTCGGTTCAAACCGGCTAAACGTAGGGAATCAGCCGGCTGATGGCCCTGACGTTGGTTTTGTCAACCAGCGTCCCCTGGCGCAGATGGCGCTTATTTTTGGTGGTTTTCGGGGTCAGAATATGGCTCGTATAAGCGCGGCTCCGCTTGATCTTGCCGGTTCCCGTTTTCCGGAACCTCTTGGCGGCCCCGCGGTTGGTCTTGATTTTCGGCATCGCTTTCACTCCTTTAGGCGCCGGGGTATGTCCCCGGTACAATTGTTTAAACGGCAAACTGCCTACTTGCTTTTGGCTGGACCGAACACCATGGTCATGGTGCGACCGGCCATGATCGGTTTGGCCTCCACATGGCCGACATCCTCGAGATCCTTGGTCACCTTGTCCAGGAGCAGGGTACCGAATTCGGGATGGGTCACCTCCCGCCCCCGAAACATGACGGTCACCTTGACCTTGTCTCCATCCTCCAGAAAACGCCGGGCATTCTTGATTTTGAACTGAAGGTCGTGCTCCTCGGTCTTGGGACGGAGCTTCACCTCCTTGACATCGATGCGGGCGGCTTTCTTCTTGGCTTCGACGGCACGCTTATTGGCCTGGTATTTATATTTGCCGAAATCCATGATCCGGCAAACAGGCGGCTCTGAATTGGGCGACACCTCCACCAGATCCAGACCCCGTTCCTGGGCGGCCAGCAAAGCTTCCCGTACCCCCATGATCCCAAGAAACCCGCCTTCATCGTCCACCACGCGAATTTCTTTGGCGCGAATCGCCTCGTTAACCCTGACGTCCTGTTTAGCTATGATGCCACCTCCCGATAGGATTGAAAGGGACTGTTGCTATTTATAGGCCTCGCACTCGCCACGCACCAAGGAACAGAACTCCGCCACCCCCATGGAAGGCAGATTCTTGCCGTCGCGCATCCGGGCCGTCACCGTGCCGGCAGCCATTTCCTGATCGCCGATCACCAGCATGTAAGGAACCTTGGCCTGCTGGGCTTCCCGGATCTTGAAACTCAGCTTTTCGTTGCGCAGATCCTTCTCCGCCCGGATCCCGGCGGCCCGCAACGTTTCAAAGACTTTACCCGCGTAATCGGCCTGGTTATCCGTCACGTTCATGACTGTGGCCTGAACAGGAGCGAGCCAGAGGGGAAACTTGCCTTCGAAATGTTCAATCAGCACCCCCACGAACCGCTCTATCGCCCCCAGAATGACGCGATGCAGCATGACCGGGCGGTGCTTCTCCCCATCCTTGCCCACAAAGGTGAGATCAAAACGCTCCGGAAGGGTGAAATCGCACTGGATTGTAGCACACTGCCACCGCCTGTCAAGGGCATCCTTGAGCTTGACGTCGATCTTGGGGCCGTAGAAGGCACCGTCCCCGGCATTGATTTCAAAGGGTTGTCCGGTCGATTCGAGCGCCTTCATCAAGGCCTCGGTGGCACGTTCCCAATCCTCGTCGCTGCCAATGGACTTTTCCGGGCGGGTGGAGATCTCCATCTCGTATTGGAACCCGAAAATGGCCATGACATCGCGGACAAAGCGCAGCACCCCGAGAATCTCGTCGTTGAGCTGGTCGGGAGTGCAGAAGATATGGGCATCGTCCTGGGTGAATTCACGCACCCGCAGCAGGCCGTGGAGGACACCCGATTTCTCGTGGCGATGCACGGTCCCCAGTTCGAAGAAGCGCAGCGGCAGATCGCGATAGGAGCGCATCCGGGAACGGTAGATGAGCATGTGGGCCAGGCAGTTCATCGGTTTGATGCCGTAGCTTTGCTCGTCGATCTCGGTGAAATACATGTTTTCGCGGTAATTGTTGTAATGCCCCGACTTCATCCAGAGTTCGGTGCGCAGAATCTGGGGGCCGAGGACGATATCGTAGCCGCGTTTGAGATGCTCCTTGCGTTCGAAATCCTCCAGCAGCATCCGCAGCAGGGCCCCTTTGGGATGCCAGATGGGCAGCCCGACCCCGGCCTCCTCGCTGAAAGAGAAGAGATCCAGTTCTTTCCCGAGCTTGCGGTGATCGCGCTTTTTGGCTTCCTCCAACCGCGCCAGATAGGCCTTGAGCTCTTTCTTGTCGGGAAAGGCGGTGGCGTAGATGCGTTGCAGCATGGCGTTCTTTTCGCTGCCGCGCCAATAGGCCCCGGCCACGCTGGTCAGTTTGAAGACCTTCAGAAAGCGGGTCGAGGGAAGATGGGGACCGCGGCAGAGATCGACAAAGGCCCCCTGCCGATAGAGGGAAACCGTTTCATCGGGAAGATCCCGGATCAATTCAACCTTGAAGTTCTCCCCCATGCCCCGGAACAGCTCCATGGCCTGCTCCCGGCCCATCACCTCGCGATTGATGGGGAGGTCGGCCGCCGCCAGTTCCGCCATGCGGGCCTCGATTTTGTCGAACTCTTCGGGGGTAAAGGTGTGCTTTTCCGAAAAGAAATCGTAATAGAAACCATTTTCGATGGCGGGGCCGATGGTGACCTGGACCTCATCGCCGTAGAGGTCCTTGACGGCGTGGGCCATGAGATGGGCGGCGCTGTGGCGGTACACATCGAGCCCTTCCGGGGAGGAGAGGGTGATCAGTTCCACCTTGGCATCCTGGGAAATGGGGGTGGTGGCATCGGCCAACTTCCCGTCGATACGGGCCGCGACCGTCTCTCTGGCCAGCCGTTCCCCCAGCGAGCGGGCCACGTCCAGCGGGGTGACAGCGGCGGGGAACTCCTTCTTTTGGCCATCCGGAAGTTCTATTATCATCGCCAACCTCCCAATGAAAAGAGGCATCCGCGGATGCCTCAGTTAGGTGATATCGCCCATCACCGGCTGAAAATGGTAGGCACGGGCGGGATTGAACCGCCGACCCCTACCGTGTCAAGGTAGTGCTCTCCCCCTGAGCTACGTGCCTATTTT
>JAFGOW010000016.1 GCA_016926265.1 Deltaproteobacteria bacterium | reverse complement strand
GATGAGCGTCCAGTCGGCGTTGCCGCCGAAGCCCTGACTGCGGGTGCGGGGGTGCAAGGTGACGGCGTCGGCCCCTTCGGCGCAGGCGATGGCGGCGACTTCGGCGCAGTTGATGGTAGCGGCGTCCCAGCCGGAGCGGAGCTTGACGGTCAGGGGGAGCGCTGTGGCTCTGCGGGCGGCCGCCACGATCCGTCCGATCCGCCTGGGGTCGCGCAGCAGGGCGCTGCCGGCGCCGGCGCGGATCACCTTGGGGGCCGGGCAACCGAAATTGAGATCGATGACGGCCCCGAATTCGGAGGCCTCGGAGGCGGCCCGCGCCACGATGTCCGGCTCGGAACCGAACAGCTGGATCCCCAGCGGCTGCTCCTCGGGGGATGAGCGCAGCAGCTCACGGGTGTTGCGGGCCTGGCGGGCGAGGCCGTTGGCGCTCACCATCTCGGTGAAGACCAGCGCGGCGCCGGCCTGCTTCATGAGACAGCGGTAGGGTAGGTCGGTGATTCCCGCCATGGGGGCCAGGATCAGACGGCTGGTCAGTGAAAGGGTGCCCAGGTTCATCATTTGATCTGCCTAATTTTTGGGCATTTTACCATGAAGGGCGGAAAAGAAAAGAGATAAAAACAGCGGATTTAAGACGATGCCGCCGCCGTGGTTTCAGCGGGAGGGTTTGGGAGGATGGAAGGCGAAAACCAGGATGCGGCGCACGACAAAACTTTCCACCTCGCCGGCGAAGGTTTTCAGCTGAAAATGATCGGCGATGCCGGCGGGGGCGCCGAGCCAGAGCTCCCGGAGGCGGGCTGACGTGGCGGCAGGAAGCAGAGCGCTCCGGCACCAGTTGGGGAACGAAACGGTGGTTTGGAAAGTGAGGCTGACGTCGATCCGGAACGGGCTCGATGCCAGCGCCTGGCGCCACTCACCCAAGGTGAAGGCGCGCCCGTAGCCGCCATCCCGGAGCCGGTTCAGCTCCTGGAAAAAGGCCGCGGCGGCGGGGTCGTCGGGCAGCAGGGTGTCGATGAAGGCCATTCGCCCCTCCCAGCGCAACACCCGGTAGAATTCCGCCAACACCCGGTCGAGATCGGAAAAACCCTGAAAGTCGCGGCGGCTGCAAAGCAGCGAAAAGGCCCCGGCGGGAAACGGCAGCTCCTCCGGATCGGCCTCCCGGAAACTGACGTTGGTGAGCGCCTGCCGCTCGGAGATCAGTTCCTGCGCCTGTTTCAGCAGCGGCATGCTGGTGTCGCAGGCCACCACCATCTTGACCTTGGGGGCGAAAAAGGCCGAGACGGTTCCGTCGCCGCAGCAGGCGTCGAAGAGGATGTCGGCGGCGGGGTCGGGCCGCAAATAGACGGCGGCTTGTTCGAGATCCTCGGCGCTTTTGAGAACCGGGTCGTCCATGATCCTGTATCCCTGTTTCGGGGTTGTGCGAAGTTGTCCTATAAGCTATAACCGGAAAGGAAATTAGTCAAATCCTTTTGGCCGGTTGGAAGGGTGTCGGCGGGTTCTTGACAAGCGCCTTGAAAACGGTTTTGATTCAAGAAGGAAAGAGATTTCCCAGGGTTTTTTCAGGGCGGCGCCGTGGCGCCCCGCTTATTGGAGGCCGGTGGCATGGCGCCGCCGCTGGAGGGGGGTAGGGTTTGGGTGCGGGATTGGTTTCCGAAGGATGGCCCCTTTCGCTGGTCGTCTTCCCGGTGCTGGTTTTTCTGGCCCGGATTCTCGACGTCAGTGTGGCCACGATGCGGATCATCATGGTGGCTCGGGGGCGCAAATACCTGGCTGCCGCTTTGGGTTTCATCGAATCCCTGGTCTGGATTCTGGCCGTCACCCAGGTGATGCAGAATTTGAGCAACTGGGTCACCTATGTAGCCTTTGCCATGGGGTTCGGCGCCGGCAACTACATCGGCCTGATGATTGAAGAGAAACTCGCCATGGGGAATCTCATCATCCGGGTCATCACCCGCCAGGACGCCGAGGAGATGATTCATTTCCTCTGGAAGTCGGGTTACGGCGTCACCAGCATCGATGGCTGGGGGGAGACCGGCCCGGTCAAACTGATCTTCACCGTCTGCCGGCGGCGGCACCTGGAGCAGATCATCGCCATCATCAAGGAGTTCAATCCCAAGGCCTTCTACACCATCGAGGACGTCCGCTTCGTCAATGAAACCTATGTTTCCCAGATTCCGCCGCGGCGGCTTTTTTCCAGGCGGCTGCGTTCCTGGAAGTGACCTCCTCCGCCTCTTTCTTCAATCCGAGTAACCATTCGGCCCAAAAATGAGACAACGCAAACATCTGATCAACAGGGATGGAGGGGATGAAAGGGATAACGGCTGAACTCAAAATCAAAAACTACCATTACAGAACAATGCCACAAAAAAAGCTCTATTTGCCACTGATCTAAACTGATTGCCGCTGATTCGAAACCCGAACCATTAGACCGTAATTTGCAGGATTTTGGCTTGATCATGCCTTTTCAGCGCAAATCAGCGGCCACAAGAGAAGATATTCTGGGTTGCGGGCGTTGAGCTCGCCTTGGGTTCCCCATCCCTTTTATCCCTGTTGCATCAAGATTTTGTGTTTTTAGGCGATCCTGAACAGTTACCAATCCGAAATCATTGGTCACGAGGCGCCTTTTTTCGCGGTCCGAGCTTTTTGAGCCCCGCTGTTTCCAGCAGTTCCGCGCCATCCTTTTCCCTGCCGCAGAGGCGCAATGCCTCCCGGATATCGTTTTTCTTTTCCGGCAGATGCCATAGCAGCAACGATTTCTGCAGCCGTTTTTCCCGCTCGGAGCGAGGGATATGGAGTTCTTCCCCGGTGAAGGGATCTTTCCCCGTGTGAAACATGCAGGTCGCCAGAGTGCCTGGCGTCGGGGTGAATTCCTGGACCTGTTCCACTGTCAGGTGGCAGCGCTTGAGAAAGAGCGCCGTATCGACCATGTGGGAAAGGGTGCAGCCGGGATGGGCCGAGATCAGATAGGGGACGACGCCGCGGCGCACCCCCAAAAAGCGGTTGCCGTCCCGGAAGGCGGCCAGGAATTCCGCGAACCGCTCCGGAGACGGTTTGCGCATGACGGCGGCCACCTCCGGCGCCAGGGTTTCCGGCGCCACCTTCAGCAGTCCTCCGACGTGGTGAGAGAGCAGCTCCTGGAAATAGGCGGGCTGCTCCCGCAGCAGGTCGCAGCGCAACCCGGAGGCGACGAAGACATGGCTGACCCCGGCCAGGCGACGGGCTTTTTCGAGCAGCTTGGCGCCCCGCTCGTCAGAGAGCCGCAGCTGCGGGCAGAGCCGCGGCCACAGGCAACTTTCCCGGCGGCAGGGCGCGCCTTTCCGGTCCGCGGCGCAGATCAGGCCGTACATGTTAGCGGTGGGGCCGCCGATATCGGTGACGGTTCCCTTGAATTCGGGATGCCGGGTCAAGGCGGCGATTTCCTTGAGGATCGATTTCTCGGAGCGGGACTGGATACGTTTTCCCTGGTGGCGGGCGATGGCGCAGAAGGCGCAGCCGCCGCCGCAGCCGCGATGGCTGGTGATGGAGAATTTGATCTGTTCGTAGGCCGGGATCGGTTCCCGGTAGCCAGGGTGGGGAAGTCTCATGAACGGGAGATCGTAGACCGCATCCAGCTCCTTTTCGGTCAGAGGCGGCGCCGGGGGATTCACGGCCAGCCAGCGGCCGCCGTGCGGTTGCAGCAGGATTCGGTCGCAGCGGGGATCGTCGGCCTCGGCGGCCAGGCGGAAGGCGCGCCCGAAAGCCTCGCGGTCGTCCCGCACCGCCTCAAAGGAGGGGAGCTCCAGCCCTTTCTCGGGGGGCTGTTTCCGGATCACGGCGGTGCCGCGGATTTCTTTCAGGCGCTCCAGCGGTTCCCCCGCCGCCGCGGCCCGGGCGATTTCCAGCAGCGGCTTCTCCCCCATCCCGTAGACCAGCAGATCGGCCTTGGTGTCGAAGAGGATCGAACGCCGCACCCGGTCGTCCCAGTAGTCGTAGTGGGCCAGCCGCCGCAGGCTGGCCTCGATGCCGCCGATGACGACGAAGAGGCCGGGGAAAGCGGCTTTCACAGCGGCGGTGTAGGCGATGAGCGCCCGGTTGGGGCGCCTTCCCGCCTTCCCTCCCGGCGTGTAGGCGTCGTCGCGGCGGAGCTTTTTGGCCGCGGTGTAGTGGTTGACCATGGAATCCATGGCGCCGCTGGAAAGGGCGGCGAAGAGCCGCGGCCGGCCCATGATCCGGAAGGTCTCCGGGTCGCGCCAGTCGGGTTGCGCCAGGATGCCGACCCGCAGCCCCTCCCGCTCCAGCAACCGGGCCAGCAGCGGCACGCCGAAGGAGGGGTGGTCGACATAGGCGTCGCCGTTGACAAAGAGGACGTCGAGTTCCTCCCATCCCCGTTTTGTCATCTCCGCTGCCGAAACCGGGAGAAACCCGGTGTCCTGGGGGATCCTGTCTTGGGACCTGCCCCGAACCATGCGCTCCGGATGCGGTGGCCAGATTGCCGTCAAGGCTTGCCGACCGGGGCCAGGTAGAGGGTGAATTCTTCTGTCCCGTCGATGCCGAGCAGCCGGTCGCAAGCCTCCTGGTCGTAGGCGGCGATGGCGCAGGTCGCGGCGCCGATGCTTTCACAGGCCAGGTAGAGGTTCTGGCAGACGTGGCCGGCATCGAGGGCGATGACCTTGTGGGCCGCCAGATCGTAGCGCCACTCCATGCGTTCCGGTATCGCGGTCCAGAAGAAGACCGCCGCCGCGTCTCCGATGAAATCCTGCCCCAGACAGGCGCGGGCCGCCTTGCGGGAGATTTGGGGGTCGATGGCCAGCAAGGCCAGTTCCCCGTCGAAAGGAAGATAGCGGTAAAGACCCGGTGCCAGATTCCCCACGCGGGTTATGGCCAGGCAGGTTTCGAGGGCATGGCGGGCTCCGGCGGAGGGGACGGTGCGCAGGGCGCAGGCCGGGCTCAACACCCGTCTGACCCCCTGGGTCGCCCACAGGAGGAAGGCGAGTTCATCCAGGGAGAGGGGGGCGGGGCCGTAGCAACGGACGCTCTCCCGGCGGGCCACGGCCTGTCCGAGCGGCAGGGCGCCGAGCCGGGAAACGAGGCCGGAGACATCCGGGAGCGGGATGCGGGGGAACTCGGCCGGGCAAGGCTTCTGCAGGGGGGGCGCCGGCACGCCCCGATTCTGGGCCGTGGCGGAAAAATCGATCTGCTGCCGGATCGTGTCCTTGAGAAAAAAGCGGTTTCGCTCAAAACGGCTGGGGCGCATCGGTTGACTTTTCCCCGGTCACGAACCGAGTTTTTTGGCCAGGGTCGCCACATGGCGTCCCTGGAAACGGGCGATGGCGAGCTCATTGTCGGTGGGCTGGCGCTTGCCGTCGTTGCCGGCGAAAGTTCCGGCGCCGTAGGGAGAGCCTCCGCTGATCTCGGTCATGTTGGTGAGTTCCTGGCAGGAATAGGGGACGCCGACCAGGATCATGCCATGATGCAGCAGGGTCGGATAGAAGGTGGTGATGGTGGTTTCGTGGCCGCCGTGCTGGGTGCCGGTGGAGGTGAAGACGCTGGCGATCTTGCCGACCAGCTTCCCCTTGGCCCACAGCCCGCCGGTCTGATCGAGGAAATTCCGCATCTGGGCGGTCATGTTGCCGAAGCGGGTCGGGGTCCCGAACAGGATCGCGTCGTAATCGGGCAGTTCGGCCACGGTGGCGACGGGCGCCGCCTGATCCAGCTTGGCACCCGCCTTGCGCAGCGCCTCTTCCGTCATCAGCTCCGGCACCCGCTTGACGACGACCGCCGCCCCCTCCACCCCCTTCGCGCCTTCGGCCACCGCCTGGGCCAGGGTCTCCACATGGCCGTACATGCTGTAATAGAGAACGAGTATCTTAGCCATTGCGTTTCTCCTTTCTTTTTTGAAATCGCCGGGGAAAATCACTCCACCTGAATCCAGAAGTCCGCGGCGTGCAGGCTCCCTCCCAGATCGAATTCGCACCACAGCCGGTAAAGCCCCGGTTCGGGGAAGCGGGCTGTGAACTGGATGGCGGACTCGCCGCCTTCTTCGGTGACCTTCGTTGCCAGGTAATCCCGAATGGTCAGCGGCGCCGATTTCCGGATCGCCACCAGATGACCCTTGCTTCCCAGGTAAGGGGACAGTCCCTCCACGGGCCGCAGATTTTCAGCCTGGCTCAGTTCGAACAGGAGGGTGGTTTCCTGGCCGGCCCTGACCGGTTGCGGGGACAGGGTCAGGGCGACCAGGGTGTTGCCGGCGATCCGTTGCCGCGTGTCGGGGTCGGGAACGGTTTCCCCCGCCGCGGCTCCGCCGCCGGTGGCGATCTCCATGAGCGCCAGCTGCTTTCTATCGCCCGTCGGCTGGTAATGGCAATACAGGACATAGCTCCCGGCATTCGGCAGCAGGAGTTCGACCTTGAACTGGCCGTTCACCTGGTGTTCGGGGAACAGGTGCTGGAAAGATCCGAGGTCGGCGCCGACCACGATCAGATGCATGGTTTTTCCCTGAACAGGGTCGAAATCAGCGACTGTTCCCCCCTCCCCGTCCTGAACCTGGATGTCGGCGTTGAAGGGGATCCCCGCCTGGATGTTGGCGGGGAAGGCGATGCTGGTCTGAAAGATTCGGGCGCTGGTCTGGGAGGCGGGGGCTTCGGGCGCGGGCTGCTGTTCCTGGGCCCTGGCCGAAGCGGCGGCCGCGAGCCCCCCAGTCAGGGCCAAAAGCGCGATAATCAAAGGTTTTGCGTTCATGGGTTGTCCTTTCCTGGTACAGTTCAACGATCATGGGTATCAGAGCGCGGCGCCGGGTCTGATCTTGGCGCTTTGGCCGCGCAGAAAATCGAGCCGCAGCGTGTGCCGAAGGGTCTCCAGAGCCGGACCGTCGGTGCGCCAGTAACGGGTATGGCAGGCCAGCGACCGGTCCGGAACGCGCTCGGTGGCGGGGTCGACGGAAATATCGCGGACCCCGTTGCCGAAAATAGGGGCCAGGGGGCCGCCGATCAGATCCCCAAAAATCAGGCGCCGATAAGGGAAGTAGAGATTGGTCCAGCGGACGCAGGCGAAAGGGGCCCCGTGGTGGGGGAGGAAAATTTTGCGGATAACGTTTTTTCCCGCTTCCGACAGGCGGTACTGCTGTCCGTAGTAAAGATCTTCCCGTCCGCAGGGGGGGCAGGACGGTAATTCGTACTGGTTTTTCTTGCGGGCCAGGTCGGCGCCATCGTCTGCCATCAGCAGTTGGGCGTGAGTCAATGGGGAGCCGAGCGTGATGAAGTCGGTGATCAGCCAGGGGATTCCGACGCGGCGGAATTCCTGCCAGAGGCGATGCTGGCTCTGCTGAAAGGCCTCCAGTTTGGCCGGCGTAACCTCTTCCGCGGCCAGTTTTTCCATCTCCTCCCGGAAAGCTTTCAATTCGGGCTGCTTCTGGGGATAGGGGACGGCCGGCTTGCGGTGATCGACCCAGAGCTGGCGGATGATATCGTAACCTATCACCGAGCCGAGGCTGTGGCCCACCACCACGATCCGGCTGTATTTTCCCGAAGCGTGCAGGGTCTGAAGGAGTTGTACCCCTTCGCGGCGGATCCGGTTGCGGGCCTCGATGTTGTCGGGGCTGGGGGTGAGGTAGCGGGCGGCGTCGGCCACATATCCCAACACCAGATGGGAGCCGATCCACTGCAGCAGGAAAACCGCCAGGCCGATGAGAAGGGCCGGCTGTTGTTTCCCAAGGCCTTCCAGAAAGGGAGCGGGGCCGGTGCCGGCCGCAAGCAGGCTCCATCCCCACCAGGCGGCGGTGAACAGCGCCAGTCCCCAGCTGAGACAATAGGCCGGGCGCAGCGGTTCCGGTATCGTGCCGGGGGAGCGCCGCATGAGGCCGGCCAGCCAGCCGAGCACCTGGGTATATTTCGAATTCTCCATGTGGTGCGCCCAGTAGTATTCGTAGAAATCGGTCAGGGGGCGGCGGCATTGGCGGTCGGCCGGGGCTTGCAGGCAGCGGGTCTCGAAGCTTTTGTTCATGACGTCCGGTTTGCTCCGGTATTTGGCGGCGTGGCCCGCCTTCCCCTCCAGCACCGCGTCGGCGAAACCCCGCAGGGTGTCCATGGGGCGCTGCTCGCCGATGCCATGGATGACCACCACCGCCTGGCGGACGCGGCGCTCCTGGGCGGTCACGAGCCGGGCCGTCGCCAGGGTGGTCTGGTCGGCAACCGGTCCGCCTGGTTCCTGGTCCGGAGAGGGTTCCGGCCGATCGGTGTCGTCTGCCACGGGGCTCTCCATGCCGTCTCTGGTTTAGCGGCCCAGCTTTTTCCCCACCGAAAAGGCCTGGCCGAGAAAATTCCCGATGCCGAAATAGCTGCGGTGGCCGGTGTCGAAGACCAGCGGCCTGATCTTCAGGATATCAGGGAGACCGTCTTCGGCAAGGACCGCGTTGTCGGCTTTGACGTCGAGAATCTCGCCGACGAACTGGGTGTGGAGCCCGATCTCCAGGGTATGCAGTAGGCGGCATTCAAGGATCAGGGGGCATTCCGCCGCGTAGGGGGCGTCCACCAGGGTGCTTTTGACGGGGGTGAAACCGGAGGCGGCGAATTTGTCGGCATCGCGCCCCGAGGCGATGCCGAGATAGTCGGCCGCCTGCATCTGGGTTTCCGAGGGGATGCTGATGGTGAAAGCGTTTCGGGCGCCGATGGCGGCGTAGGAATAGGTCGCCTTGCGCAGCGACACCGCCACGCACGGCGGCTGGGAGCAGCAGACCCCGCCCCAGGCGGCGTTCATCAGGTTCGGTTTTCCGGCCTGGTCGAAGGTTCCGACCAGCAGCACCGGGGTGGGGAACAGCAGGGTTTTGGCGCCGAGGGACTTTTTCATGGTATGACTCCTGTGAAAAGGGAATGCGGCCGGGGTGTCCGGTCGTTGGGCGGTACAATTTACCCAGGGCGAACGTTTTTTTTCCGGAACAGTCCGTAGCCGTAGAGGCACCCGTTGAAAACCAGCACCAGGCTTCCCAAAAAATAGGGGATCCCGCTGTCCGGAAAAACCGGATAGAGGAGCGGCATCAGCAACCGTTCGACAAACGCTCCCTGGAAGTCCGCCTCCCCTGCCAGCCTCCGGAGCCGGTTTTCCAGGGGGGTCAGCGGGCAGATGCCGCCGGCCAATTCGATCCAGACTCCCCAGACCACGGCGGGGAGGTGAAACCATGCCAGCCGGGGGCGACGAAGCACCCAAAGACCGCCGAAAACAACGAAGATCACGAAGCAGAGATGGAGGATCAGAAGGAGATCGGCCAGCAGGCGGTAGCGCATGCTCTGTCCCGTTCCCCGCCGGTTACCCTGGCGACAAGGAAAATGGGCTGTAACCTTTTCCGCTTTTTATCACATTATGAAATATTTGGGAATGGCTCGCTCTCGTGGAGGGATGGCGGCTTCGGGGATTTTCCTTGACATATGGGGGCGGTTGCCATTCAAATTTTGTGTCCGTTCCGGTTTTTATGGGGGGCGGCGGCGTTTCTTTGTGGCGCGGCGTCCGCGGTGGACTGAAAGCAAAAAATGAAACCGAAATCCGCATTCCCGTTCCGGTGGGCCATTCTTTTCCTCTCCCTGCTCCTGACCTCCTGCGTTTTGTTCCGCCCCGCCGCGCGGAACAACCCGGAGGGGGACCTGGCGACGGAGTTTTCCCTCTACCGGGAGGGGGAGGAAACGCCCCCTCGCTGGTGGCAGGGGCTGGGCTCCTCCGAACTGAACGCCCTGGTCGCGGAGGCGCTGGGGAGCAATCTCGACCTTCAGGTGGCCTGGGCGCGTCTCCGCCAAGTCCGGGCGCAGGCTGTTCAGTCCTCGGCCTCCCTCTATCCCGACCTGTCCCTGGCCGGGGACGCCTCCTACAAACGGCTTAGCGATGACCGCCGTATCACCGAGACGGAGGAGTATCTGCTGGGGCTGGCGAGCGGCTATGAGCTCGACCTGTGGGGAAAAATCCGCTCCGAGGGGGAGGCGGCGGCGCTCGCGGAGCAGGCCGCCGAACAGGATCTGCATGCCGCGGCCATGACCCTGGCGGCGGAGACCGCCGGCCGCTGGGTGGAGGTCGTGTCGCTTAGGCGTCAAAGGGGGATTCTGGAACGGCAGCTTGAGACCAACCGCATGTTCCTGGAGCTGGTGGAGCTGCGTTTCTTCATGTCGAAGGTTTCGGCTCTCGACGTTTACCAGCAGAAGCAGGTAGTGGAACAGGTGGCCTCCGAGATCCCGCTGGTGGAGGAAGAGGAGCGGCTGCTGCTGCATCAGCTGGCGCTGCTTTTGGGGAGAAGCCCCCAGGATTTCTCCGGAATCGAAGCGGCGGCGTTCCCGGACCCCGGACCTTTTCCAGCGCTTGGTCTGCCCGCTGACCTGCTCGGGCGCCGCCCCGATGTCCGCGCCGCCGGCCTGCGTCTTAAAGGGGCCGATTGGCAGGTGGCGGCGGCCCGCGCCGACCG
>JAFGOW010000125.1 GCA_016926265.1 Deltaproteobacteria bacterium | reverse complement strand
GCCTATCTGTCGGCGGAGGTCCGGGAAGGGCGGGGCAACATGGTCAAGGTGCTGCTGGGGAGCATCGCTGCCATCACCGCCGTCTACCTGGCCGTCAACTTCGTGCTGCTCCAAGGTCTCGGCCTCCACGGCGTGGCCCAATCCAAAGCGGTCGCCGCCGACCTGATGCGGCTGAGGCTGGGCGACAACGGCGCCCGTCTCATCAGCCTGCTCATCGCCGTGGCGGTGGTCAGCACCATGAACGCCACCATCATCACCGGTGCCCGCACCAGCTATGCCCTGGGCCGGGATTTCCCGCTTTTCAGCCCCTTGGGAAAGTGGCGGGGGGCGAGCGGCACCCCGGTCAACGCCCTGCTGGCCCAGGGGATGATCGCCCTGCTGCTGGTGGCCCTCGGCACCGGCTCCCGCAGCGGCTTTGAAACCATGGTCGAATACACCGCGCCGGTGTTCTGGTTTTTCGTGCTGCTGGTGGGGCTTTCCCTGTTCGTGCTGCGCCGCCGCGAGCCGCTGGCCGCAAGGCCGTTCCGGGTGCCGCTCTACCCCGTCACGCCGTTGCTCTTCTGCCTGGTCTGCGGCTATATGCTCTGCTCCAGCCTGACCTACGTCGGACGGGGAACCTTCGTCGGCGTGGCGGTCCTGGTCGCGGGGCTCCCCCTGCTGTGGCTGGCGGCCTGCAGCTCCGGGAGCGGGACCGGAGAAAGGGAGTCCAAGGGATGAAAAAAGTTGTCGCCTTTCTGTTGCTGGTAGCCACGGCCGGTCTCTTTCACTGGATGGCTCAAGAAAAACGGCCCGAGGTCGTCAGGCCGGATGTCCATTACGTGCCGACCCCCAAAGAGGTCGTCGACGACATGCTGGCCATGGCCAAAGTCCGCCCCGGCGACATCCTCTACGACCTGGGTTGCGGTGACGGCCGGATCGTCATCACCGCGGCCCGGCGTTGGGGGATCAAGGGCGTCGGCATCGAAATCGATCCCAAACTGGTCCGGGAAAGCCGTAGAAACGCGGCCAAGGCCAAGGTGGCCGACCGGGTGGCCTTTTTCGAGCAGGATCTGTTCCAGACCGATTTCAGTGACGCCACCGTCATCGCCCTCTACCTGCTTCCCGAACTCAACCTTCGGCTGCGCCCCAAGTTTTTTGAGGAACTGCGGCCCGGCTCCCGGGTCGTCTCCCACTCTTGGGACATGGGGGAATGGCAGGCGGATGAGGCCCGGCTGTCCACGCCCTACTGGCTGGAATGGTTCCCCGACGAATCGACCAAACGTTCCCAACTCTTCATGTGGGTCATTCCCGCCAACGTCAGCGGCATCTGGAAATGGAGGGAGGAGGATGCCGACGCCGCCTGGGAGCTGCGGATCACCCAATGCTTCCAGCAAGCACAAGGGGTTTTGATCGGGCCGGGAGGGGAACGGCCGGCGCGGGTGGTGATTGCGGGAGACCGCATTCGGATAACCGCCAGAGGACCGGACGACAAGGGTTCTCTTGTTTTTGAAGGAAAGGCGGCGGGAGACCATCTGGAGGGAACTGCGTCCTTCGGCAGCCGGCCGGGATCGGAAATCCGGCCCTGGAAAGCAGCCCGCCGGCCGGGGACGATGAAGGCCATTCATCAGGATAAAGTGTAACCGTTCACTAGGGAGGAACCGGAAAAGTCATGGAAAAAGCCCGTATTCTGTTGTTTTTATTGGTAATTGCTCCTTTGTGCAGTGCCTTCACCGACCTGCCCGTCAAACCCCAGAGCCAGTTCGAGGATGTCACCATGGATGTCCCCTACATAACGACATCCCGCAAAGCGGTCGATAAAATCCTGGAGATGGCCCAGGTCGGCCCCCAAGACCTTCTTTACGATCTGGGCAGCGGCGACGGCCGCATTGTGATCGCCGCCGCCGAACAACGCGGCGCCCGCGGCGTCGGCGTCGAAATCGACGGCGAACTGGTGCGGGAAAGCCGCAGAAAGGCGGCCAAGGCCAAGGTGGCCGATCGCGTCGAGTTCATTGAAAGCGATCTGTTCCAGGTCGACTTCAGCCGGGCCACGGTGGTGACCCTCTACCTGATGCCGGATCTCAACCTCCGCCTGCGCCCGACCCTGTTGACCACGCTGCGCCCCGGTTCGCGCGTTGTCTCCCACACCTGGGACATGGGGGAATGGCAGTCCGACCAAGCCGCTCTTTCCCCCTCGCAGCCGCTGAGGCTGTTCCCCGACAAGACCTTCCGCCGCTCCTACATCTATCTCTGGATTATTCCCGCCAACTTCAGCGACGTCTGGGAGTGGCGCGACGGCGACGGCAAAACCTCGCGGCAACTGCGGATCGTCCAACGCTTCCAGAAGGCGGAAGGGGTCTGGAACGGCGAAAGGGGGGAACAACCCGCGGTGGTGACGATATCCGGGGACCGGATTCGCGTTGCAGGGGCAGCGGGCGGCAACCAGAAAACTCCGGAGCCGGTTTTTGAAGGGAGGATCGGGGGAGATGTCATCGAAGGGACCGTGACCCTACCCGGCGGACCGCAGCACGAAACAAGGCCCTGGAAAGCCGTCCGGCGGCCGAATACCATGACGCCGCTCGGAGAGTGAAAAAACATGGGGGGAGTCATGATTTCCGAGAAGGTTTTGAATGCCTTGGGGCCGTGCGGGCTGAACTGCGAAACCTGTTTTGCCCATGCCGATGGAGAAATCAGAAAATACAGTCTGAAACTCAAGGAAAAGCTGGGGAACTTCGAGGCCTATGCAAAGAGGTTTGAAACCCTGCTGAACAATCCTGTTTTCGAGCACTATCCGGAATTTAAATCCATGCTGGATTATCCGGCCGCGGAAAATTGCCAGGGCTGCAGAAAGGAAAAGTGCCGGCTCTTCGACGAATGCGGGGTAAGAAGCTGCCATCGGACCAAAGGGGTGGATTTCTGTTTCCAGTGCAATGAGTTCCCCTGCGGCAAAACCAATTTCGATGGGGATTTACAGCAAAGGTGGGTCCAAATAAACCAAAAGATTCGAGAACAAGGCCTTGAAAAATGCTATGAGGATTCCAAGACCAAGCCGCGATACTGACAGGCCGCTGAACAACTCCCCGTTGGCCTCGAATTGAGGCCGCTGAAGATTTTTCGCAGGCCGGCCCCTGGTTGCAAAGGCCGGCCTGCTCCAGATCCTTCCGCCTTGTTCGAGAGACCAAATCCCTGTTTTTCAGCAGCCTGTCAAGGGGCGGGATCAGGAAATTATCAAATGCACCGTGTTGAAAGGGCTGGCGCTTTATAAAACAATGGCGCCTTGTCCAAGAGACCCAATTTTGGTTTTTTAAGACCCGCCGAAGGGGAACCGTTTAAACAAAGCAGCCCCCTGGGAAATCACTCAGGGGGCTGCTCTGTCGTAGAAAATTTGATGACCCGGGACTGCGCTTGATAAAACCTCGCCTTTATGGCAGGCCCGGAACCCATACTTTCTTCAAAAAAATTTTCTGCCGTGGAAAGGCGAATCAGTCCATATCCATCACAATAAACATGGGCATCTGCCAGTCGCCGTAATACCCGTCCCCGATCTTGAGCGGAGAACCCTGGTTGCGGATGTTGTCGAGAGTTTCGTACCAGTTGCGCCTGGCCAAAATCTTCCCCTTCTCGTTTCTGATGACAATCGATTCATGGGTCAAGGTTGCGCCCTGGTCGGCAACTTCCATCACTTCGCCCACTTCATTTTTTTCGCAGCATTGAGGTTCGCCAACGCCGTAATCAATGAAAAACTTCATTCCATCCTCCTGAATTGGTTTTGAACTTGCCTGCAAGAGTGGTGCAAGATTGCCATTCCCGAGGGCGATGGCGATACGGGTGTCCCGAAGGTGGCAGGAAATCGCGTTTCCGGGGGGTTTCCCCTTCAGCCCTGTTTCCATCCGCCGACTGCCGGTAGGGACCAGACTCTGGTTTTATAATTCATTTCCCCCCTGCGAGCAATGAAAAACTCCCGCCCCCAAAAAAGGCGGGGTCCATCGTTGCTGCCGCTTTTTGTTCCTTTTCCGCAGGGAGAGGCGGGAATCCATTGTGACGGAATGAGCCCAGGCGGACCGGGGAAAGAAAAGGCACTTACGGGAATTACTCCCAAGTGCCTGTATTTTATTGGCGCGCCAGGAGGGGCTCGAACCCCCGACCTACGGATTAGAAGTCCGTTGCTCTATCCAACTGAGCTACTGGCGCTGGTCGGGG
>JAFGOW010000124.1 GCA_016926265.1 Deltaproteobacteria bacterium | reverse complement strand
TGATGGAATCCCGGGTGTCATGAAGGAAGTTGGTGTAGCCGGGGGTGTCGATGAGGGTGAAGGTAGTCCCTTTCCAGTCAAAATGATTGAGACTGGAGCTGATGGTCAGCTTGCGCTTCACCTCTTCGGGCTCGAAGTCCATGGTGGAGGTGCCGTCATCGACCCGGCCCAGCCGGTCGGTAATTCCGGTCATGAAAAGAAGCGTTTCAGCCAGGGTGGTTTTCCCGCATCCCCCATGCCCGACGATGCCAAGATTCCGAAGTTTGTCTCTAGAACACTTGCCCATTCATTCTCCTTTCGTAGCCCGGCGCCGTCGTGGTTACCGGCCCTTCCAGGCAAGCCACAATCAGAATATGCGACCGAATCGCTCGCAACGCGGTTATTAAAGCAAAAAACATCCCTTTTGAACAGTCACTATTCCGGGGCCGCCCCCTTGTTGCGGGCATGGATGATCCGGAGACCTTTCAGCGCCAGAAAGGGGTCGATCCGGTCGATGGTCTCGGAGGCGGCGGCGATCGCTTCGCACAAACCGCCGGTGGCCAGCACCAGGGAGTTCTCACCGGCCTCCTTTTTCATCCGGTTGACAATGCCGTCCACCAGCCCGGCATAGCCGAAAAAGAGCCCGGCCTGGATGCTGTTGACGGTGTTGCGGGCGATGATCTGGGGGGGCTGGGCCAGTTCCACCCGCGGCAGCTTGCTGGCCTTACCGAACAACGCCTCGGAGGAGATACTCAGACCCGGCGCGATGGCGCCGCCGAGATACTCCCCGCGGCGGCTGACGAAATCGAAGGTGGTGGCGGTCCCGAAATCGACCACGATCACCGAGCGGTGGAATTCCTCGAACGCCGCCACCGCATTGACGATGCGGTCGGCCCCGACCTCCCGGGGGTTGTCGTAATGGATCGGCATCCCGGTCTTGATGCCGGGGCCGACGATGCAGGGGGAGTGGCCGAGATAGCGCCGGCAGAATTCGGTGAGGGGGTTGAGCACCGGCGGCACGACGCAGGAGATGATGATGTCCTCGATGTCCCCGAACTCGATGCCGCTGAACTGGAACAGGTTGTGGATGACGATGGCGTACTCGTCGGCGGTGCGGAATTTAACGGAGGTGATGCGCCAGCTGTCGCGGAGTTCCTCCTCCCGGAAAACCCCCAGCACGATATTGGTGTTGCCGACATCGAAGGCTAAAAGCATGGTGAACCTCGAAGGCCGTCTGTCAATGGTCAATAGTCATGGGTCAATGGTCATGGGTCAACGGGGCCGCGGAGACGGGTCTCCCGGAGCTTGAAACGCCACGATGTCGCCGGAGAGCACCCGTTCCACCCGACCGTCCCCGAGCCGTAGCAGCAGCGCACCGTCGGCGTCGATGCCGAGCGCCTCGCCACTGACGGCGCCACTGCCGCCGTCGAGTTCGACGAAGCCTCCGAGCATGGGGCAGCGCCGCTCCCAGCGGCTCCGGATGGGGGCAAACCCCTCTTTCAGAAAGAGCCGGTAATAATCGTCCAGCAGCTCCAGCAACCGGATCGCCACCGGCAGCCGCGGCACCGGCTCCCCCTTTTCGATGGCCACCGAGGTGGCGGCATAGAGCGGGCGCTCCGGAAACTGGGCGGCGCTCATGTTGAGGTTGAGCCCGATCCCCATGACGATATATTCGATGCCGGCCATGGTGGCGGCGATCTCCCCGAGTAACCCCGCCACCTTTTTGCCGCCCAACAGCACATCGTTGGGCCACTTGACCGCGGCGTCCAGGCCGAAGCACGATTCCAGCGCCTCGGCCACCGCCAGCGAGGCCAGCAGCGTGAGCTGGGGAGCATGGCGCGGCGTCAGTTTGGGGCGCAGCACCAGGGAAAGGTAGAGATTGACTCCGGGGGGGGAGACCCAGCTTCGCCCCATCCGGCCGCGCCCTCCGGTCTGGGCGTCGGCGATCACCACCGTCCCTTCGGCGGCGCCCCGTTCGGCCAGGCGCCGGGCCTCGCAATTGGTGGAGTCGACCGTTTCCAGCACCCGGATCGGACGGCCCGGCCGCCAGGTTGCGAGCTCGGCGGCGCTTGCCAGCGGCCGCAGATCATCCGGAACCATCGCCAAGGCCCTTTCAGCGCCCGCCGGCGACAAACAGCAGCGAGATATCGACGGCGCGGCTGGAATGGGTCAGCGCCCCCACCGAGATGAAATCGACCCCGCATTCGGCCAGGGGCCGCACCGTCGCCAGGTTGACCCCGCCCGATACCTCCAGCAGCACCTTCCCCGCCGCCAGCTCAACCGCTTGCCGCACCAGCTCCAGGTCCATGTTGTCGAGCAGCAGAATTTCCGCGCCGGCTTCGAGGCCTGCCGCCACTTCACCCAGGGTGGTGACCTCCACCTCGACGCGGAGGGGATGGGGCGCCTCCCGCCGCGCCCGCCGCACCGCGGCGGCGATGCCGCCGGCGGCGCGGATGTGGTTTTCCTTGATCAGAACGCCGTCGGCCAGGGAAAAGCGGTGGTTGCGGCCGCCCCCGGCCCGGACTGCGTATTTTTCGAGGATTCTCAATCCCGGCGTGGTCTTGCGGGTATCGAC
>JAFGOW010000123.1 GCA_016926265.1 Deltaproteobacteria bacterium | reverse complement strand
CTGATTCACATCGCCAACCACGCCTTCGCCAAGATCACCCTGTTCTTCTGTGCCGGAGCGATCTACGTCGCCAGCCGCAAGAAGAACATCTCGGAGATGGGGGGGCTGGGGCGCGCCATGCCCTTTACCTTCGCGGCTTTCGGAATCGCCTCCCTGAGCATGATCGGGGCGCCGCCGGTGGCCGGATTCATCACCAAGTGGTATCTGTTCCTGGGAGCGCTGGAGGCGTCGCAGATCGGCATCATGGCGGTGCTGATTATCAGCACCCTGCTCAACATTGGCTATTTCGCGCCGATCGTGTACCGGGCCTTTTTCGCCCCGCCGGGTCCGGGCGAGGCGAGCGGGGAACCAGGGCGTGAAGCGCCCCTGATCATGGTGGTGCCGCTGTGCTGCGCGGCGTTTATTTCCCTGCTGCTGGGTATTTTTCCTGGTTTTCTGATGGAGTTCGTCAAGGGAGTGGTCGGATGGCAGTGGTGAACCTGCTGAAAAACCTCGGCAAATGGCAAGGCAACGGCCTCCCCGTCACGATGATCGTCACCGGGCTGCTGCTCATCTTCGAAACCCTGTTCGTCGATCACGGCCAGGCTCACACCGCCCCGGAAAAGATCCCCGGCTTCTGGTCGCTGTTCGGTTTCCTCTCCGGCATCTTCATCGTCTTTTTCTCCAAGTGGCTGGGGCACCTGGGCTTGCTGAAACACGAAGACTATTATGATCATTAAACCCTTCATCCATCCCTCGCTGGTACTCCTGGCCGGCGCTCTGCTGCTGCCCCTGTTCCGGGGCAGGCTGCGCCAGGGCTATTTGCTGGTGGTGCCGCTGATCACCCTGGCCCTGGTCGTCACCCTGCGGGACGGTCTCCATGGCAGCGTCCCTTTCCTGGAAGGGGAACTGCTGTTCGGCCGCATCGACACCTTGAGCCGCCTCTTCGCCTTCATCATGGCGCTGATGTGCGGCCTCGGCACCCTGTTCGCCCTCCATGTGAAAAACGATGTGGAACATATCGCCGCCTGGTTTTACGTGGCCGGCTCCCTGGGGGTGATCCTGGCCGGGGATTATCTGGTGCTGTTTCTGTTCTGGGAACTGATGGCCTTCTCCTCGGTCTTTCTGGTCTGGGCCCGCAACACGCCGGCCGCCCTGGGGGCAGGCTTCCGCTACCTGCTGATGCACGGCTTCGGCGGCATCTTGCTGCTGACCGGAATCGTTCTCCATCAGCAGGCGACCGGCGGCGATTTCTCCTTCACCCAGATGGACGTCGGCGCCTTGGGGGCCGGGGGTTGGTTGATCCTGAGCGGTTTTCTGCTCAATGCCGCCGCTCCCCCCCTGCACGCCTGGATGCCAGATGCCTATGGGGAGGGAACCCCTTCCGGCTCCGTGATCATGTCGGCCTTCACCACCAAAACCGCCGTCTATGCCCTGATCCGGGGGTTTTCCGGGCTCCCCCTGCTGCTCCCCCTGGGTGTCTTCATGGTGCTGTTCGGCGTCGTCTACGCCATGCTCCAGAATGACGCCCGCCGGCTTTTGGCCTACCATATCATCAGCCAGGTCGGTTACATGGTGGCGGGGATCGGGATCGGCACCCCCCTGGCCATCAGCGGCGCCTGCGCCCACGCCTTCGTGAACGTGCTTTATAAAAGCCTGCTGTTCATGGGCACCGGCTCGGTCCTGTTCATGACGGGCAAGAGCAAATTCTCCGATCTGGGCGGGCTCTACGCCAAAATGCCCCGGACCCTAATCTACACCCTCATCGGCGGCCTCTCCATCTCCGCTTTCCCGCTCTTTGCCGGCTTCGTCACCAAAGGGATGGTCGTCAGCGCCGCCTTCGACAAACACCTGCTGAGCGCCGGATTCCTGCTCATGATGGCCTCGGCGGGCACCTTCCTGAGCACCACGCTGAAGCTGATCTACCTGACCTGGTTCGGGGAGAGCCGCTGCAGCCAGGAGACCCTGGAGCGCGCCGCCGATCCGCCCCGCAACATGGAGGCGGCCATGATTCTCACCGCGCTGCTGTGTATTTTCGTCGGCTGCTTTTACCCGGTGCTGTACGGAAGGCTCCCCTATCCCTTCGATTATCACCCCTACACCGCCTACCATCTCTCGGAAACCTGCCAGTTTCTGTTCTTCACGGTGGTCGGGTTTTTCCTGGTGCTGCCGATGCTCTCCCCCAAGCCCTCCCTGGCTCTGGATTGCGACTGGTTCTACCGGATCGGCGGAAGCTACTTCCTGCGCTTTCTGGAATACTGCTGCTCCGGGAGAAAAGGCGCCAGGCATAACCACCACGCCCCCCCCGAGGAGACCGTCACCCGGTTGCTGGACTATCCCAGCGACTTTTCCCGGAAGGCGATGTTGCTGGCCAGTTTTCTGACCACCGGCTTCATGCCCTCCCTGGCCCATGTCCGGGAAGACCCCCGCTCCTGGTTGAGAAACGCCTCGTTCCCGGTTGGTTTGAGCGTCTTCATGGCGGTAACTTTCCTGGCCCTCATGTCGATCCTCTTTTTCCTGTGATTGCAGCAGCCTCCCGGAATTTTCCGAAAAACGAAAAACCGCTCCCCGCCGTCCCCGGCGCTGGCTTGCCATGACCGGACTCTACATCCATATCCCCTTCTGCCGGCGCAAATGCCCCTATTGCGATTTTTTCTCCCTGGCCGGAAGCGAAGAACGGCTCCCGGAATACGTCTTGGCCTTGGGGCGCCATCTGGAACTTTGGGCGGCGGCGGGGACCACCCGCGGCCCCTTCGCCACGGTTTTCTTCGGCGGCGGCACCCCGTCTCTGCTGAAGCCCGAAGCGGTGGCCGCGCTCCTGGAAACAGCCGACCGGCTCTTCGGCCTGGCGCCGGAAACCGAAATCACCCTGGAAGCCAATCCCGGCACCCTTTCTTGGGAAAAGCTCAGGGGCTACCGTTCGGCGGGCGTCAACCGGCTGTCGCTGGGAATCCAGTCTTTCCAGCCCCGGCACCTCTTATTCCTGGGCCGAATCCATGGCGTGGGAGAGATCGAGGAAAGCATCGGTTGGGCGCGGCAAGCCGGTTTCGACAACCTCGGATTCGACCTCATGTTCGGTTTCCATGGCCAGACCGTTTCGGACGGCCGCCGCGACCTTGAAAGGGCTCTGGCCTTCGCCCCGGAGCACCTCTCCCTCTACGGGCTGACGGTGGAGGAGAAAACCCCCTTCGGAGACCGGCAACAGGACGGTGTCCCGCTGACCGCCTCGGAGGAGGAGTGGGCCGCGATGTTTCTCCAAGCCGATGATTTCCTCGGCCGCCACGGCTTTGCCCATTACGAGATCTCCAACTACGCCCGGCCGAACCGGGAGTGCCGCCACAACCAGGTTTACTGGCGCCGCCTTCCCTATCTCGGCATCGGCGCCGGAGCGCATAGCTTCCTGGATCAGGGCTACGGAGAGCGCTGGGCCGCCCCCCCCCATCTCGACCATTTTTTCGCCCGCCTGGCGGCAAGCCGCAACCCCTCCGAAAAGCTGGAGGACTTCAACCGATGGGAGGCGATGCGGGAGACCCTCTACCTCGGCCTGCGCACCGCTGCGGGGATTTCCGAAACGGATTTCCGTGCCCGTTTCGGAAGCGGGGTCGGAAAGGCCTTTCCCGCAACGATCGGCCGTCTCTCCCCCCATCTCCATGAAAGGGAGGGGCGGTGGCGGTTTTCCCCGGAAGAATGGCTGATTTACGACCATCTGATCCGAGAGCTTTTTTGACCTTATAAATGCGGGATTTGTTTCTTGACAAAGAGGAGGGGCGTTGTTATTTTGAGCCGTGTTAGCACTCTCAAAGAAAGAGTGCTAACTTCCGTAACTTCAGCGGCTGGAACGCCACGAGGTGAAGCCCATGTTCGAAGAACTGAGCGAGCGCGCCAGAAAGATACTGGAGGCCATCATTGAGGATTTCATCGAAACCGGCGAACCGGTCGGGTCCCGCTCCATCACGAGGCGCCACAAGATGAATCTCTCGCCGGCCACGGTCAGAAATGTCATGGCCGATCTGGAAGAGGGCGGCTACCTTTATTCCCCCCATACCTCGGCGGGGCGCATCCCCACGGAAAAGGGCTATCGCTTCTATGTCGATTCCCTGGCCCATTTCCGGGAACCGGGGGCGCAGCTGGAAAAGGAATTCGAAAGCGGCGCCTTCCTGGACGGCCTGGGCCTGGGCGAGCGCCTGCAACGGGCCGGAAGGATCCTGTCGGCCAGCTCCAGCTATGCCGGCATCGTCTCCGCTCCCTCCTTCGACGCCACCGTGTTCCGCCACATCGAGTTCGTCAAGCTCTCAGAACAGAAGATCCTCGCGGTCCTGGTCTCCCGCTCCGGATCGGTCCAGAACAAGGTCATCGATTGCCGGGAAACCATCACTGGCTCCGAATTGGAGAAGATCACCAACTTCGTCAACAGCCGCCTGACCGGCCTCACCATCCGCGAGGTCAAAAACGTCATCCTTCGGGAGATGGCTCAGGACAAGGCGCTGTACGACACCCTTTGTCAGCGCGCCTTCCAGCTCTCCCAGAAGGCCTTCGAAGACCATCCCGAGGGGGAGGTTTTCATCGAAGGGGCCTCCAACATCCTGGAGCAGCCGGAGTTCGCCAGCCTGGAGCGGATGAAGAAGCTGTTTCGGGCTTTTGAGCAGAAAAGCCTGCTGGTCAAGCTGCTCGACCAGTGCCGCAACACCGACGGCTTCCGGGTTCTCATCGGCAGCGAATTCGAATTTCTGGAGCTGGAAGGGTGCAGCCTGGTAACCTCCACCTACACCAGCGCCAGTGGCATCTCCGGCATTCTGGGGGTACTGGGACCCAGCCGCATGCCCTATTCGGTCGTAATCCCGCTGGTTTACCAGACAGGGCGGCTGGTGGGAAGATTTCTGGAACAGGAATGACATAACGGAGGAAGGAACGCCGTGGAAGAGCAAAACAACGCCAATGCGACACCGGGACAGGAAACCGGCCCCGAAACGGCGGCCGAGTCGCCGCCAAACGCTCCGGCAGCGGCCGAGGGGGGAGACCGGGAACCGATTCCCGGCCTGGAGGAACAGCTTGCCGCCAGCCGCGCCGAGGTGGAGAAATTCAAGGATCTGCATCTGCGCGCCTGCGCCGACCTGGAAAATTTTCGCAAGCGGGTCCGCAAGGAGAAGGACGAATTGATCCGCTACGGCAACGAAGGGCTGATCCGCGAGCTGCTGCCGGTGCTCGACAACCTGGAGCGGGCCGTGGAACACGCCCGCCAGGAACAAAAGGAAAGCGGCGGTCTGCTGCAGGGAGTGGAAATGACCGTCGGCCAGTTTCAGAAGGCTCTGGAAAAATTCGGCGCCGTCCCCTTCAGCGCCCTGGGGGAGGTCTTCGATCCCGCCCGCCACGAGGCGATGGGGCAGATGGAGAGCGCCGAACATCCCCCCAACACCGTGGTTCAGGAACTCCAGAAGGGCTGTCGGCTCAACGACCGCCTGCTGCGGCCGGCCATGGTCATGGTGTCGCGGCTTCCGCAGGAAAAATCGGCGCCGGATATTGAAATCGGCGGCAACAATAATTAATTTTTTAGAGACCGGAAAAAACAATTTTTTCATATAAAGGAGGAAAGCCGACATGAGCAAAGTCATCGGGATCGACCTGGGGACCACCAACTCCTGCGTCGCCGTCATGGAAGGCTCCGACGCGCGGGTCATCGAAAATGCCGAGGGAGCGCGCACGACGCCTTCGATGATCGCCTTCACCGAGGGCGGCGAACGGCTGGTCGGCCAGTCGGCCAAGCGCCAGGCGGTGACCAACCCCGAGAACACGGT
>JAFGOW010000122.1 GCA_016926265.1 Deltaproteobacteria bacterium | reverse complement strand
TCAGTTTCATCAGCCTGGGGTGTTTGAGGGTGGTGGAGAGGCCGTAGCCGAACAGGGAGAGCCCCTTGCGGCGGGCGATTTCGCGTCTTGAGGCGGCGACGATCTCCTCCACCGGCACCAGGTTGGGGCACTTATCGGAGCAGGAGCCGCACAGCAGGCATTTGGAGAGATTCTCCATGAAACGCGGATCGATTTCGGTCTCGCCGTTGAGCAGCGCCTGGGCCAGGGCGACCTTGCCGCGGGCGACCAGCGGCTCCTTGCGCTCCTGGTCGAAGATCGGGCAGTAGGCGTGGCACGTGCCGCATTTGACGCACTGCTTGATCTGCTCGGAATAATCTTTGAGTTCGGGCTGTTTTTTCAGTTCCGCCATCGCTTGAATCACTCGTTTCCTGGACTGCCGAAAATCTTGCCGGGGTTGAGAATGTTGTTGGGATCGAGGGCCTGCTTGATGATCCGCATGTACCGGATAGTCGGATCGTTGAGCTCCATCCCCAGATAAGGCGCCTTGGTGGTGCCGATGCCGTGCTCGCCGCTCAAGGTCCCTTCCAGTTTGAGGGTGGCGCGGAAGATCTCCTCCAGCGCCCGGTCCACCTTGGCCTGCATCCCCTCGACGGAGAGATCCACCATGACGTTGACGTGGATGTTGCCATCGCCGGCGTGGCCGAAATTGATGATCGGCACCCCGACCTCGCGCGAGATCCGCTCCAGCTCCAGGATCATGTCGGGGATGCGGCTGCGCGGCACGCAGATGTCCTCGTTGAATTTGTTCGGATTGACCTGGCGCAGGCTCGGCGAGATGCTGCGCCGGAGTTTCCAGATATCCTCGCTTTCGGCCTTGCTCTGGGCCACCCGGGTCTCCAGGACGCCGAAGGGGGCGACGATTTCGAGGATTTTTTTGGCCTGTTTCTCCAGCAGTTCCTCGTCGCCGTCCACCTCCACGATCAGGATCGCCTTGGCCTGCTCCGGGATCACCAGGTTGGTGGCGTTGCGCACCACGTCGATGCTGGTGGCATCCATGAACTCCAGGGTGGTGGGGATGATGCGGCCGAGAATGATCTGGGAGACCGCCCGGCTGGCGCCGCGGATCGAATCGAAGACGATCAGCATCGTTTTCTTGGCCGCCGGCAGCGGCAGCAGCTTGATGATGATCTGGGTCACCACCCCGAGGGTCCCCTCGCTCCCCACCATGAGCCGGGTCAGGTCGTAGCCGACTACCCCCTTCATGGTGCGGCCGCCGGTTCGGATGATCTCCCCTTGCGGGGTGACCACCTCCAGCCCCAGGATGTAGTCGCGGGTGACGCCGTATTTGACGCAGCGGGGGCCGCCGGCGCACTCGGCCACGTTGCCGCCGAGGGTGCTGAACTTGAGCGAGGCCGGATCGGGGGGATAGAAAAGCCCCTTGGCCTCCACCGCCTGCTGGAAGACCTCGGTCACCACCCCCGGCTCGACCACCGCCAGCAGATTCTCCTCGTCGATCTCCAGAATTTTGTCCATGCGCCGCAACACCAGCGCGATGCCGCCCATGGTCGGCAGGCTGCCGCCGGAAAAGCCGCTGCCGGCGCCGCGCGGCACCACGGGAATCTTCTCCCGGTTGGCAAGCTTAAGGATGGCGCCGATCTGTTCGGCGCTCCGCGGATAGAGGGCGACATCGGGGAGAAAACGCTGCTGGGTGGCATCGAAGGAGTAGCAGATCAGGTCCGCTTTCTCGGTCGTCATGTTGTCGCGGCCGACGATCTGTTCTAGCTGCTGAAGAATCGGTTTTTCAAGCATAAATTTCTTTACTTTCCCAGGAATTGCAGAGCTTGGCCCTCCAGGGCACAGCCCCATTTAAGGATGACTTTGCAAGGAATATCCTATAGTATTCATTTCCGATAGCGGCTGCAAGGCCGCAACCGTCCCCCGCCCCGGAATCGGACAAGGGGGTCAACATACCACAAAGGGCCGCCGAAGCGAAAGACCCCGCCGCCATTTCCGCGCCCGCCAGGAAGCTTTTCGGCATGAACGGCAAAACCCGCGACAAGATCCTCTTCGTCTGTCAGGCCTGCGGCCACCGGAGCCCCAAATGGCTCGGCCGCTGCCCCAACTGCGACGGCTGGAACAGCTTCGCCGAGGAGCGCGTGGCGCCGCCAACCCCAACCGCCGCCGGCGTGGCGCGGAAAGCGGCCCCGTGCTCTCTCTCCTCCCTCTCCGGAGCGCCGGAAAGCCGCTGTTCCTGCCGCATCGGCGAACTCGACCGGGTGCTGGGAGGCGGTTTCGTCCCCGGCTCCCTGACCCTGATCGGCGGCGATCCGGGGATCGGCAAATCGACCCTGCTCCTGCAGTGCATGAACCACCTCGCCGCGACGGCCAAGGTACTCTACGTCACGGCCGAAGAGTCGGTGCAGCAGGTCAAGCTGCGCGCCGACCGGCTCGGCGCCGCCTCCGAGCAACTCTATCTGCTTTCCGAAACCTCCATGGCCCGCATCGTGGAGACGGCCCGCGACTGGAAACCCGCCTTCCTGGTGGTCGATTCGATCCAGACGGTCTTCTCCCACGAACTCCAGTCGGCGCCCGGCACCGTCAGCCAGGTCCGGGAGTGCTGCGGCCAGCTGATGCAGCTCGCCAAGGGGGAAGGGATCACCACCTGCATCGCCGGCCACGTCACGAAAGACGGCGCCATCGCCGGCCCGCGGCTGCTGGAGCACATGGTCGACACCGTCCTCTATTTCGAGGGGGACCCCTCCTACCCCTACCGGATTCTGCGGGCGGTGAAAAACCGCTTCGGCTCCACCAACGAGATCGGGGTTTTCGAGATGGCCGGCAGCGGCCTGCGGGAGGTCTCCAACCCCTCGGAACTGTTCCTCCAGGAACGCCCCGAGGGGGCGCCGGGGAGCATCGTCGTCCCCTCGCTGGAGGGATCGCGGCCGATCCTGGTGGAGTTGCAGGCGCTGGTTTCGGGAGCCTCCTTCGGCACCCCGCAGCGCTCCACCATCGGCATCGACCACAAGCGGGTGGCGCTCCTGATCGCGGTGCTCGAAAAAAAAGCCGGGCTGCCGCTGATGGGGCAGGATATCTTCTTCAACGTCGCCGGCGGCGTGCGGCTTGACGAGCCGGCCGTCGATCTCGGCGTGGTGGCGGCGCTCGCCTCCAGCCACCTCAACCGGGCGGCGCCCAAGAGCACCCTCTTTTTCGGCGAGGTCGGCCTCACCGGCGAAGTCCGCGCCGTGGCGCGCCCCGACGTCCGCCTCAACGAGGCCTCCCGGCTCGGCTTCCGCCACTGCTTTCTGCCGGCCGGAAATCTGCGCAGCCTCCCCTCCCCTCCCCACGGCCTGCAACTGACCGGCGTCAGCGCCATCGGCGAGGTGCTGGAGCGGCTGTTCTGAGCCGCAATTCCCTAGGAGCGTTCCCCATCATGGCGCCAAAAGAATTCCGCATCCGCAAAGTTCTGGTGATCCCGCTCCTGCTCTGCGCCTTACTGGCGTCGGCGCTGCTGGGGATATCCTGGTGCCAGGGGGAGCCTCCCGCCCGTCTGGTGCTCCCGGTCTCCTTCACTCTGCTCTTCACCTTTCTGGCCGTCAACATCTTGGTCCGGCGGCTCCGCATCGACGAAAAAAGCGTTTCTCAACGGCGTCTGTGGGGAGTAAAAACCATCCCTTTCGACGACATCCATCGTTTCGACGCCACCCAGGTCAGAAACCGGGTCTTCTTCGCCCTCTCCACCTCGGACCGCTATCTGATTTTCACCAACGCCTACGCCGATCTCGGCGATATTCTGAAGACCCTGTTGGAACGCATCCCGCCCCACAACGTGGGAGCGGAAATCCCCCCGCTCGCCGACCTGCCGCCGCTCCGGCAGGCCAACGTCATCCCGCTCTGGCTGATGGTCGCCATCCTCGGCGCCGCCATCGGCTTGCAGCTCCATCCCCTGCTGCCCTGAGAGCGTCCCGTTGCCGTCAAAATCGATTGAAAGATTGACTCTTTGGGGTGGTTTGTCATAAACTCCAGGTACTTTTTCTTTTAAGGAAACGAAATGAACGAAACCCAGCTCCAGGAATTCCGAGATCTGCTCAACCGTCAGATGGAGGATCTGATCAACGAGGCGGGGAAGACGGTCAATGAAATGACCGATCAGAAAGCCGCTTTTCCCGATCCGACGGACCGCGCCAGCATGGAATCGGACCGCAACTTCGAACTCCGCATCCGGGAGCGGGAGCGCAAGCTGATCGGCAAGATCCGCGAGGCCCTCGACCGCATCGAGCACGGCGAATTCGGCATCTGCGAATCGTGCGGCGAGGAAATCGGCTTGGAACGCCTCCGGGTCCGCCCCGTCACCACCCTCTGCATCGACTGCAAAGAAGAGGAAGAACAGCGGGAGAAGCTCGGCTCCTTCAAATAGCTGGAATCCAGTCCCCCTTCGTTGCGGGGGCCCTTTTCCGGGGCTCCGAATCGACCATGTTTTTCAAATCCCCGTTCGTTCCATCCCAGCCCGCGCCTTGCCCGCCTTCCCCTGCCAACTATCGGAAACGGGTACTTATATGGGGCCAGGCCCTCTGAACCGGCATTTTCAGCCATAATTGCAAAGCCTTTCCCTTTTCCAAAAGCGAGCCGCCATGGATGACCGCCGCCCCGATCCCGCCCTTCCTCAGACTCAGGTTCCGGGGAAAATTGGCTGTGCGCGCCCCGGGAAGCTGACCGTATTTCTCGGCTATGCCCCCGGAGTCGGGAAGACCTATGCCATGCTGGAGACAGCCTGGCAGCGTAAACGGGAGGGGTTGGATGTGGTCGCCGGGCACGTCGGCTCCCACGGGCTGTTTGAAACCGATTCTCTGCTGGCTGGCCTGGAGCTCATCCCCCGGAAAGAGATCGAATGCCAGGGGGTGAAATTTCCGGAGCTGGATCTCGACGCGGTGCTGGCCCGCAAGCCCCGGATCGCCGTGGTGGACGAACTGGCCCACGCCAACGCCTCCGGCTGCCGTCACCGGAAACGCTGGCAGGACGTCCTGGAACTTCTCGACGCCGGAATCGATGTCTATACCGCGCTGAACGTGCATCACCTGGAAAGCCTCAATGACGTGGTTCGGCAGATTACCGGGTGCAGGATTCAGGAAACCGTACCCGATTCGATACTGGACCGCGCGGACGAGATCAAGCTGGTCGATCTGCCCCCCGACGAGCTTCTCCAGCGCTTCAAGGATGGGAAGGTTCCGGGAGTCCATCTAGGCGCCACCGACCGCCAAAACCTTTTCCGAAAAGGGAATCTGATCGCGCTGCGGGAATTGGCGCTGCGCCGGACGGCGGAGCGGGTCGATGCCCAGATGCAGAGCTATCGCCAGGCCAAGGGGGTCCGGGAGGTGTGGCCGGCCGCGGAACGAATCCTGGTCTGCATCGGAGCGAACCCCCGTTCGGTCCGGCTGATCCGCGCCGCCAAACGGATGGCCGCGGGACTTTGCGCCGAATGGCTCGCCGTCCATGTCGAGGCGCCGGCCAAGGTTCGCCCCAATGAGAGCGATTTGCGCCAACTGGCCGAACACATGCAATTGGCCGAGAGCCTGGGGGCCGAAACAGTCACCCTCTCCGGGCACAGCGCCTGCGACGAAATCCTGACCTACGCCCGCTGCCGCAATGTCACCAAAATCATAATCGGCAAGCCGACCCATCCCCGCTGGAAAGATCGCCTGTTCGGCTCCGTGCTGGACCAGGTGGTGCGGGGGAGCGGGGACATCGATGTCTACGTCATCACCGGCGACAGCGATGAAACGCCGCCCCCGGCCACCCCAGGGGAACCAACTTCCTGGCGGCGGCGCGAATGGTTCGGGAGCGTATTCGGGGTAAGCGCCGCCACGGTGGTCGCCCTTCTGCTCCATCCTTATTTCGGCCTGGTCGATCTGGTCATGGTCTATCTCCTCGGCGTCGTCGTCATCGCCGGCCGGACCGGGAAAGGTCCTTCTCTGCTGGCAACGATCCTCAGCGTCGCCGCCTTCGATTTCCTTTTCGTGCCGCCGCGGTTCACCTTCACCGTCAGCGATGTCCGGCATATCTTTACTTTTGCCGTCATGTTCATCGTTTCCCATGTCATCTGCCGGTTGACGCTGCGGGTCCGGGAGCAGGCAGAGGCGGCCCGTCTGCGGGAGCGGCGCACCGCGACCCTCTACCGCCTCAGCCGTGAACTGGCGCACCACCGAGGCCTGAAAACCCTGGCCGCTCTGGCCTTGAAACATATCGGCGAACTCTTCTCCACCCAGGTAGTCATCCTGATCCGAAATGAAAGGGGGGACCTTGCCCCGCCGGTCACCGGTCCGCCAACCTTTGTCCTCGATTCTCAGGAAATGGAGGTCGCCCGCTGGGTTTTCTCCCGCGGAAACCGGGCCGGCCGTGGCACCGACACCCTCCCTGATGCCCGCGCCCTCTACCTGCCGCTGACCGCGGCCTCGCAGACCATGGGGGTGATCGGCATTCTCCCCACTCCCTGCGGAGGTTTCCTGAGCCATGAACAAATCCAGACTCTGGAGGGCTTCGCCAGCCAGACCGCTCTGGCGATCGAACGGACGCTCATGGCC
>JAFGOW010000121.1 GCA_016926265.1 Deltaproteobacteria bacterium | reverse complement strand
GCAGAGCAGCGCCATCTGTTCCACCACCACTTCGGCCAGTTCGCTCAATTCGGTGGAAAAGCGGATGTCGCCGATATGGTGGGTGATGTGCTGGAGATCGATGCGGAACATGTGGCGGTCCTTGAAGCTGTTCAGGACCGCCACCCGCTCCTCGTCGCCGGAAACCGCTTCCAGTTCGGCGCCGAGCTCGGCCAGAAAATCTTCCCGGCCCAGGCTTTTTTCGAGCAGTGTCGGATCGCTGATCATGGGAAAGAGGTTTTCGTACTGCATGCGCAGGAAATCCTCCCACAGAAAGCGGCTGACCCCCATCAGGGCGGCGATGTTGTTGAGAACCCGGTGGGAGCGGATGCTCCCCAGGTCGTGGACCCATTCGGGCTGAAACAGCATCTGGTTCACCAGATCCCCGAACTGGCGCAGGGCCAGACCGGGGTTGGCCGAGCGCGGCAGCAGATAGGTGAATTGTTTGATGAGGGCGCAGGCGGCGCGGAGCTGTTGCAGCTTCTCCGGGCTGGTGATCTTGCGCCGGCCCAGGTCCTGGACCCAGAAGGTGTCGCGGACCTCTCCGCCGCTGGTGACAACCTCGGCGCTTTCGATGTTGATTTCGAGCATCGCCAGGGCGTTGGCGAAGGAGAATAGGAAACCGGGTGTGTCTTCGGAATGCAGGTGCAGAACCGTCATCGTTTCCGAGGAGTCGTTGTCGAAGCGGATCGATACCGGCAACAGGGTCTTGGCGGGGCTCTGGTGCCGTTTCATCACGGCGCAGATGCGGTCGATGATTCCCTGGCGGGCGTTGTCCAATTCCCCGTGCGCGGCTTTTCCGGCCAGCGCCTTCAGCTCGGCGGCGAAAGACGGCCAGAAGGCGGCGTTGTCCGCGGCTTCCTGGGTCTCCACCTCGAAGAGGTCGAGGATTTTCACCAGGCCCGGAGATCCCGGTTGGGTTGCCCTTCCGCGCCGCGTCGTCATCCGGCCGTAAAGAATGACGATCCCCGAGGCTGTCAGCAGCCCCGCGACGAGGGACAGCAGCCCACGCTGGTCGGCCCCGGCGATGGTCAGGAGCCAACGGCCGTCCGCCGCGGGCCGGACCCGAATCTCCACATCCTCCGGTCTGGCGATCCGTGACAGCAGTTCCTCGTCCCCTTCCAGTTGGGCAGGGATGGCGGAACCGTCGGGATTCTCTCCGTGGCGGCCCCTTTCCGGAGGCAAGAGGATCGAGGCGGCCCTGTCGCGATCATCCATGGGAGCGTTTCCGTCCTTGGTTTCCGTTGCCGTGAGGGGGGTGGCACTTCAAAAAGAAATTAGGATAAATATACCGTCAAAGGAAGACAGGGTGTCAAAAAAAGCGTGCGGGTGCTGGGAAGTTTTTTTGCCAGGGGCGGCCCCGCCGTGAGGCGGGGTCAGAAGGTGTATTTCACCCCGACGGCGAGGGCATTGGAGGCGCCTCGCACGTCGCCGAAGAGGCCATCGACGCCGGAACGGTGGTGGATTCGGAAAAAGCCGCTCCAGGGGGAAGGTCTGGGAGAGGTGAATTCCAGGTCAAAGGAGAGGTAATTGAGCCATTTTGAGGTCTTCTCCTCGTATTGCTCCTCTTCGATGGAGGGAATCCGGGTGGCGTAGGAGAGGCCTTCTCCGACGGCGAAGCTGGTGTCGACGAAGTGGTCCCACCAGAAGGGGAGCCAGCGCACCACGAATACGGCGTTGAACTCATTGTGGGATTTTCCGGTTCCCCAGTGCTGGCCGGCATGCCCTTCCAGCTCCAGGCGGATGGTGTTCCGCCAGGTGTATAGTTCCTTGCCGAGGGCTGCGGAAACAAAATGGTGGTTGCCGTTGAAACGAAGTTTTCCTATGAGGGTGTCCCCCAGGCTGCCGTAGCCGACCTCGCCGCCGAAAAGGCTGACGAACCACCTGCCTTCGGCCAGCGCCGAGGTCGGAGGGCCGAATAGAAACAACAGGGCAAAAAGAATCAGAAATCCACCGAGGCGCCGGTTTGTCATGGGGAAACTCCAGAAGAAATTTGCCCACGGTGATATCTGGTCAGAATCTTTTTGTCAAGAAAAAGCGACAAAAAAGAAAATGTTGCCGGAACGCCCTGTGAAAAGAACCGGAAGGAGGCGAATGACAGTAGAAAATTTAAGGTTTGCGAGGGGGTGGGAATGGCTCCGGGATGGCCCGGTTCAGCTCCGTTCGAACTTGTATCCGACCCCGTAGACCGAGCGGATCCGTTCTTCATCGCCGCCAGCGGCGTCGATTTTGCGGCGCAGTTTCTTGATATGGCTGTCGATGGTGCGGTCGCTGACCACCCGTTCGTCGGGATAGATCCGATCCATCAACTGGCCCCTGGAGAAGATGCGTCCCGGATGTTCGGCAAGATACCGGAGCAGCTTGAACTCCACTGCGGTGAGGTCGAGTTTGTGGCCGTTGAGGGTCGCCAGATAGCGGGATTCGTCGAGAACCAGATCCTCCGCCGGGGGGGGCGAATCGCCGGCGCGGCGCAGCACCGCCTTGACGCGGGCCACTACCTCGCGGGGGCTGAAAGGTTTGCAGATGTAGTCGTCGGCCCCCAGTTCCAGGCCGAGCAGGCGGTCGATTTCCTCCACTCGGGCCGTGACCATGATGATCGGCACCCTGGAGAAGGAGCGGAGTTCCCGGCAGACGTCCATGCCGTCCCGTCCCGGCAGCATCAGATCGAGGAGAATCAGCTGGGGCGGCGTTTCCTTCACCTGGGGGACGACCTCGAGTCCGTTGGCCAGGAGCGAGGTTTCGAACCCCGCCTGTTTCAGGTAATCGTGCAACAGCCCCGCCAGCTTGGGCTCGTCTTCGACGATCAGTACGGTTTCATTCATGTTTTCTTCCCATATAAAGGGAGGGTCACGGTGATCCCGAGTCCTCCGAGGGTGGAGGGGGTCGCCTCAATCCGCCCCTCGTGGGCCTCGGCGATGTTTCGGCAGATCGCCAGGCCGAGCCCGGCGCCGCCCGAATCCCGGCTGCGGGAAGCCTCCACCCGGTAGAGCCGTTCGAAGAGGCGGGGGAGCTCCTGCTCCCCGACGCCGGGGGCGCTGTCCTGAAACTCCACCTGGGCGAAGCCGGGGAGGGCTTCGATGCCGATCCTCAACTCGCCCCCCGGAAAGGTGTATTTGAGCGAATTCTCCAGCAGGTTGTCGAAGAGCTGCCGCAGCCGGTCGGGGTCCGCAAACAGCATCGCTCTGCCTTCCGGGGGCTCGAAGCACACCGCGATCCCTTTCCGGTTGAAATCGTCCCGGAAGGTATCGATCTCCCCCTTCAGCAGTTCCACGAGGTCGGTCGGCTCTTTTCGATAGGTCAGCCCCCCCAGATCCGAAAGGGAGAGCTGGTAGAGGTCGTCCACCAGCCGGCCCAGCCGCAGGGTTTCGGTGTGCAGCGAGGCGACGGCTTCGGGGGTCGCGGGCCGGACGCCGTCAAGGAGCGCCTCGACCTCGCCCCGCAGCACCGCCAGGGGAGTGCGCAGTTCGTGGGAGATGTCGGCGATCCATTGACGGCGCACCTCTTCGTTTTTCTTCAGCGTCAGCGCCAGGGCATTGAAATCGCTGGCCAGCTGCCCCATTTCATCGGAGGAGGCCGCCGGCACCCGCAGTGCGTAGTCCCCCCCCGAAAGTCCCCGGGCGGCCCGGGCCAGGGCCTGGAGCGGTTTCACCAGGCGCCGGGCCAGGGGCAGGGAGAAGAGGGCGGAGACCGCCAGGACGGCGCTCGCCACCAGGGCCAGGGCCAGTTTCTGGCTCTTGACGAAGCGGAGCTGGTGGGTGTCGGAGATCCGGCGGGGCTTCACCAGCCCGAGGTAGCCGATGGTTTCGCCCTGGTGGGTCAGAGGGATCAGGTCGGGCTCGGCGGGGATTTTCCCAAGGCCGAAGACCGGGCGCTGCTCCTTATCGAGAAGGAAGATCCGGCCCCGGAAGGGATGACCGGGCTCCGGCGGCGGTTGCCCAGGGCGGAAATTTCCTCCGTTTCCGGGAGGCGGCACCGGGGATCGAACGGCGGGCGGCCAGGGACCATGTCCGGGGAGAGGAGGAGGCTCCGGCCTCGGCCCCGGTTCGGGATGGGGCATTCCGTCCGGCAGGGAGCCGAACAGGATCTCCATGACCCGGCGGGGGTTGCCGCGGAGCGCATCCCAACTCCCCTCGCGGGCGAAGGCTTCGACCAGGCTTCCGGAGAGCCGCTGGAGATGGTCCTGCTCCAGGGTATTGACATACTGGAGGAAGCCGCGGTCGATGCTCCACTGCATGATGGCGAACATGGCCAGCACGGCCAGACCGCTGGCGGCCACCAGGGCCATGAACAGTTTGTGCTGGATGGAGAATTTCATTGCTACCCGTCGAGGTGTGCAGTTGTCAGAATGATTCCTTACCATATAGCCCCTCCCGGTGGCCACGGCAATAGATCATTCCCGTACAAAATCCTTATTTCCTCCACATTTACTGCTTATTCCGGGGCTAGGCTCAAGCTCAAGAAAAAAACCGGGACGGGCGTCGAAGCATTTCCCGTCCCCGCCATCAAGGAGGTGATCATGGACAAGTCAGCTGTATCGAAGGGACTGGCCGGGTCTTTTCTCATGGTTCTGGCGCTGCCGCTGTCGGGAGTCGCATCCGATGCCGGGGCGCCGAATCGGCCTCCCAGGGAGCCGCCCCCCTTTGCCTATGAGGCCTGTCAGGGCAAAAAAGCGGGCGATGCCGTGGAAATCAAGGGCCCCCATGGAGAGAAGTTCAAGGCGGTCTGCCGGGAACGGGACGGCCGCCTGTTCGCGGTGCCGGAAAGGCCCCCAGGAAAGAAGCGGGGCGAAGGGCCCCCTCCCGGCGGCCTGCCCGATGGCAAGGACTGATGGCTGGGAATCCCTTGTGACGGTTTTTGCCGGACCGCTACCATGTAACAACCAAAGGAGAAAAAACCATGAAAAAACAAATTCGTTTCCTCCCCTTGAGTGCCGTGGCGCTGGGCCTCGGGCTGCTGCTTCAGGCGGCGCCGGCTGCGGCAGCCCCCTCCGCCGGACCGCCCCCGGAAAAGCATGAGCTGTTGCGGCCGGGGCTGCTCTGGGAGCGGATGTCGGAGGCCCTGGGCCTGAATCCGGAGCAGAAACAGAAAATCCGCGACATCCTCGACTCAGAGCGCAAGCAGGCCGAGCCCCATCGCCAGGCCCTGGAAGAGGGGCGCCAGGAGTTTGCCGCGGCCCTGGCCAAGGGCTTCGACGAAGCCGCGATCCGCCAACTGGCGGCCAAGGAGGCCGCGGCCCGGACCGAGCTGCTGGTCCTCCATCTCCGGGCCAAGAGCCTGGTCGAGGGGGTATTGACCCCGGACCAGCGGCGGCTGGCCAGGATGGCGGAGGTGCTGCTCTCGATGCCGGAGCGCGACCGTGGTCCCCGCTCCGGCCGGCGGGGCTGTCCCCCGGAGTCCCCGCCGGAGGAGCCCCGTAGCTGACGGCCGGTTTTATACGGCCCGACTCCGGCGGCAAGCCGCCGGAGTCGGGCCGTTTTTTTCTTCACTCGTGGCGCAGGGCGTCGATGGGGTTGAGGCCGGCGGCGCGGCGCGCCGGGAAGAAGCCGAAGATGACGCCGATGGCGGCTGAGAAGAGGAACGAAAGCAGGTTGATGGCGGGGTCGAAGAGGTAAGGGACGTTCATCAATCGGGCCAGGAAAAAGGAGGCGCCGGTCGCCAACGTGATGCCGATCAGCCCCCCGAGGCTCGACAGCACCACCGCCTCGATGAGGAACTGCAACAGCACCTCCCGTTCCAGGGCGCCGATGGCGAGCCGGATGCCGATCTCGCGGGTGCGCTCGGTGACCGAGACCAGCATGATGTTCATGATGCCGATCCCCCCGACGAGGAGGCTCACCGCGGCCACCGCGCCGAGCAGGGCGGTTAGGATCTTGGTGGTGCTGGTCAGGGTTTCGGCAATCTGGCGGGTGTCCATGACCCGGAAATCGTCGTCCTCGCTGTCGCCGATGTTGCGCCGTTCGCGCATCAGGAGACTGAGCTGTTTTTTTACCGCATCGATGGAGGCGCTGTTACTCACCGACACGGTCAGGCGGTTGACGTCCTGGCTGCCGCTGAGGCGGCGCTGCACGGTGCGCAACGGCATCACCACCGTATCGTCCTGGTCGGAGCCCATGGCCGACTGCCCCTTGGCCTTGAGCAGCCCGATCACCTCGCAGGAAAACTGCTTGATGCGGATCTCGCTGCCGACCGGATTCTGGCCGCCGAAGAGCTTGTTCCGTACCGTTTCGCCGAGGACGCAAACCGCCTTGCCGGCCCGTTCCTCGGTTTCGTTGAAGTTGCGGCCGGCGGCCAGGTCCCAGTTCCCGGCCGGGAAGTAGTCGTTGTTGCTGCCGGTGACCACGGTCGACCAGTTGTTGGCCTGATAGACGGCGGTCACCCCCTTGTTGACCACCGGCGCCACCCGCTCGGCGCCGCTGATCTGATGGCGGATGGCGTCGACGTCGGCGAGCTTGAAGTTGGGGGCCCCGCCGCCGCCTGGGCCGAAACGCTGCCCCGGAATCAGCATCAGCAGGTTGCTCCCCATGCTGGAGATCTGGTCGGAGACCGATTTGGTGGCGCCGTTGCCGAGGGTC
>JAFGOW010000120.1 GCA_016926265.1 Deltaproteobacteria bacterium | reverse complement strand
GGCGTCCCGCGGTGGAAAACCAGTATCGCCGCTTCGTCAAGCCGGAAGGGAATCGCAAGGCCCTGGAGATCCTCCAGCGGGTCTTCGAACCGTGCCCTTCCCGCTGGCGGGGGATCGGGGTCATCGACCACAGCGGTTTGCGGGTCCGGGACGAATTCGCCGCCTTCGACATCGAACGGTGTCTCGATATCCGTCCCGAACCGTCCCGCGAACCGGAGGGCTGCCGGTGCGGGGAGATCCTCAAAGGGAAGATGGCCCCCCGTGACTGCCCCCTGTTCGGCACCGTCTGCACCCCCGAGGAACCGGCCGGGGCCTGCATGGTCTCCACCGAAGGGGCCTGCGCCGCCGCCTATCGATTCGGCGGCTGAACCGCCGCCAAGGAGCTTCCCGTTGAAAACCGACGTCATCCTGCTGGGACACGGCAGCGGCGGCAAACTCAGCCGCCAGCTTCTCGAGGATTTCATCATTCCGATTCTGTCCGGCCTGCCGGAAAACAACCGCAACGACGCCGCGGTCATCCCCTTCAGCGGCGACCGACTCGCCTTCACCACCGATTCCTATGTGGTCGATCCGGTCTTTTTCCCCGGCGGCGATATCGGCGATCTGGCCATCAACGGCACCGTCAACGACCTGGCCATGAGCGGCGCCAGGCCGCTGGCCGTCAGTGTCGGCCTGATCCTGGAGGAAGGTTTGCCGCTGGCGGACCTGGAGCGCATCCTCTATTCCATGAGAGCCGCCGCCGACCGGGCCGGGGTCGGCATCGTCACCGGCGACACCAAGGTGGTGAGCCGCGGCGGCGCCGACAAGATCTTCATCAATACCTCCGGCATCGGGGTCTTCGATCACCCTTGGCGGATCGAGGGGGGCAACGCGCGCCCCGGCGACAAGATCCTCGTCAACGGGCCTATCGGGGATCACGGCATGGCGATTCTGGCAAGCCGCGAAGGGCTGGAACTGGGGACCGAAATCCGCACCGACAGCGCCCCCCTCAACGGGCTGGTCGCCACGTTACTTGAGATCGCGGGCGCCGATATCCACGTGTTGCGCGATCCCACCCGCGGCGGGGTCGCCACCACCCTGAAGGAGATCGCCATCCAGTCTGCGGTCGATATCGTGCTGGAGGAGACCGCCATTCCGGTCCGGAAAGAGGTGACAGCGGCCTGCGCCATTCTCGGCCTCGATCCTCTGTACGTCGCCAACGAGGGAAAGCTGCTGGCCTTTGTCAGCCCCGAGGCCGCCCCACGGGTCCTGGCGCTGTTGCGGGACCATCCGCAGGGCCGGGAAGCCGCCCTGATCGGCGAGGTCAACGGCAAGGCGGCCTCGGAAGGCAAGGTCACGCTGTCTACGGCCATCGGCGGAAGGCGCCTCGTCGATATGCTTTCCGGGGAGCAACTGCCCCGCATCTGCTGAAACGACCCTTTCGGGCCACCCCTTCTGCGGGCCGGATCGGAAATCACCTTCCTTCGGAAAAGTGGAGGTCATGAAATTCACCATCTCCCGTGAAATCAATCGTCCCGACCCGAGGCGCCTGGAACTTTACCGCCGCAATCCCGAACTGGGTCCCAAAATCCTGTTCTTCAGCGGCGGCAGCTCTCTCAATGAAACCAGCGAGGAGCTGATCCTCTACACCCACAATTCCATCCATATCATGACCGCCATGGATTCAGGGGGCAGTTCGGCGCAACTCCGGGACGCCTTCGACATGCCCGCCATCGGCGACATCCGAAAACGCCTGCTGGCGCTGGCCGACCGCACCTGGAGCGGCAACCCCGCCGTTCTCCGGTTGTTCGGCTATCGCCTGGCAAAAAACGCCGCCCCTCCCCTTCTCTGGCGGGAAATGGAATCCCTGGCGGACGGCGAACACCCCCTGGTCCGTTCCGTTTCCGAACCGATGAGAACCATTATCCGGAATTTTCTCAACCAGTTCCGGGAGCAGATGCCCCTGGGTTTCGACCTGCGGGGCGCCAGTATCGGCAACCTGATCCTCGCCAGCGGCTACCTGAACCAGCGCCGCCAGCTCGACCCGGTCATCTATCTCTTCTCCCAGTTGGTCCGGGGCCGCGGCGTCGTCCGCCCCGTCACCGATCATTCCCTCCATTTGGGAGCGGAACTGAAAAATGGAGAGATTGTCATCGGCCAGCATCTGCTGACGGGCAAGGAACACCCGCCCCTCCAGCATCCCATCCGCCGCCTCTTCCTGACCCGGTCCCTCGGAGATGCCACCGCCGTGGAGATTCCGGTTTCCGAAAAGATCGTTGAACTGATCTCCGAAGCGGAACTGATCTGCTATCCCATGGGCAGCTTCTTCACCAGCCTGCTGGCCAATTTTCTTCCCGCCGGTATCGGCGAGGCGATCCGCGCCAACCCCTGCCCCAAGGTCTTCATTCCCAACACCCTTCCCGATCCCGAATTGAAGGGAAAAGCCTTGCCCGAACAGGTCGAAACCCTGCTCTCCTATCTGAAAAAGGACAACCCCCAGGGAATCGCCGACCGGGAGGTTCTCAACCTGGTGCTGCTGGACGAAGAATGGGCCGGCTACACCGGCCTCCTCGATCGGCAGAATCTGCGGGGACGGGGGATTGAGGTCATCGACTGCCAACTGATCAGCCGGCTGCGCCGCCCCCTGATCGACGAAAAATTTCTGGTGCCGATCCTGTTGTCTCTGAGTTGACGGGACCCCCAATCGACGGCGGTACGGCGCCATCCTGGCGGCGGACCACCCCCCGTGGCGTGGAAAACCCCTTTGATTTGCCGGGCAAAAATGTATATAAGAAGGATTGGCTCAAGGGGTTGCTTTTCGCAGACAACGGGAAAAAGGAGAAGGAATGATCAGCCGGGAGATCAACGATCTATTGGTCCTGCTGCGAGCCAACGAGATAGCCATCAGCCGCCTCTACCACCAATACGCCCTCTCGTTCCCGGAAGACGCGGGATTCTGGAACGAAATGAGCGTTCAGGAGGTCTCCCACGGCCAGGATATCGACCAGTTGCGCGACCTGGCCGGCCAGGGGAAAATCCTGGCCGGCAAAACGACCTTGCGGGCTCAGGCGGTACAAACCAACATCCGCTATATCAACGCCCTGATCGAGGACTGTGGCCAGGGCAAGCTGCCCCGAAAAAAAGCCTATGCGCTCGCCCTGGACCTGGAAAACGCCCTTCTGGAGAAAAAATTCTTCGACATTTTCGATTTTACCAGAACGGGCCCTTATACCGATATCCGCGCCAAGCTGGTCGCCGAGACCCAGCTCCATCGGGAACGGATCGCCGCCAAACTGAAAGAGCAGCCGTGACGGGAGAACGCCCCATGAACGTCGCATCCCATAAAAACTCCTTTTTCCTTTACCGCTTGGAGCCCCGCCGAGGCTCCTTTGAAAACATGAAAGGTTGTATTGCATGATGACGGCTTACATCACCGACCTGGCGGTCTTTCTTCCCAACGAGCCGGTCGCCAACGACCAGATGGAACAGATGCTGGGGATGGTCCACCAGCTCCCCTCCCGGACCCGGCGCATCATCCTCCGCAACAACAAGATCAAAACCCGTTACTACGCCCTCGATCCCGAAACCGGGGAAGCGACCCACACCAACGCCCAGCTCTGCGCCGAAGCGGTGCGGCGGCTGCGCCCCCATGAGGGCTTCTCCCTCGACGAAATCGATGCCCTCTGTTGCGGCACCACTTCGCCGGATCAGATGATCCCAGGGCACGCTTCCATGGTCCATGGCGAGTTGGGCAACGCCCCCTGCGAGATCATGAGCGCGGCGGGGGTCTGCATTTCGGGGATGGCGGCGTTGAAATACGCCTGGATGGCGGTGGCCCTGGGTCAGGCAAAACAGGCCGTAGCGACCGGTTCGGAGCTCTCCAGCACCTACATGCGGGCCCGGCTCTGCCCCCCGATCCGGGCCGACAAGGCCGAAGCCGTGGAGAAGGCGCCGCTGCTCTCCTTCGACGCCGATTTCCTGCGCTGGATGCTCTCCGACGGCGCCGGCGCCGCCTTCCTGTCGCAACGGCCCAGAACCGACGGCATCTCCTTGAGGATCGACTGGATCGACACCCTCTCCTTCGCCAATGAACTGGAGATCTGCATGTACGCAGGGGCCGTCAAAAACCCCGACGGCACCCTGACCGGCTGGCGGGAACAGCCGTCGCTGACGGCGGCCGTGGACAACGAAACCTTCCTCCTCAAACAGGACGTCAAGCTCCTCAACCGGGAGATCGTCACCACTTCCGTGGAGCGCGCCCTGACGCCGATGATCGCCAAGCACGGACTCAAGGCGGAGGAGATCACCTGGTTCCTGCCCCACTACTCCTCGGACTATTTCCGTCTCGATATCTACAACCACATGAAGGGGATCGGCTTCGACATCCCCCTGGAGCGTTGGTTCACCAACCTCTACACCAAGGG
>JAFGOW010000119.1 GCA_016926265.1 Deltaproteobacteria bacterium | reverse complement strand
GTGCTCGGCCATGAGCATGCGCTATCTCGGCCCCTCCATCGACATCCACGGCGGCGGCAAGGACCTGGTCTTCCCCCACCACGAAAACGAGATCGCCCAGAGCGAGGGGGCGACCGGCCAGCCTTTCGCCCGCTACTGGGTCCACAACGGCTTCGTCAACATCAACCAGGAGAAGATGAGCAAATCGCTGGGGAACTTCTTCACGGTCCGCGAGGTACTGGAGAAGTACGACCCCGAGGTGCTGCGCTTCTTCATCCTTTCGGCCCACTACCGCTCCCCCATCGACTTCTCCGACAAGAACCTGGAGGATGCCCGCCACGGCCTGAGCCGGGTCTACGAAGCGCTGCTGGGGCTCGGCGAGGTTCTCGATTCCGGAGCGGGCAAACGGTTGCCGGAGATTGGATTCTCCGCCGAGGACGAGGAGGTCTGGCAGCCGGCGGCGCACCTCGCCGAGAATTTCGGCGCGGCCATGGACGACGATTTCAACACCGCCCAGGCCCTGGGCCAGATCTTCGAGGCGGTGCGTGCCGTCAACCGGGTGCTCGCCGAACGCCGCTTCGAGGCCAACGGCGCCTGGCTGCGACGGCTGGCCGCGGTCCGCGACCGGATCCGCCGCTGCGGAGAAGTGCTCGGCCTGTTCCAGGCCGAACCGGCGACCTGGCTGGAGCGCATCAAGGACGCCGGCCTCGGGGAGAGCGGCCTCAGCAAGGAGGCGATCGAGGCCCTGATCGTGGAGCGCAAGGAAGCGCGCCAGGCCAAGAACTTCGCCCGGGCCGACGCCATCCGCGACGAACTGGCGGCCAAGGGCGTCATCCTCCTCGATTCACCCCAGGGGACCACCTGGAAGACCAAATAGTATTGGGGCCATCCGCAAGAGCCCGATTCCTTCGGCCTTGTGGGAATTGGCGTGTTTTCATCCGGGAAATTCAGGAGAAATGAAAGGGGGCTTTGGTGCCCCCTTTGCCGTTCCCCCTTGAACCGCTTTGCCATCCTGACTGCTTCAGGCGGTAGCCACGGACCCGAAGCAGCCACCGGCGAGATGAGCCCGTTCAAGGACGTTGAGACTTTGGATCTCGCGCGGGACAAACCAGGGCCTCTCACTGGAATCCAAAAAGGTTGGATAAGGAATGATGGGGCGGCTCCGTTCCTCAAGAAGGGCGGGGGATGCCGGATAGAAAACGGGGAATGTCCCTCTTTTTTCCGCCAAGGATGGTCCTCTCGACGCAACACCGCGATCTTGCGGCACTTTGCAAGCAGCTCAAGCTCCAGTTCCTCCGGTCCGGCATATGGGTAAATCTTGTTCTCTGAATAAGTTGCCTGCTTACGCTGGTAAAGGTCAGCTACCTGTGTCTGTAATGTCGAGATCACCGTCCTCATTGCGGTCATAAATGCGGCCACTACAACGGTGAACCTGGGAACTTTCCGGAACATAAATGCGAAGAATTGGTCTCCCTTCCAGCGTCATTTCATCCACTGAAAGATAGGCGGGCGGGTGTAGTTTCTGCGGGTTGTTGATGGCAGTCATGAAATCCTTTTTCATCTGTCCGATGGCTCCGGGGGCAATGCCTTGCACTTCGCCGGAATCCGTAACGCCTAACAAAATAGTCCCACCATGCCGATTCAGAAAAGCGCAAACTGTCTCGTAGACATCCCGGCTGAGACTGTTCCGGCAGGTTTTGAACTCGGTCGAAATGCCTTCACCCTTGCGGATTAGTTCCTTCAATTTGCGTTCATTCGCGTCCATTCGTGGTTCCTGCTCCAACACGATCCGAACCTTGCCGGGTTCCTTGCCCTTGGTCAGTCCGCCCAGGTATTCCTCGAACCGCTTCCTCATCTCCGCCGGGGTGGCCGGTGAGCTGCCCGAGAGCCTTAAACCTCCCAACAAAAAACCGCCGGCATCCCCTCGACGCCAGGCGGTCTTTTCATCCATCCGATTTTTCCTTCCGGAACGCCATCCCATCCTCCGGCCTTACCCATTACAACTGCCCAAAACTACTCTTAAATTTAACCTCTGTCAACGTTGAGGGGGCCGCTTGAGGTAAAATTTATCCGTTTTTCGGAAATACTTAGCGGCCCTTCGAATGGTGCCGGAAAGCGTCCTGTTTGATCTATCACCAGGGCATATCCCGCCTATTATTTTGCCAGCCTTCCCCTCCCCTCAAAAACCTTGGTTTTTGCCCGCACCCCCTGAAAAAATATAATTTTTTCAAATTTAGAAAAAAGAGGCTTTCCAGCAGAATCTGTGGTGTGGCGCCCCAACCGTCAAAGGAAGAGCCGTAGTCCTGGGCAGTTTGGATCTTCACAGCCTCGCCAGGAAACTGTTGAAGCGCTGATCGGAAGGGAAATGCCCGGTCACGGATTCCTCATAACAGCAGCCGTGCTTTGCCGGTGCGCTGGTCGATGACATCCAACAAACGGCCGATGATCACGGGATTGGACAGGTTGTGGCGGTACTCATCAGCCAGAGCAACGGCCTGGCGGGAGATCTCCGCGCCCAGGGTCTGCAATCTTCTTTTCGCGAACCGAAGGCCTACCCCGATCTCTCCGGCGAACCGCTCCAGGTGAACCGGCAGCAGATAGCGGGGATCTTTTTCCCCGCCGAAGCGCATGGCAAACTTGTTGTTGACCCGTTCATAGACGGCGGTGGAGATCAGATCGTAGAACGGGGCCAGCCGCACCCCCTCGGGGCGGTACAGAAAAGCGATGTTTTTGCCGTGGGCATCGGCGTTGCCGATGAGAAAATTGAACAGGGTCCAGTCCAGCAGGGCCGCGGCATCCGGCAACGGTTCGGAACTCCACTCCCGCACCAGGGCGAAACAGGCCTTCAGGCCAGGGCCGCCCTCCTTTTCGTATTTCTGGTCCGGCGGAATTCCCAAAGCCTGGCAGAAGTCCTCCTGATGCAGCCGCCTTTGAATGCCGGCCGCGTCGGAATAGCGATCATAGCGCTCCACCAGGAAATAGCGGCGGCCGGCCAAGGCCACCACCTCCGCCGCCGGCGCCTGGAGGCCAAGACGCCGCGCCAAGGTCATGCAGAAGGCTTCGTTGACAACGGTGTCCTCGAGGTTGGGAATTGAAGTCTTGAGGATGTGGGTCGAGGGAACCCGCCCTATTGGGATGGAGAAGCCGCGGCCGTCAAAACAGACCGGCAGCTTGTTCTGGGCTCCGGCCAGGGACAGGCGCACCCCCTCCTCATCGGCCAGAAAGGGGTGGGCCGGGAGGTTGTCCAGACGCTCGGCCAGTTCTTCGTCCGAGATGGGGCGCCTTCCGCCATCCGCCAAGAGCGGCTGGTCCTGGGACATGACCGAAACGGCGCCGGCGCAGTCGCCGCCGATGGCCGAAAGAAACGCGAAGGTGTTGCCGCGGGAGATCCCGAGGGCCCGGGCCAACTGGGCGCGGACCTCCCCCTCGGGCAGCAGGTTTTCGAAAAAGGCCCGGGTTTCCCGGTCGGAAAAGGTTTTTTCCGGCTCCTCCAAAGGGAGCGGCAGGTGCCGAGACAACGGCAAGGGAGAGGATGTTTCCAGGTAGTCGGCATCATAACGGAACGCCAGGCCGTCCCCTTCCTGCCACAAAAGCCCAGTCCGCCGTTCGTTCAGGAAAACGGTGAGGGACTGCATCTAGCGCCCCTTCAGAGGGTTGGCGGAACGGGGGAAGAGGTACAGCTCCAGACCCAGGCCTTTCAGCACCTGCAGCACCTTGCCCAGTTCGGCGGTCTCCTTGCCGTTCTCCAATTGTGAAAGAAACTTGGTCCCGACCCCGCACATGGCCGCCGCCGAATCCTGCAATGCTCCGGTTTCCTTGCGTTTGCGGCGCACCAGGCGGCCCAGTTCCGCGGCGCTGGTCACCTTGCCGTAATCCGGAGAGGGTCCCGATGATCTGATCCTACCCGCCATGAATTTTCCCTTGTTGGAATAAGGCCCTAATTATTTTTTTTCCGTACAGACATACAATCAAAACATCCTTGCCCCTGTCAAGTTTTTTGTCTGATCGGATATATTTTGACAGGAAAAGGTTAAAGCCGAGAAATTCTGTCCGAACAGACATTTTTTGCCATGCTGCTCCACCAGCCACCACTCAAGGAGATCGCCACCTCACGGGCAGCAAATCGCCCTGATGATCCTTGCCCAAAAAATAGATTGGGGGCGCTGGCCAACTCGGACCTCCACGGCCTGGCCAGGAAACTGTTGGAGCGCTGATCGGGGGAGTGGTAGCATGAAAACCCAAGCTTCAGCCACAATGGCTGACTGATAGGTAAACATGGCCCAATTCCTCCTCAAAACCGATTTCCAGCCGCGCGGCGACCAGCCCCAGGCGATCCGCGAGCTGGTCGACAACCTGCGGCGCGGCCTTTCCCATCAGGTGCTGCTCGGCGTCACCGGCTCGGGCAAGACCTTCACCATGGCCAACGTCATGGCCGCTATGCAGCGCCCGGCTTTGGTGCTGGCCCCCAACAAGACGCTCGCGGCCCAGCTCTACGGCGAGTTCAAGGGGCTGTTCCCGGACAACGCGGTCGAATATTTCGTCTCCTACTACGACTACTACCAGCCCGAGGCCTACGTCCCGGCCACCGACACCTACATCGAGAAGGACTCGGCCATCAACGAGGAGATCGACAAGCTGCGCCACAGCGCCACCCGCAGCCTGCTCACCCGGCGCGACGTGGTGATCGT
>JAFGOW010000118.1 GCA_016926265.1 Deltaproteobacteria bacterium | reverse complement strand
TTTCGACCCCAAAGGGAAAACCGACAATGAAGTCATGAGGTTCTGCCAGAGTTTCATGACCGAGCTGTTCCGCCACATCGGCGCCGATACCGACGTGCCGGCCGGGGATATCGGCGTCGGCGGCCGCGAAATCGGCTATCTGTTCGGCCAGTACAAAAGACTCCGCAACGAGTTCACCGGCGTCCTCACCGGCAAGGGGCTCAACTGGGGCGGCAGCCTGGTCCGGCCGGAAGCCACCGGCTTCGGATGCGTCTATTTCGCAAAAGAGATGCTGAAACGCAAGGAAGAATCCTTCGAAGGCAAAACGGTCGCCATCTCCGGCTTCGGCAACGTCGCTTGGGGTTCCGCCCTGAAGGCCACCCAGTTGGGGGGCAAGGTGGTGACGATTTCCGGTCCCGACGGCTTCATCTACGACCCCGACGGCATCTCCGGCGAGAAAATCGACTGCATGCTCAAGCTCCGGGCCTCCAACATGGACATCTGTGAACCTTATGTCCGGGATTTCCCCCATGCGCACTTTTTCAAGGACAAGCGTCCCTGGCAGGTCAAGTGCGACATCGCCCTGCCCTGCGCCACCCAGAACGAGTTGGATGAGGAAGACGCCAAGACGCTGGTGGCCAACGGCTGCATCGCCGTCTGCGAAGGGGCCAACATGCCCTGCACCCCCAAAGCGGTCCAGGTCATCCAGAAAGCCAAGCTGCTCTTCGCCCCCGGCAAAGCATCCAACGCCGGCGGCGTGGCCACCTCCGGCCTGGAAATGAGTCAGAACAGCATGCGCCTCTCCTGGACGCGGGAAGAAGTCGATCATCGCCTCCACGAAATCATGGTCGCCATCCACAACAACTGCGTGAAGTACGGCAAGGAAGCCGACGGCTACATCAACTACGTCAAAGGCGCCAATGTCGCCGGGTTTATCCGGGTGGCCGACGCCATGATCGACCAGGGTCTGGTATAGTTTTTTGGGGAATCGGAAAAACGAAGGGGCCGCTTGGGGATGGTTCATATCCCCAAGCGGCCCCTTTTGTCATTAATTTTGCGGGAGGAACGGCGAAATTCTGTGATAAAATGACCCGGATCTTTGGGAGGGGAAAACCCCCAACGAAAGGAAGGAAATGATCACGATCCTGGAAAAGATCAAGTCCTTGGGAACCGATCAGGTGCTCACCCTGGCCTCGGGCGCCACCCTTATTTTCTGGGGTTTGGCCATGATTTTGGCCAAACGTTTCGTCCGCAAGAGAACCTCCGAAATGAAACAGGTCGCTCTGCAGCTGGCCTTTTCGTTCCGGGAGGCCGGAGACGGTTCCATCCTCCATGAATTTTCAACACTTCCCCTGTTCAGCGGCAGCCAGCGCGGGTTTGAGGAAAATCTGTTGACCCGGGGCATGGATCAGGCCTTCATCGCGGTTTTCGATTACACAACCAAAAAAACCAAGGACCTTTCCCTGAACTGGGAGGAAGAAGAAACCAACCCCTTTCGGGTCCAGACCATGGCCTGTTTCAAGACCAACAACCTGTTTCTTCCCCCCTTCTCCCTCCGCCCCGAAACCTCCCTCGATGCCACCTATGTGGAAAAGCTGGAAAACAAATTTGGCTACCAGCCCATCGAGTGCCGCTCCTTCCCGCAATTTGCCGCCAATTACCGACTCTTTGGGAAGAAAGCGGACGAAGAAAAGATCCGGGGGATCTTCCTCAACTCAGGGATCATCATTTTGTGCGAAAAAGAGGGGGACCTCTGCATGGAGGCCAAAGGGGAGTCGCTCATCGTCTACCGTCACCTGAAAAGGATCCCGCCCCAGGAAATGGAGCAGTTTCTGGAAACGGCGATCCAGGTTCACGACATCCTGGATCATTCAGCCATCTACTATCAGAACCACTAACCGGTCAGCGGCGGTTTTTTTTCCTGCCCTTCCCGGTTCCGGCGTTTTTCGGTTTCCCGTAGTCGCGCAGTTCCTCTTCCACCTTGCGCCCCAGAAAAATTCCCAGCAGCAAAGACACCCCGACCGTTATCAGGACCATGTTCGTCTCGCCCCGATTCCAGACCATGGCTCCGAGAAAGAAAAACGGCGAACCGAAACCAAGGAAAAGAACCGCCAGCCAACTCGGCGTCAGCCAGGCCCGGTTGGCGGGGAGTCCTTTTTCCAGGCGGTAGCGGCTCAGCAAGGTCACCACCAGGGAGGAGCAAAACACAAAAGAACTCAGCATAAAACCGCCATGCAGCAACACAGTGATGATCGTATTCATTCCCTTGCCTTTGTTTGACGACGTTGTCGTTGTCCAAACGGCCCGACGGCTGATCAGTTTCCCGATGCGATCACTCCCTCCAGACCGGTTCCCGAAACTTTCAGAATATCGACCTCGATCAGTTGCTCCCGGCAGGCGCCGCCGACGAAAAAAACCGGAAGATAATTGCCGGACAATCCATGCCGAAGCCCTGAACCGGATTCCCCTTCGACCAGCACCTGAAGCCTCTTCCCCACGAAGCGCCGCAAAAACTCCTGCCGCTTTTGTTCCCCAAGATCGCGCAACAACGCGGCGCGCTCCCGGATCAGGCCGGCGGGAATTTGTCCGCCCATGGCGGCGGCCGGGGTGCCGGGGCGGCGGCTGAAAGGGAAAACGTGCAGGTAGCTGACCGGCAAGGCCGCCACCAGATCGCAGCTGTTGCGGAATTCCGCCTCGGTTTCCCCTGGAAATCCGGCCATGACATCGAGACCGATGGCGGCATCCGGAACCAAGGCATGGATGCGTGCGACCAGTCGATGGAAAAATTCCCTGCCGTAGTGGCGCCCCATCCGCTTTAAAACGGCGTCATCCCCCGATTGCAGGGGGATATGGAAATGGGGGCAAATGATCCGGGAGCGCGCCATGGCCGCGATCAGATTCTCGGGGATCTCCTGGGGTTCGATGGAACCCAGCCGCAGCCGGGGAATCAGCTGTTGCTGTTCCAGGGCGCGAACCAGATCCCAGAGGCTCAGCGGCGGATCGAGATCGCGCCCGTAACAACCGATATGAATGCCGGTCAGGATGACTTCCGCAAAACCCCGGGCGGCGAGTTTTTCGCTCATGACCAGCACTTGGTCCAAAGGCAGGGAACGGCTCGGACCCCGTGCGTAAGGGATGATGCAGTAAGTGCAGAAGGCATCGCAGCCGTTCTGGATCTGGAGATAAGCACGGCTGCGGTCGGTGGCGGGGAACGAGTTGAAGGAAAGGCCGCCGCAACCGGAACGGATATCGGAGACCTGGACGCGGCTCTCGCCGCCGGCCGCCAGAAATTCCACCAGAGAGGATTTTTCCTCGTTGCCAAGGACCAGCGCCACTCCCGGCAGATCGCTGAAGACCTGGGGCCGAACCTGGGCATAACAGCCGGTCACCACGATGCGGCAACGGGGATTGAGCCTGCGGCAGCGCCGAACCAGATTGCGCGACTGGGCATCGGTGGCGGAAGTCACGGTGCAGGTATTGACCACCACCAGTTCGGCGCCCTGCTCAAAAGGGATTACCGACAAGCCGGCCGCCTTCAGCTGTTGCTCCATCAGGTGGGACTCGAACTGATTGGTCTTGCAGCCGAGCGTAACGATGGCGGCGGTGGTTCCTAAACGATCCATCCTCCACCCATCACGATGTCGCCCTGGTAGAAAACCGCCGCCTGACCGGGGGTTACCCCGAACTGCGGTTCCGAAAAAAAGACCTCGGCCCGGTCTCCCCCGCAAGGAGTCACCTCAGCCTCCGCCTCACGGTGCCGGTAGCGAATCCGGCACCGGCAGCGAAAAGGCTGCTCCGGTCTAACGGCCATCCAGTGAACATCCGCCGCCGTGAGGCGGGAAACGGCCAGATGCTCCCGTTCCCCCACGATGACCTCGTTGTTTCCGGCCTCCAGACGGATCACATACAACGGCTCCGGCCAGGAAATCCCCAAACCGTGCCGTTGACCGATGGTGTAGCGGTGGATCCCGAGGTGTTTCCCCAAAACTTGGCCGGAGCAATGGCGGATTTGCCCTTCCTGCCCGGTGACGCCGCGGCTTTCCAGAAATTCCACATACCCTTCCGGTCCGACAAAGCAGACGTCCTGGCTTTCGGAGCGGAGCGGCAGATCCAGTTTCAGCTCCCGGTACCACTCCCGAACCTGGTTTTTGGTCAGCTCTCCAAGCGGAAACAAGGTCCGCCGCATCTGCTCCTGGGTCAGGAGAAACAGGAAATAACTCTGGTCCTTGGAGCCATCCGCCCCTTTGGCCAAACTCCAGAGGCCGCCGCGATCCATGAGTCGGGCATAGTGGCCGGTGGCGAACCGGTCGGCGCCCCATCGCAGCGCTTCCTCCCGCAGCAAGCCGAATTTGAGAAAACGGTTGCAGCAAATGCAGGGATTGGGCGTCCGCCCGAGGCGATATTCGGAGAGAAAGGGCTCCGTAACACTGGAACGGAAAGGCTCCTCCAGATGGACAACATGGTGGGGGATGCCCAGCGCGGCGGCCACCTCCGCCGCCTCCTTCAGGAACAGGGAACCGTCGTTTCTGTGGGGAGAAGGTTTCACCGCCATGGTGATTCCCTCCACCTCCCAGCCCTGCCGAAGCAGCAAGGCCGCGGCCACGGCCGAATCGATGCCGCCGCTCAGGGCGACGAAAACCTTTTCCCTCCCGACCCTCATAACCTCTCCTGCCCGGGAGCAAGGACCGCTTTCCGGCCTGGGCCCGCCAAACTACCGGATCCCGTCCCGATAATTGCTGATCGCCTTGTGGAGTCCGTCCGCGGCCAGGCAGGAGCAGTGCATTTTCTCCGGCGGCAGGCCGTCGAGAGCCTCGGCCACCATCTCGTTGGTCAGTTGCAGGGCTTCTTCGATGGTCATGCCCCGCACCATTTCCGTCATCATCGAAGAGCTGGCGATTGCCGCGGCGCAGCCGAAGGTCTTGAATTTGATGTCCTGGATAACGCCGTCCTCCACCTTGAGAAAGACCTTGATGGTATCGCCGCAGTGGGAGCTTCCAAATTCGCCGGTGGCGTCAGGGTCGGCCATCTCGCCGACGTTGCGGGGATTGCTGAAATGATCCAGAACTTTTTCAGAATACATAAAAAACGCTCCTTGTGAAAATTAGCCTCCCTGACGGGAAGTCGATGGGTCACTGGGAAAGACAGACGGCGCAGCAGCGGCTGCCGGCCTTCCAGAACGGACTCATGTCCCTCAATTTCTGAACGCTGGGCGGCAACACCTCCAGCACCCGGTCGATATCCTCGGAGGTGGTATTGCGGCCGAGACTGAAACGGACGCTCGACTGTCCCAGCAGCGGATTGACCTGCATCGCTTCCAGGACATGGGACATGCCCAGGCTCCCCGAGGTGCAGGCGGAACCGCTGGAAGCGGCGATCCCCTCCATGTCGAGGCGCAGCAGCAGGGCTTCCCCTTCAATGCCGGCAAAGCAGAGATTCAGGGTGTTGGGAAGGCGAAGGCCAAGTGCGCCGTTCACTTTAATCTCGGGAATCAGGGAGACGATCCCGTTCTGCAGCCGATCCCGCAAAACCGTTACCCTGGTAGGAACGGTCTCCAGTTCCTCGGCCGCCTTGCGGCAGGCGATGCCGAGGCCGACGATCCCGGCCACGTTGTGAGTGCCGGCACGCCTCCGGCGTTCCTGGTGGCCGCCGTGGATCAAAGGAGCCAGAGGATTGCCCTTGCGGATGTACAGAATCCCCACTCCCTTGGGCGCCCCGATCTTGTGGCCGGAAAGGGAGAGCAGATCGACCTGGGCCTCCTCAACATCCACGGGAACCCTTCCCGCCGCCTGAACGGCATCGGTGAAGAAGCGGACCTGGTGCTTCCGGGCCAGGGCGCCGATTTCCCGGATCGGGAACAGAACCCCGGTTTCATTGTTGGCCCACATGACGCTGATGAGGATGGTACGGGACGTGATCGCCCTTTCCAGCCGATCGAGATCGAGAAGCCCCTCCCGATCCACCGGCAGATAGGTGACCTCCACCCCCTTTTTCTCCAGGAAACGGCAGGTGTCGAGTACCGCGGGATGTTCCACGGCGGTGGTGATGATATGGTTGCCGCGGGATTGAAGGGCCTCCACCGTTCCTTTCAACGCCAGGTTGTCCCCTTCGCTGCCGCAGGAGGTGAAGACAATCTCCTCCTCTTTGGCGTTGATCAGGGCCGCCACCTCCCGCCGCGCCTGTTCGATGGCGGGGCTGGCCTGCCGCCCGGCCCAGTGGAGGCTCGACGGATTTCCGAAGGCCTCGGTGAAAAAAGGCAGCATCCCCTCCAGGACTTCCGGACGCACCGCAGTGGTGGCGTTGTTGTCCAGATAGATTCGTCTCACTCCTCTTTCCCCTTTCGTACAGTCAAAGATTCCTCTCCGGAAAACCCTTCCAGTTTCTTGCGGGCCTCCCGGGACAGTTCCTCCAGTGTGATGGAAGCCAAAAAATCACGAATCCGCTCTCCCAGCCCCTGCCATACCGATCGGGTCACGCACTGTTCCGAACAGAGGCATTTCCCTCCTTTTTCCATGCAGGCCACCGGCACCAGGGTTTCCTCAACGCTGTCGATGATCTCGTCGACCCGGATGTCGGCGGCCGGGCGCGCCGGCATATAGCCTCCCCCAGGCCCCCGGATGCTCTTGACGATCTCGTTGCGCCGCAGCATGACAAACAACTGCTCCAGATAAGGAAGGGAAAGATCCTCCCGTTTGGCGATATCGCGCAGGTTGACGGGCTGCCCGTCATGGAGCAGGTTGAGGCTCACCATCGCCCGCACCGCATATTGTGCCTTGGTGGAAAGCCTCATTCCTTGGCCCCCTTTCTCCTTTTCGGAACCGGGGACGGGCTCCGCAACGCCTCGACCTCTTGGGTCAGTTCTTTGATCTTCTTCTCCAGCGAAACCACCTGGTCATAAAGACAGGAGATGGCCTTGGCCTGGGGATCGGGCAGTTTGCCGTGTTCGAGGTCGGCCCGCTCCTGTTCCTGTTTAACCCCGGCGGTCATGACGATCCGCCCCGGTACTCCGACCACGGTGGAATGGGGCGGCACCTCCTTGACCACCACGGAATTGGCGCCGATCCGGCAATCTTCCCCCACCGTAAAGGGCCCGAGAATCTTGGCGCCGGCCCCCACCACCACGTTGTCCTTGAGGGTCGGATGCCGCTTTTCCTTGGCCCAGGAAGTGCCCCCCAGAGTCACGCCGTGATACAGGGTGCAGTTATCCCCGATTTCGGCCGTCTCCCCGATCACCACCCCCATGCCGTGGTCGATGAAGAAACCGCGCCCGATTTTGGCGCCCGGGTGAATTTCAATGCCGGTGAAAAAGCGCCCCAGATGGGATACCAGCCGCCCCAGGAAAAACAGTTTATGGGTCCAGAGGAAATGACTCAGACGATAAAACAGGATGGCATGGAAGCCGGGGTAACAGAAGAAGATCTCCGCCACGCTGCGAACCGCTGGATCACGGTCGAAAACCGCCTTCAGATCTGCCTTCAATTGGGCCAGCACCGAACACCTCCGTTCTTTGTGGCCTCCCGCCAAAAAAGTGAGGGCCAAAGCAGGGTGTTCTTATCATACCTGAGTATTTCTGTCAATTATAAGATCGGGAAGAGGGACGAAGAAAATCCCGAAAAGGGGCGCAGGGCCAAAATCTTATTCCATTCACCGGGAAAGAACCAGTCAATTCCTTGACTTGCATTACCGTGGAAAGAAAACGCCGAGACAAATTTCCATCCTGACAACCGAAATGGATCTGATCGGAGGGTCGTTGAAAAAAAAGGGGAAAATTTTTTTGATTTGTAAAAAAAATTGAAAATGTCTAATTCCTTTTATTATTCAGTATGTTGTATAATTTCAAAATTACTTCAAAACCATTGAATGGCACTGGAAAGGCCTTCTCCACAAGAAGTGACTGGACATGGGCTTTCCTTTTGCTAAACAGACCAAATATCCGTTGAAGAATTTTTCCCAGCCAGGAATTTTTATTGGAAGGAGGATATCCATGATCACATTACTATTTGTGGGGAAAACCGGCTTCAGACCCTGGAGAAGCGAAACCATCCTGAACCAGGGTGAATCCTTCTATTGCATCAACCCCCATGAAATGACCGCCCTGTTGGGAAAACGCCCCGTCGATGTCATCTTCTGCGAAGAGGAAAATATCCAGTTCAACCCCAGGGATATCTTCAGCGCCCTGGAAAAGAACGAGATCTGGAAGGATATTCCGGTATTCCTGGTCACATCGGGAATGACCCCGGAAAAACGGATCCGGGCACTGGAAATGGGAGCCGCCGATTGTCTCGATGAACAAATGGCCACGAGGGAACTCAACGCCTTGGTGCAACCCCATATCCTGAGAAAAAAACGCATCGATGGGTTGCGGAGCGCCTACGCGGAGCTGATTCGGAGAACCACCACCGATGCCGCAACAGGGCTCCACACCTGGGACTATCTCGAAACGGCCCTGAAAGAGAAGGCCAAAAACATGGAAGGGCTATTGGGTTCCTTCCTGGTCATCCGCCCCGACCACCTCGGTTCCATTTCCGAGACCCTCGGTCCTCAGGCAGCGGAACGGACCGTGGTCGGAATCGGCAAATTCCTGAGCCAGCTGTCCCGAAAAGACGACCTGATCTGCCGACTGGACAGCCAGGCCTTCGGGTTTTTCCTGCCCGGTCTCAACGTCCAGCAGGCTTATGTCATTGCGGAACGGATCCGCAAGCGGATATCGGGCCAGCCCCTGAGCAACCCGGTCACGGTCAGCATCGGCATCAGCGGCCCCAGCAAACTCGACCCCGCCAACCCCAAACGGATGGTCGACGAAGCCTATGTGGCTCTGAAGGCCGTATCCAAAAAGGGGGTTGACCGTTGCGAAATATTTTATCCCGGCAACGAAGACCTCAAACGCCGGATTGTCCATCTTTCGCTGGAAAAGCGCGGCACCTCAACGGATGTTCCCCCTTCCGCCAGCGTCTCCTGAAAACATCGCCTATTTGCGGTCCGGTTGCGGAAAACAGCCCGCGGCCGGACCGCTACCATTCCTTCAACACCAACTCCTGAAGTCTTTTCCTGTCAGTCTCTTCCCCCTTCCCCTTGGGTTCCCCCAGGGCCAGAACCGCCATCAGCTCCAGGTCCTCCCCGACCTCCAGCAGCCGCCGGACCTCGGCGCCGTTTTTAAGAATTTCCCCCAGCCAGACCCCGCCCAGCCCCAACCCATGGGCGGCCAGAAGCATATTCTGGAGGCAAGCTCCGATCGCCTGGCAATCCTTGACATGATGATAGACGGCGTTGCCGTCGAGGAACACCGCCAGACACAGAGAGGCATTGCGGATTATCGGGCCGTAACGGGTCAGTGCCGCCAATTGCCCGCGGGTGGAAGCGGAACGGACGATTACAAACCTCCAGGGTTGATTGTTGAGACCCGACGGCGCACGGCTGCTCGCAGCGAGGATTTTTTCCAGTTCTTCCCCGCTGACTTCCCGCTCAGAGAATTCCCGCACGCTCCGCCGCGTCATGATTCCTTCCAGCAGGTCCATATCCTTTCCCTTTCCTTTCTCCCACCGGCCTCATCCTATTTCTGGCACCGCCGACAAAAATAAATGGAGCGCTGATGGCACCGCTCCCCCACCACGGAAGCCCCGCACCGCGGACAAGGCATCCCGGCCCGTCCGTAAACCTGAAGCTGGACCGAAAAATAACCGGGATTCCCCACCCCATCCCGGAAATCCCGCAACGTCGTGCCCCCCGCTGCCAGGGCTCGGCCGAGCACTTCGCGGATCGCCGCCGCCAGCCTCTGGTAGCGGGACAAGCCAATGCTCCCAGCGGCTTTCCGGGGATCGATGCCGGCAGCGAAAAGGGCTTCATTGACATAGATGTTGCCGAGTCCGGCCACGGTTTTTTGATCGAGCAGCAACTCCTTGACCGGAAGGCGCTTTCCCCGCGACCGCCGGTGCAAATAGGCGCCGTTCATCTCTTCCGAAAACGGTTCAGGCCCAAAGGCCTTCAGGAGCGGATGCGTGAAGGGGTCCTGTTCCAGGAAGAGAACCAGCCCGAAACGGCGGGGATCGCGAAGCCGCAGGCAGGAACCGTCCTGAAATCGGATGTCGAAATGATCGTGGGCAGCGGGCGGCCTGCTCTCAGGAAGATAGCGGAGAGAACCGGACATCCCCAGGTGAAGAAGCAGCCACCCGCGGGAGAAATGGAACAGAAGGTATTTGCCGCGGCGGGTGATATCCTCCAGCCTCTGGCCGCGCAGGCAGGCAAGTTTGAGGCCATCGAGAGGGTAGCGGAGCGCGTGGACCCGGACGATGAGCCGCTCCACCTTCTTCCCGCCGGTGAGCGGCAAAATCCCTCGGCGGATGGTCTCAACCTCAGGCAGTTCGGGCATCCGGCGTCCTCAAAGGGGGTTCACTATCGGGAAGCCATGAGGCGGCGACCCTTCACCTCTGGAAACGGGGATCGAGGGCGTCGCGAATCCCCTCCCCCAGCAGGTTGTAGCCGAGTACCGTCAGCAGGATGGCAAATCCCGGAAAGGCGGAGAGCCACCAGGCGGAGCCGAGGGTCTGTTTGCCGACAATCAGCATGTTGCCCCAGGAAGGGGTCGGGGGCTGGACACCGATGCCGAGAAAGGAAAGGGCGCTCTCGGTGAGAATCGCCCCGGCCACTCCCAGGGTCGCCGATACCAGCACCGGGGAGAGGGCGTTGGGAAGGATGTGGCGGAAAATGATCCGGGCATCGAAGGCTCCCAACGCCCGGGCCGCGAGCACGAAATCCCGCTGGCGCAGCGTCAGGAACTCGGCCCGCACCAGGCGGGCGACTCCCATCCAGCCGGTCAGCCCGATCACGGCCATGATGTTCCAGATGGAGGGATCGAGGAAAGCGATGACCGCCAGAATCAGGAAGAAGGTGGGGAAACAGAGCATGACATCGACAAAGCGCATGATCAGCGCATCCACCCAGGAGCCGTAGTAACCGGCCAGGGAACCGAGGACGATCCCGATGAGGGTGGCGATCCCCACCGAGACGAAACCGACCAGGAGGGAGATGCGGGCGCCGAACAGGATCCGCGCCAGGACATCTCGCCCCAGGTCGTCGGTACCCATGGGATGCTGCCAGGTAGGCGGCAGCAGCGCCGCGGCGATGTCGATGGCAGCCGGATCGTGACCGGCCAGCGGCGCCACGAGCGCCAGCAGAAACATGCCTGAAACGATGACGCCGCCGACCAACGCCGTCCGATTGGAACCGAGGTGCCGCCAAAATGGGGTGCGAAAACGAGCTAATTTATTCGTCACTTGGCGTCTGCTCCCTCAAAAAAGCCCCTCAGCCCTTCATTTTCTCCAGGCAAATATTCTCCCAGCGCCAGGCGCCCTCGATGATCCGTGTCAGATCGTCGAAACGGGGCCGCCAGGGGAGTTGCCGCAGAATCTTGGCATTGTCGGCGATCAAGGCGGGGGGATCCCCCTCGCGCCGCGGGGAATTCGTCACTGGAAAGGTCCGGCCCGTCACCCGTCTCACGGCGTCGACCACCTCCTTGACCGAATACCCTTTCCCATAGCCGCAATTGAAGATCTCGCTTGGCCCCCCCTGAAATAGATATTCCAACGCCGCCAGATGGGCCGCGGCCAGATCCTCGATATGAATGTAATCCCGGATGCAGGTGCCGTCGGGGGTGTCGTAGTCGGTCCCGAAGATCTCCAGGCGCGGGAACTGCCCCAGGGCAGTCTTGAGCGCTCTGGTGATCAGGTGGGTCGGATTGCGGTAGGCTTGCCCGATCCGCCCCTGGGGATCAGCCGACGCGACATTGAAATAACGCAGGGCGACATAGCGGAAATCGGGATCGGAAAAGGCCAGATCGGCGAGGAGCCTCTCCGTCATGGCCTTGGAAGCGCCATAGGGATTGATGGGAGCGAGCGGCGCGGTCTCGTCCACCGGATTGCGCTCGGGGATGCCGTAAACGGCGGCGGTGGAGGAGAAAACCAGGGCGCCGATCCGGAGCTCCCGGCAGGCGTCCAGAAGATTCAGGGCATTGGCGGTGTTGTTACGGAAATATTTGAGAGGATTGCGGACGCTTTCCGCAACCTCGATAAAAGCGGCAAAATGGATCACGGCATCGGGCCGGAACCGCTCCATCGTCCGCCGCAGTTTCTCCGCATCCCCGACATCGCCGACCACCAGTTCGCCGTGAAGGACCGCCCAATCATTCCCGGTGGAGAGATTGTCGTAGCAGAGGATTTCGTAACCCTGCTCGCCAAGCTGCCGGACGACATGGCTGCCGATATAGCCGGCACCGCCGGTGACAAAGACCTTGAGCCGCCGGCCCCCTTTCCCACTCCGGGCAAGCGATCCTGGATGCAAAGCCATGGGAATTTCTCCTTGGCCCTCCTCGGCGCCCGATCGAGGCTTCAGAGGACCGCCGCGAAATCTCTACCGGACCGATAAGAAGGCATCATTCCAGAATTTTTTCACATGCAGTTCGCTGAGCAGCTTGTAGACCCGCCCATTTTCCCCCACGGCGTCGCGGATCAGGGAAAACCAGCGCAGTTTGCGAAGCAGAAAGCGGGCGTTTTCTTCCCAGAATAGCACTTCCTGCTTCAATTCCTCCCGCGTCGCATCGCCGAAAATCCAGCCGGAACTTAAGGGAAAATTAAGGGGCGGAGACATGTCGACGGAATGTTCCGAAACCTGTCCAAAAACCTGCCACAAGGCTGAAAAGAAGACCGGCGAGGTGAGGGAAAACAACGCCAGGGGATCCTCCAAAACCCGCTTGGTCAAGAGTTGCAAGGCCAGCATCCAATCTCCCTGGCTTTTTTGGATGGCCTCGATGGTCAGTTTTTTGATAGGGGTGGAAGCCTCGGAGGTGAAAAAGGTGACTTCCCCCTTCCATTCCTCCCCGAATTTTTGGCGCAATGCCGTCATATCCTCGGCGGAAAACTGATCCCGGACTTTCTTTTTTTCCTCCAGCGATTCCATGACCCGATGAAACCAGGCAGCCCTTTCCAGGGATTTTTTCATGTTCTCTTCGAAAAAAGACATCTCCCTTTCCAGTTCCTCCTTGCCCGCGTCTCTCAAAAGCACGAATTCACTGGTGGTAAGGGGGCAGGTCAGCAGCGTTTTCCCACCATAATTGATGGGGGAAATCCGCTCCAGCGCCTCATAAACCCGATCCGCGATGATGGGGTCGACAATCTCACGCATCAGGTTATGGTCGTCCTTGGCCATCTGAAACATCTTCAAAGCCGCTGAAAGCCAGTCGTTGCCGCACTCCTTCAAGACTTCCTTGGCAATCAGGCCCGACCGGGTCTCCATTTTTTGGGGTCTTCTCATCTGCTTTTTCCTCCATCCGCTATACTTTATTTTTGAAACCAACTTGCTTTTATAACAATTTGGGTAGGTAATGCCAATAGAAAAGAACCCCCTCTTCCGGGAGCCTCCTTTCGGCAACGGATATCTGACAAAAACAACGGACCTAAAAGTGTTCTTGCCTCCTCAGGCAGTAAATGGTTAAATTTTTTCTGTTCAAGCGGTCTCCCCGGTCAAATCCCGGCGCGACTCGGATCGATTTCGTCTCCTTAATGAACCAGGTTGGACTGGATCTATGGAAATTCTGCTCGGAAAACATTGGCATGCCTTATCCTCTGAACAGGCCGCGAAACTCCTCGAAACCGATTTAAAAAAAGGCCTCGACCTGTTCGAGGTGGAATACCGGAGCAAACGCTTCGGCTCCAATCTCCTCAGTCTCAAGCGGGGACGCGGCCCCCTGGCGCGCTTTTTTTCCCAATTCCATCAGCCTTTGGTTTACGTCCTGATCGCCGCCGGAACCATCACCGCCGTCCTCCATGAGTGGGTTGATTCCGGGGTCATTTTCGGCGTTGTCATTCTCAACGCAGTGATCGGATTCTTCCAGGCCTCTAAAATCGCTAAAACCAACGGGTCGGCACCCGGAAACCACGTCATGGAATCAACCGTGTTGCGGTCCGGAGAACAATCCCGCATCCGGGCCGAGGAGCTGGTTCCCGGCGATATCGTCATTCTGCAGGCGGGGGACAAAATTCCGGCGGACTTGAGAATCTGCCAGAGCCGCGATCTACGGGTGGACCAATCGTCGCTGAGCGGAAATTCGACTCCCGTAGTGAAAACGGAGGAGCAGCTTCCCGATGAGACCGTCCTGGCCGATCGGTGCAACATGGCCTTTGCCTCGACCTCGGTCCTCTCGGGGCAAGCCACCGGAATCGTAGTCGCCACCGGCAATAAGACCGAGGTCGGGCGCATTTCAGAACTGATTTCCGGAACCACCTCCCTCGAAACCCCTCTCGCCCGAAAATTCTCCACCTTCAGCCGGGTTTTGCTTTACGTCATTGTCGGTCTGTCCGCCGTCACCTTTGGGGCTGGCCTGCTCCGTGGGTATTCCCTGGAAGACACCTTCCTGGCCGCCGTTTCCCTCGCCGTAGCCGCCATCCCTGAAGGTCTCCCCGCTGTTTTGGCCATGGCCCTCGGCATCGGAGTGTCCCGGATGGCCCAACGCCGGGCCATCGTCCGCAGACTTCCGGTGGTGGAAACCCTGGGCAGCACCACGGTGCTCTGTTCGGACAAAACGGGCACTTTGACGAAAAATCAGATGACGGTGAGGGAGATCTTTGCCAGCGCAGACCTTTTTGAGGTCTCAGGAACCGGTTATCTTCCATCGGGGCATTTTACCCGCCACGGGGTTCCGATCTCCCCGGACAACCACCGGGGGCTGAAGGAATGCCTTCGCGCCGGGCTGCTTTGCAACGACAGCAACCTTCGCCTTGAGGACGAACACTGGACCATCGACGGGGATCCCACCGAAGGAGCTCTTCTGGTAGCGGCCGCCAAGGCCGGTCTGTCCCCGGAAAAAGAGCGCAAAAATTTCCCCCGCCTCGATTCCATCCCTTTTGAACCCCACCGCCCGTTCATGGCCACTCTCCATTCATCCGGGCCCCAATCCCTTCCGGTAATTTCCGTCAAAGGCGCCGCGGAGGTGATCCTCGATGCCTGCGTCGATTCCCTCGACTCGAACTTTCAACACTTTTCCCTGGATCGCGCCAGGATTTCCCAAGCCATCGAAGAGATGACCGCCAAGGGGTTGCGGGTCCTGGCCCTGGCCAGAAAGGAAGGGATGCCGGAACAACGTTCCCTCGCCCTGAACGACCTTCGTTCCGACCTGACCTTCCTGGGGCTGCAAGGGATGATTGATCCACCGCGAAACGAAGCCATCGCTGCGCTGGCAAGCTGCCATTCAGCCGGAATCCAGGTCAAGATGATTACGGGCGACCACCCCGGTACGGCAGCGGCCATTGCCGCCCAGCTTGGTCTTTTCCGCCCCGTGAAAGGGCACCATGTCGATACGGCGCCGGTGACCGGCAAAACCCTCGCCACCCTTTCCGACAGGGAAATCACCGAACTGGCGGAACGAACGGTCGTTTTTTCCAGGGTTTCTCCGGAGCAAAAGCTCCGCTTGGTAAAAGCCATTCAGAGCCGCGGCCACATTGTGGCCTTGACGGGAAGCAGCGTCAATGACGCCGCGGCCCTGAAAAAGGCCGACATCGGTGTGGCTCTGGGGATAGCCGGTACCGAAGCGGCCAAGGATGCCGCCGATGTTGTCCTGACCGACGATAATTTCGCCACCGTAGAAGCCGCCGTGGAAGAAGGACGGGGTGTTTTCGACAACCTGACCAAGTTCATTATCTGGACCTTGCCGACCAATATCGGACAAGGGCTGGTCATCATGGTGGCGGTGCTGGCGGGGGTGACCCTGCCGATTCTGCCAATCCAGATCCTGTGGCTCAATATGGTGACGGCGGTTCTGCTCGGCCTGACCCTGGCCTTCGAAGCCAAGGAACCCGACATCATGCGCCGCCGTCCCAGGGATCCCCACAGCCCCATTCTCACCTTCGAGTTGACGGTCCGGATCGTGGTGGTGGGAACCCTCTTGCTGTTGGGAGCTTTCGGCTTGTTCGAGTGGGAGTTGATCAAGGGCAGCAGCCCGGATGCGGCCCGCACCGTAGCGGTCAATGTCTTCGTGCTGGTTCAGATCGGCTATCTGCTCAAATGCCGGTCTCTGACCAAATCGGTCCTGAAAATCGGCATCTTTTCCAATCCCTGGATATGGGCCGGGATCTTTACCGCCCTGGGGCTTCAATTGCTCTTCACCTATGCCCCTTCCCTGAACTGGGTATTCCATTCCGGGCCGGTCTCTCTGGGTTCGTGGCTGCGGGCCTTGGGAATCGCCGTGATCACGTGGATTGTGGTAAGCCTTGAAAAACTGTTGTGGAGGGAAAAAATCTCCCAAATGGATGAATGAACAATCGGCGTTGTTCTCGATCCCACAACAGGGATACCGGTCGCCCCCTATTGTGAAAGGTCCAATTTGAAAGGTCCGGAGAGAAATTTTCCTGAAGCGATCATTCGTCTTCCCCGCTGGATCGGCCCCTTCCTTGAGGGTTTTCCCCTGCTTCTGAGCAGCCGCGACGAGCGCATGAGCCTGGTCATCGAACTTTCGCGAATGAATGTCGAAAACGGTGTCAACGGCCCTTTCGGTGCTGCGGTTTTTGACGAATCGGGGACCCTTGTGGCGCCGGGTGTCAACATGGTTCTCAGCGAAGGATGTTCCCTGCTCCACGCCGAAATGGTGGCCCTGGCCTTGGCCCAAAAAGCGGTCGGACGGTTCGATCTGGGCCAGGGAGGGGAAAGGCATTTCCAGTTATTTACATCCACCGAACCTTGTGCCATGTGCCTGGGCGCCATCCCCTGGTCCGGGATTTCCCGGCTTTTTTGCGCCGCCCGGGACGAGGATGCCAGAGCCATCGGCTTCGATGAAGGAACCAAACCCTGCGACTGGAAAAAAGCGTTCAGCAGCCGGGGCATCCTGGTGGAGTGCGATGTGCTTCGATCCCAGGCGGTAGAGGTTCTCAAAAGCTATGCCCGGCAGGGAGGAAAAATCTACAACTCCCGTCCTCCCGCTGCCGACAAAGAAATAAACGGCAAACGCTAACAGGGCGCTGACAAACTGCGCCCTTGTTCCTTGCGCGGCCCGGAAAAAGATTTATTAAATTTTTACATGCAATTGTATGGGCTTGTGTTTTCCCAAATCCGAGAGCCCTGGCTCGAAGAAGAATTCGTTTTTTTCCGGCTGCCGTTAAGAGGGTTTTCCCCCACGGGGAAATCACGCCAAGCCCGGAAAAAAGAAAAAAGGAAGGGGGTGGTTCGGAAGGAGAAATTTAATAAGAGGGTGGGAGAGAAGTGGAGCGGTTCTCCAGCCGGGGCAGCACGGCATTCATTCCCTGGCGGAAGCCGGCAACGGAACCATTTGTTGTGAACGCCCTGGCGCCTGTAACCGGTTCCGGATCAAGACCGGTTACCATTTTGGGCACTGCCATGAACCAAAAAAATACCTCTGAGTCAAGAAAAGCGGCTCCAGGGATATCCCACTTCTGTCGGCACCCTGAAAAACCCATCTTTTTCTCCCGGTCCGCTCAGGAAATTTGGCCGGCCGCCAACGCCAATTTTTTTAAAGTCATCATTAGATTCTATCCACGTCAACGCCGAAAGTGATGGCGCCGATGGCTTTCCCTCCCTCCATGACGGGCACTGAAACCTGGATGACAAAAGCCTGGCAGCTCATGTCAAATTCAATTTCGTCGACATAAACGCCACCCTGACCATCCTTGAATGAATTTTTGAATTTCCTCTCATCGCCCTGCCAATAATCCGAGGTTTTCCCCGTCATGGCAACGTTGGCGCCCTGGTTGTCCATGACAAAAATCTCAAGAATGTATTCGGTGCTGTACATAATATTGGAGAGATGTCTGCCGGCATCGGAATTGATCAGCTCAGTCATGTAGCCAGCCAGACCCTTTTCGGCGATCCACTCTTGATCCCGCGCCTTGATTTGGGCCAGGGTTTTCCCTTTGGCGTTTTCCGCTTTCACGGCGGCAATGATTACCGGGTCGGTGCCTATTTGGGCGAGTTTGGTATTGGCCAGATCCACAAGCGCTTTGGGAGCGGGCTCAGCCCAAGTCACGTTGGTGCCAAGCAGCAGGGTGGCGACGGAAGCGCACAACACGGACAACCACGCTTTTTTGCTGATCATGAACATGTTCTCCTTATTATTTTATAAGAAAGAGAGATTCAATTTCCCGTAAAACCGAAAACGGCATTTGATCTGAGACCGTATATCCAAGAATGGCATGCACTAGTCAAGCCATTTTTTAAAAATTAGGAATTTTTATTGGGATATTTTTCCGCTTTCCAACTCCGCAGGCCCCCGTCCCGAGCACCCGCTCCTTACTCCGATGGGCTGTCTAATATAATAAAATATTATAGAATTGGGAAACTACAATCACCGGTACGACTTCTTTGGAAACGAGTCAAAACCTTAACCCTTCTCCGTCTTTTTTTGGTTTTCCCGACTCATCCGCCCTACCCCCGATTATCCCCCGGAGCCTTTCTGCATTTCCCTTTTTTCAAAAACCCTATTGAAATTAATAGATTTTTTAAAATTGGCAAATTTTTTTCCGATTATTTTCCATTTTTTCTACGCTCCGGTTCAACTTGTGCATTCTCCCCTGACAAAAAATGGGGCCAGTCCTCCCTCTTTCTTGAAGGCACTTTAATTGCATGAAAATGGAAATAAACCTTTTGGACATAAATATGTCCGGAATTTTCAGACAATTTTATTATAGAATGATGTAATGTATTCCCTACTGGACACCATGAATAATAACGAATCTGAATACCTCGCCCCTTTTCTGGGATCGGAGCAGATGTCGGAGTGTTTCAGCTCCGATAAAGGCTGCCTTTTCGCGGACGTCCTGCGAGGGATCGACGTGGGGGTCATCCTGGTCGAGCCGGCCACTAAAACCCTCGAGTTCTGCAATGCCGTGGCTTTGAATATTCTCGGCCTCTCATCGGAATCGCTGAACTATCAGAAACTCGAAAAATGCCTCCACCCGGTGCAAAGCAGACAGACCTTCGGAACCCTGACTTATACCTCCCAGGCCGTCCAACTCGGCCACCACATGCTGGGGTATTCCACTTATCCGGTATCTGAAACCCATCTCTGCATTCTGATTCGGGACATTACGGAAAAAACCCGCCTGGAATCCATCGCCCAGGCAGTCAACACCATGGATAACATCGGGATGATTTTTTCCGGGATTCGGCACGAAATGGGGAATCCCCTCAATTCCATCAAAATGACCATCAGCGTGCTGGAAAAAAACATCGAATACTTCTCCCGTGATACCATATCGAAATACATCGAGCGGATGGTCACGGAAGTGGCAAGAATGGAGTACATGCTGAAATCCCTCAAAAATTTCAGTATGTTTGAAAAACTGGAAATCAGTTCCTGCGATCTGGTGAAGTTTTTGGAAAATTTCCAGAACCTGGTGCTTCGTGATTTCGAACAAAGAAACATCACCCTGAATTTCGAACCGAGCCCAGAGGGGAAATTGGTGATGATCGATCCTCGGGCATTGAACCAAGCGTTGTTGAACATTTTGGCTAATGCGGTAGATTCCCTAGAAGGGCGCGCGCTCCCCACCATCACCCTTGCCACCCGCATGAATGAGAAATTCATCTGGCTGGAAATCAGGGACAACGGTTGCGGCATGTCCGACGAACAGCAGAAATATCTTTTTCATCCATTCTACACCAACAAGACCCAGGGCAACGGCCTCGGGTTGGTGATCACTCAAAAACTTCTGGCCAAGATGAACGCCAGCATCGTCATTCGCAGTTGGGAAGGAGTTGGGACTGTTGTCGAGATGGTCTTTCCTCTGGCCACAGCCACGACCTCCAAAACGACCAAAAAGACTTTCAAAGAATCCGCTTTTGCTAGGAAAGAAACCACGGCATGAAAAATGTCCTTATTGTTGATGATGAAAAACCTTTTCTGCTTAGCCTGGAAGAGGGGCTGGCCGCATTCAGCGACCGCTTCAATGTGATCTGCGCCGGCAACGGCGAAGAAGCGTTGCATTTTTTTCAAAATCACAAAATCGACCTCTTGGTGACCGACCTTAAAATGCCGGTAATGGATGGGTTCCAGCTCATCACCGAGGTCATGCGGCTCGACCCCTATCTGCCGGTCATCGTCATGACCGCTTTTGGCACCCCCGAGATCGAAGAACGAATCTCGGCAATGACTCCGCTTCATTATCTTGAGAAACCGCTGGATCTTGACGCGCTGACTCAGATGGTGGAAAAAGCGCTGGCCGCCGAACCCCGCAGCTACATCCGGGGCATCACCCTTTCGGCCTTCCTGCAACTGGTCAGCATGGAAAAGAAAAGCTGCACGCTGAAGGTCTGCTCGGGAGACCAGAATGGTTTCCTTTTCATCAAAAAAGGGGAGCTCTACGACGCCCAGACCCCGGACCTGGATGGTGAAAAAGCGGCGATGGAAATCATTTCCTGGGACGCTGCCGATATCGAGATGGACACCGTTTGCCGCCGCAAGGAAAAGAAAATCGCCGCCGGCCTGGAATTCCTGCTGCTGGAGGCCTTTCGCATCAAAGATGAGATGAACGCTGAACAGGCGCCCCCCCAGCCAGATGCGGGCGCCTTCATCCCGGAACCTTTTTTCGAACCTCCGAAAACCACCACGGCGCCAAAGGTGGTCGCCAAACCGGCTTCGGTCGATGCGGATCAAAAACTGCTCACGTTACTGAAGAAATCGGCCATGGTTCATGAATTCGCCGCTTTCGACGATGAGGGGCGTCTCAAATTCCATAGCCCCGAACCCTGTTCCCTGGTCAAGGTCAACCCGGGAGTTTTTCTCAAGGAATGCCAGCCGCTGGAAGATCTTTTCGAAAAAGGGGAGCTGCGGTTTCTCCAATTGAGTACCGCCGGCCGCAAAGCGACCCTGATTTTCCAGCGCGGCAAGCATCAAATCGTCCTTACAATGAACAAAGGGGCTCAACCGAATAAAATTATTGAGCAATTGTCGCCTTCATTATTTGAAAAAAGCTGATGCGAGGAAAGTAAGGAGAGACCCATGCAGCAACTTATCGATGACCTTAAATCCATCCCCGGTGTTATCGGCGCCTTTGTCTACCACCCCTCCGAGGGAGTTCGCTCCAATAACCTCCCCCCCCTCTTCAAAAACGAACGGATTTCGGAGATGGCCAAGGGGTTGATGAAGATTACCGCCGCAGGACGTCACAATTTTCACGATCTCTCTGAAATCTTCCTCTGCTATGAGGAGTCGTCGATCCTCTGCCGTCAGTTGACCGGATCCAATTTTCTGGTGGTGGTCTGCGATCCGGAGATCAACTTCAACGTGGTCAATATGTCATTGAACCTGGCCATGGAAGAAGTCAACTCCCGCATCGCCGCCCAGGAATTGAAATCCACCCCGATCGCGAAAACCGCCCCGTTGGCGCCTCCGGTTATCTCCCCGGCAGCCCCCCCGCAACCCGTTGTCGCCACCCCGGCTGCGGCACCAGCGTCGCCGTCCCCAGTCGGAAACATTTCCCATGAACTCGAGGTGATGGCCCAAAATCTGTCCAAGTTTCTCGGACCCATGGCCCGGATCATTTTTGACGACGCTGTCGATCTCTGGTCGCAGGGCCGGACCCCGTCCAAATCGGATCTCCCCGCCTTGCTTGACAGCCTGTGTCAGGAAATCGGCGACCCGGACAAATCGAAACATTACCGGGAGTTGGTTCGGGAGCAACTGCCCTCTTCAGGGATATAGAGGAGTGACGGACAAATGACCGGAGTCGATCTTTTTTCACAGCATATCGGGCAGATCAAGGGTGTCGAAAATTTCATGGTGCTTCGCCATGACGGGCATATGCTGACCCATAATATGAGTCAGCCGGAAAAAATGTCCTCACTTGCCACCCTCACCGGCATCAGCGCCCAAAGCATCCAGAAGACCATGGGCTTCACCCCCTTCCGCTACCTGGTTTTCGCCCGGGAACACAACCAGAGCCTGATTATTTTTACCCTCGACAAGTTTTACGTCGGGATCTTGGCGAAAACCGGCTTTAACCTTGCGGAACTTATTGAAGACATAGCAAAATTTTTAGTAAAGATTAAAGTCAAAAGAAATCCCGGCAATTCCCCGAAAGAGGAGGAAGAATAATGAAGAGAGACCGCTCAAGGAACCGCTGTTTCCTGCTGATAAGTTCAATCATCCTCCTGGCGTCATTTTTGGTGGCACCGTTGCAGGCCGCCGAACCTCTCACCCCATGGGATGAAAAAGTCAAGGCCATGGCCGAAGACTGCTCTCGGGAAATTGTGGAACAGTATGAACTGCTGCTGAATTCAGGCCAGCTCAACGTGGCGCAGTTGTTCGACACCTTTTACGTTCCGATTCCGAAAACCGAACCTCAAAAATATCATACCCGCTATGATGAGTTGGTTTCCGGAATCATCCGCCCGATCCTGGATAAATATCTGGCAAAAGATCCCCGGTTGATTTATGTTGTTGCGGTGGACCAAAATGGTTACCTTCCCACCCACAACAGCAGGTATTCACAACCGCTGACAGGGGACCCCGACCACGATTACAAATGGAACCAGAGCAAGCGCTTGTACAGTAACCGGACCGGCCTGAACGCAGCAAAAAATACCAAACCCTATTTGGTTCAAGCGCGTTACGTCAAAGAAAGAAGGGTCGTCGTTGACATGGCGGTTCCGATTATGGTCAAAAAACGCCACTGGGGTGCGGTTCGTATCGGATACCGTGACTAGCCAAACATTGAAAAACCTTGATAGTCTTCATCGACTTTCAATCAAATAGAAAAAAGGAGATGGTAAATGTTTAAAAAAGTCGGTATCAAAGTGGCGGTCCAAGTCAACTTGGTGTTGTTGCTCATCATGGCCGCAGGATCGTTCTATATCATTCAGAAACAGAGTAAGAGCCTTGAGACCCAACTTCTGGAACGGGGGCGGATTGAATCGGTCATCGGCGCCAAACTGGTGGGAAAGGTTCTTGAAGAAGCCATCGACAACGAAGTCATGACCGAAAGGGAGGCCTTCGACACCAACTACCTTGAGATTGAAGGTTTCGAACCGGCCAAATTCCATACTCAATACGACTTTTATCTGGACAAGGCGATCCTTTCCATCATCGATGAATTCCTCAAGGATAAAAGCATTCACTACGCCATCGCCGCGGACCGCAATGGCTACGTTCCGACCCACAACACCCGCTTCCAGAAACCGTTGACGGGGGACAAGAGAGCGGACCGGGAAGGAAACCTGACCAAACGGTTGTTCAATGACAAAGTCGGCCTGGCCGCCGCCCGGAACATGGTTGAAGGTTTCCAGCAGACCTACAAAACCGAAGACGGCAAGACACTTTGGGACGTTGCCTCCCCGATCTTCGTCAACGGTAAACATTGGGGCAATTTCCGGGTCGGTTTCGTTCTTGAGAATCTGCGCGCCGACCAGCGGAAACTGGAAGGCACCCTGGTGACCATCATGGCCACGATTCTGGTACTGTGCGCCCTTCTGATCTTCGTCGTCGTCAACCAGGCGCTCAAACCGCTCAAGGAATTCACCAAGATCGCTTCGGATTTTGCCGACGGCAACGTCGATCAGCCGATCGTTTCCACCTCCAAGGATGAGATCGGGAAACTGGCCGAAGTGTTGGAACGCCTCCGCGTCAGCCTCAAGATGGCCATGTCCCGCCTCAGCAGACGATAGCGGCGCACCACCAGCAGCCCGTCCCAAAAACAGAGGCAGCACCCCAATTAGGGGTGCTGCCTCTGTTTTTCCCCCCTATTTAACAGGATCCCGAGAGATCCCCTGGTCAAGGCCGCGGCGCTTTTGAGAAGCGCACGCCATCCTGAAATTTGGGAGTTTCCATCCGGAAATTGGTCATGCCGCATGGGAACCAAAGGGACCTTTTCCCAACAGCCGATATCCTCCCGCCTCAATTTGGCAGCGACGCTAGCCCGGTTTGGCTCCGGAGCAGGGAACATCGACCAAGCATTTGCCGCATACATCGGCCTTGCCCAGATTCTGAAAAACGGCCTCGTTTTTCAAGCAGACCGCGTAGCACGTGTGCCGATCCAAATCTTGAGGGGAAAGCGCCTTCCCCACACACCGTTCCACACATCTCAGACAGGACCCGTCCCGCCGGAAAAGGCAGAATTCCTCTTCCGGCCTCGGATCCGGATCGAGCGGAAGCGACGTAACCAGGCTGCCAAGCCGCCCGCAACAGCCCCTTTCAGTGATAAGCATCCGGTTGACGCCAAAACGCCCCAAACCGGCGATAAACGCCACATGCCTGTGGGACCAGTCGCTTATCAGCCGATCAGGATCGAAATTATGGGTGGCCTGCGTCAGAGCGGCGGCATGTCCGTGGTCCTCCAAGAAGGCCTTCAGGTGCCATCCAATTTCCCCGATCAGAAGATTGGCGTCCAGGTAGGCCTGCGCCCAGGCCTGCGAGGCCAAAAAACCGGAATAGTTGCTGGCCGCCACCGCAGGCGCCAAAGGGAGAAAAAAAGCGACGACGGTCCGGGCGCCGGGGAGCAAATCGCCTGGCAACAGATGGGTCCCAGAAACAGCCTCCTTCAGGTCGGCGAAAAGGGGATCATCGGCGGCAGCGAAAGCCACCAACGGTGTCCCCCAACGGGTGTCAAAGCGGTTTCTTTCCATCCCAAAAGCGATAGCTTTTTCCAGTTCCCGGTATATAGCCTTTTTATCCACTTTATTTTTCACCCTTCCCAACGATCGGCCGCACCCCAAACCGTTGCTGAACAAACAAACCCAAGAGAATAAAAAAAAGCCCCAAACAGGTTGAAAACCGGATACTTTCTTTCACCACAAAATGGATGAACAGCAACGAGATGGGCGGCGACAGAAAAATCAAGCTCCCTACACGGGCGGTATTTTCCGCATATTTCAATGCCGAAAGCCAGAGGATGAAGGTAACGCTCATCTCAAAAATGCCGACATAGAATGCACCGGCGATTCCTCTCGGATCAGGAACCCGGAGTTCCCCCACCATCAGGAAATAGAGCAAGACCATGGAAAACCCAAGAAGAAAACTCTGGAACAGTGCTACCGTAGGAGTTCTCTCGTCACGCGCGTTAAAGATCCAGTACAACGCCCAGATGACGGTGCTGACCAGGGCCAGGGAAACCCCGAAGACGCTGGAAAATTTGAGACCGAGCAGGTTCCCGTCCGTGGAGATGATCAGAACACCGGCATAGCCGAGCAACAAACCGCCACCGTCCCCGCCCCCGATCCGTTGTCCCAGTAACGGAACGGAAAGAAGCGTCAACGTCAAGGCCCAGGTATAGTTGATGGGTTGCGCCTGCTGAGCAGGCAGCAGATCATAGGCTTTGAAGAGGATCAGGTAGTAGAAAAAAGGGTTGAGAAAACCGAGCAGCAGGGAACGGACCCAGCCCGATTTGGGGCAACTCCGGAGTTCCTCCCAGCCTCCCGTCGTCAGCACCGCACCCCCCAGCACCAGAGTCGAGACACCGCTGGAGTAAAGAAGCAGCTCGAGGGGCGAAAGAAACCGAAGCGAAACCTTAAACGCCGAAGCGACCGTCGACCAGAGCAGCACCGTGGCCAAAGCGAACAAAAAGGCTTTTTTCTGGTTTTTCAAGGTCATTTTCCGGATAGGGGTCAAGCCGGGAAGCGGTTTACAAACAAGGAAGGGGCTAGGCTGTTATCGCCTAACCCCTTGATATTATTTGGAGCGGGAAACGGGATTCGAACCCGCGACCTTCAGCTTGGGAAGCTGACACTCTACCACTGAGTTACTCCCGCGTCGTGGACAAATTATAAGAGGGGGGTCTTTTTTTTGTCAATCCCTTTCTAGCCGCTTGCGCAGCCATCTCAAGGCCTGCAGACGGCCAGCTACCCTTCCGCTAATCTCCTCCCGCGACAGTTCCCGCAGCAGCCTTCCGATTTCCGGTCCGGGAGCGACGCCAAAGTCAGCGACCAGTTCCTCGGCTTTGATCAGAGGTGGAATCGCCCCCTCTCCGGCAAACCGCTCCCAGAGGGAAAGGGCCTCCTCCCAAGCCGCCTGGCAAAGTCCCATCCCCTCGCCGGAAAGAATGCCCGAAAAAATCAGCTGCTCACGGGGATACCGCCCCAGGGTCTCCAGCCACAACGCCTTGCCCCGTTCCGAACAGGCCAGAGAACGATAAAACGCAAGAAGATCGGCCGGAACCGACAACAATTCCCGGATCAGCCGTCGGGCTTCGCGCCCCGAGGGCAGCCCCCGGAGCTTTTCATCCTCCCAGGCAACACCGATGCCGCGCAGCACCGCCGCCAACCGCAGCAGAGCGGCGCCATCCCAGCCGGCTTCCTTTTCGGTGCCGAGCCAATCCCACCGACCGGCGGCCAAAGAGGCCGCCACCTCCCTCAGGAGAGCCAAACCAGCGGCGATCCGCTCCGCCCCGCCCACGGCCGGACCGAACAGGACGGGAAAACACCCCAACTCCCGGAGCAGTTCCGCGCCGCGCAGGGCGCAGGGAAAGGAAAAGACCTTTCCCAGTTCCGCCAGGATACGCTCCGAAGCGACCCGGTGCAGCCCAAGGACCGCTGCCGCCATCAGCTCACGGGTCTGGTCCTCGATGGCGAGATCGAAATAGACGGCCAGCCGCACTCCCCGCAGCACCCGCAGAGGATCGTCCCTGAGCACTTCGGGGCCGCAGCACCGCAGAAGCCCCCTTTCCAGATCCCGGCAACCGCCGAGAGGGTCAACCAGAGCCGCCTCTTCCGGCGGCAGATGCAGCGGCCACGCCAGGGCGTTGATGGTAAAGTCCCGCGCCGCCAGGTCCCCCTTCAGGTCGGGGGCGCGGAAGGGAGCGAAATCGAAGGCGGTCGCCCTTCCTTCCCTACGCACCACCACCCGGCTGTGACCACGCTCCTGGTCGAGGAAAAAAAAAGTCCCCCGCAGCGCCACTGCGAAACGCCGCGCCAGCGGAGCGGGATCGCGAGGGGTTGCCAAATCGATATCGGGGGCCGGCCTCCTCAAGAGCAGATCCCGCACCGCGCCCCCGACCAGAAAGCATTCGTTGCCGGACTCCAGCAATCCACCCAGTTCCAGCAACGCTGGATTGCCGGCCAAAAATTCCCGAAGCCCCTCCGAGATGTCGTTTCTCATCCCGCGGCCTCCCTGTGATTCCCAGACGATAAAGGCCGGCAATGCCGGCCTTTGATTCAGGAAAGATCCTTGACCCCCTGGTGGATCAGATCGAACAGCTCCGCGATGTTTTCCTTGGCGATGCAGGAAAAAGCGATCCGCAGATCGGTGGCGTTGTTGGCGATGGTACCGACGCCGTAGCGTTCCAGCAGATGGACCCGCAACGCCTCGGCATCCACCTTCTTTAACTTCAGGCACATGAAATAGCCGGAATTGAAAGGGTAATAATCCCAGGCCTGCCGGAATTCATCCCGGCTCAGAACCCGTTTCACCTCCATGGCGCGAGCCTTGAGGATTTGAAGCTTCTGCTCCTTTTCGCGGGGGTAGTCGGGAGAACGCAGGGCCTCCAGAACGAAGGTCTGGGAGGGATGGGGGGAGTTGGAGATGGTGGCCCGGATCAGCCCCATCGCCTTTTTCTCCAGAATCTCCACCGCCGTCCGATCTTCCCCGCCATGGCCGTCGGCAAAGGTGATGAATCCGGTCCGGAAACCCCAGACGAACTCCTCCTTGGTGGCGCCGTCGATCTTGACCGCCAGAATTCTGGGATGGAGGTTGGCGAGCCGGCCGAACAGCGATTCCCTGAGGGAATCCTCGTAAAAGAGACCGAAATAAGCGTCGTCGGTTACGGCGACAATATTGCAGCCGGCCTCGGCCACCTCGCGGATAACCGTCACGATGGCCTCCCCCTCGGCGACGGTGGGGGTGTATCCGGTGGGGTTGTTGGGAAAGTTAAGTATCACCACCGCTTTTCCCTTCTCCCGCGCGGTGGCGGTTAACACCGTCCGAAAGCCGTCGGCATTGAAGCCGTCGGCGCTGTTGAAAAAGGGGAACTGCCTGAACACGCCCTGATTTCGCACCCCGTAGGTGAGGCGGTAATTGCCCCAGATCTGGTCCGGAAGAATCAGGTGATCGCCGGGGTCGACAAACAGATCCCCGACCATGGAAAGTCCGTGAGTCAGGGCGTTGGTGACAATAGGCAGGCTGAAATGCTTGCCCTTGAGGCTCGGGTTCTCCCGAAGCATCTTCTCGCGCCACAGTTGCCGCAGCTCGGGCTTGCCCGCGGGGGGCGCATAGGGGTAGAGCTGGGAGGGGTCGTACTCGGCAAAATGTTTGTGGATGCAGGGGAGGTACATCGGCTTGTCCCCCTCGGTGGCGATGCCGATGGTGGCGTTGAACCGGTGGGCCTTGGCCTTGGCCTCCGCCGACTGGGAAAGGATCCCCTTGGGGAAGAACAGATTCTTCCCCATCTGCGAAAGCATTTCCAAGACATGGGGGCTGCGGGCGGCCAGGGTGGAATTGAGCTCGACGGCAAGGGGATTCATCTTCTCATCCTCTTCTGTGACATATTGGGGTTTTGAAACAGTTTGGGAGGCCGATTATCCTTGGTTTGCGTTCCGATTTCAAGAGCCCTTTGCATCCCCTGCTGCGGGGGAGAGACTCTTTTTTGACAGGCGTGGTTCCAACTCGGGAAAGAGCAGGGCCTCCCCTCCTCGCCCCGCCAAAATCAGAAAAACCCGGTTCCACGGCCGGCCCGACACCCGCCATTCGACAAACCGCCTTTCAACGGTTTTTGAAATGATTGGAAAGGGCCACCAGCCCCGCAATCAGGAGACAGATCAAAACAATAAAAACGATATCCCCGATTCTAAATCCCAGCATCCCGGCGCTCCTTCTCGAAAGTGTAGAGATCAATATATTCTGGCGGGAAAGGTGTCGATGCCGGCCTCGACGCCAGGCCGCTTGTACATCCGGACCTCATCCCAGGGCTGGTCCATGATCCCGTCATGGATCGCCCAGCTTCTCCCCCGGACCGTTTTCTCCATCCCCGGCGCCCGAAACGGAGAGGAGCCGTCCAGCCGCCGGAAAAGAAGGCCGCCGGGCTGGAATTCCCGATCAATCCACCGCATCAGCGCTTTCCCAGTGACATAGTCGAAACCGTGCCTTTCATATTGAATGGCATTGGCGTAGCAGAGCGCCTCGGTAACGATCATCTCGGCCCCCAGGGCTTTGGAGAAAACCTCCAGTTTGGGGAGGAAGGGACGGAACAGCCCTTTCCCCCGCCGCACCTGATGGGGGGCGAGGCCCGCATTGAAGGCCCGAATCTCCTCAGCGATGTTGCGGCGGCAGGAACCGAAATGATTATCGCGCCCCGAAGCGTCCCGGTCGATGTCGAAGCGGGGCGCGGCCGGATCGTTGGTGAGAAAAAAGGAGAGTTCGAGCTGGAGATACTGGGTATCGGCCAGCTCGGTGAAAAAGAGGCAATCGCGGTCCGCCGGCGCCAGACGCACCTCGATTCTCACCAGTCCCAGCCCTTCGGGAGCGATTATTTCCACCTTGCGCAGACCATCCTCCGTTCCGCACAGAGTTTCAGGGTCGATGCCAAACTCGGAAAAAATGCCCTCGGGGAGCAGAGCGGCATAGCATGCCTCTTTCTCTGCGGCGCCGAGGCGGTTGATGTCGAGGAGCGAATTGAGAGTATGGGTGCCGGCATCGAGGCAGGACGGTGGGGTCATAAGCCCTCCCCCGGTTGCAGCCCGTGGAGGGGAAACAGCTTCCGTTCCAGAAACTCCAGAACTTTTTCAAACGATTGCTGGGCGGGGTAAAAATCGCTGGGCAAGGCGGTGTGGGGCAGATCCCGCAGACGGTAAGCCCTGATTCCCTGCTCGGCCAACAAATCCTGGAAGGCCTCGGGCAGTTCGTCCGGGAGCGGAACCTCCAACGCCGTCCCCCAGACCAGGGACCAGGCGCGGGCCACGTTGAGCCAGTCGTAACCGCCGCCACCGAGGATCACCCAGGGGAGGCCGGTCCGCAGAAAGGAGCGGGCCGCCAGTTCAAAAAAGCCGGTGGTCCCTTCCAGGCGGGTCAACGGGTCGGTTCGCAGGCAGTCCGCGCCCATCTGAGTGATCAACAGATCGGGTTTAAAGGCCGTCACCAACGGCAGCACTACCCGCCGCAGGGCTTGCTCCAGGATGACATCGTCGGAATGGGGAAGCAGCGGCACATTGACGGCATAGCCGTAGCCTTTGCCCCGCCCCATCTCTCGAACCATGCCGGTCTGGGGGAAAAAATCCCGCCCCGTTTCGTGGATCGAAATCGTCAGCACCCGGTTGCTGTCGTAAAAAGCATTCTGGACCCCGTCGCCGTGATGGGCGTCGAGATCGACATAGGCGACCCGCTTGCGGCGCCTCACCAGTTCCTTAATGGCCACCACCGCATCGTTGAGATAGCTGAAACCGGCGGCCCGCGCCGCCTGGGCGTGATGCCAACCCCCCGCCATATTGAAAGCCAGGCGGCAGGAGCCGTCGTTAACCCGCCGCACCGCTTCCAAGGTGCCGCCGCAGGCCAGCCGCGCCCAATCGTAGACCCCCTCGAAAACCGGGTTTTCAACATCCCCGAGGCCGAAATAAAAATCGGCCCCGCCGCACCCACTGCCGTTGAATCCGGCCAACGCCGTCAGGTAATCACCCCGATGGAAGCGCAGCAACTCCTCTTCCCGCGCCAAAGGGCACTCCCTCATCTGCACCTGGGGCGGATCGCACAACCTAAGCGCCCGCATCAACTCGAAGGTCATGCGGTACCGCTGCACCTTGAAGGGGTGGAAGTCCCCGTAGGAGTAGGCGCTGAAACGCTGGGAATAAATCAGCAGACCAGGGGGAGGTGTCATAACAACCGAACCTTGATTTCATCCGGAGGTTCCGGATGAAAATGACTTTGATCGGATCCGTCGGGAAGATCCCGCCGAAACCAGAATTCAATTTTACCAGGGAACAGCGGCGTGGGTGTCACCCGAGAAGGACCAGGGAGAGCGCCGGCCAGTAGGTGATCACCAACACCGAGCAGAGCAGAATCACAAAAAATGGGAGGGTGGACCAGTAGACCTCGCTGATCGGTTTGTTAAAACGGTAGCCAGAGATAAAAAGGTTGAGTCCCACCGGTGGGGTCAGATAGCCGATCTGCATGTTGGCCAGAAAGATAATCCCGAGGTGGACGGGGTGAATGCCGTACCCCACCGCCACGGGCAAGATCAGGGGGACGACCAGCACCAGGGCCGAGAAGATGTCGAGCAACGCCCCCAGCGCCAGCAGAAAGATGTTGAGCAGCACCAGGAAGGCAAGACGGCTGCTGACGTGGGCGTTGATGATTTCGAACAGCCGGTTCGGAATCCCTGCGTCGATCATGTAGTTGGCGGAGGCGAGGGAAACCGCCAGGATGACCAGAATGCCGCCGACCAGGACCATCGATTTGCGCATCACGGCGGGCAGGCGCCGCAGGGGAATCTCCCGCAGAATCAGGACCTCGACGATAAGCACATAGAGAGCGGTCATCGCCGCCGCCTCGGATACCGCAAAAAACCCGCCGTAGATGCCCCCCAGGACAAAAACCGGCAACGGCAATTCCCACGCCGCGGCCCGCACCGAGTTCCCGACCTCCCGCCACCGGAATTCCCGGAGCGGGATGCGATGACCGCGGTTGGTCCAGATACTCCAGGCCGACAGCATCACCAGCATCAGCAGCCCCGGAAAAATCCCGGCCAGAAAGAGGTCCTCGATGGCGACCGGCTGCCCCAGGTTCATCTGCTGCGCCACGATCCCGTAAAGGATCAGCGGCAGCGACGGAGCGAACAGCAAACCGAGGCTCCCGGAGGTGGTCACCAGGCCGAGATTGAATTTTTGAGGATAACCGGCTTCCTCCATGGCGGGATAGAGCAGGGCACCCAAGGCAATGATGGTCACGCCGGAAGCGCCGGTGAAGGCGGTGAAAACGGCGCACACCCCCAGGGAAACGATAGCCAGCCCCCCCGGCAGCCACCCGATCAGGGATTGCGTCAACCGCATCAGCCGCTGCGGCGCCTGACTTTCGCTCAGCAGATAGCCGGCGAAGGTAAAGAGGGGGATGGCCAGCAGCACCGGGGTTTCCGCGATCCGGTAGATTTCGATGGCAACGACACTGAGATCGACGCCGCTGGAATGAAAGCCCCACAGCGCAGCCGCGGCGATAATGACAAACAGCGGTGTGCCCACCAAGGCCAGCAACAGGAGCAGCAGGGCGGCCAACATCAGGTTTCCCCCCCCTCCCCTGCGCTGCGGAACCGGCCCAGCAGTACGAAGAAATTGAGGACATAGCGATAGGAGATCAGCCCGAAACCCAGGGGAAGAATCGATTGGAAAACCCAGACCGGCCAGTTCCCCACTCCGGCGGTTCCGAAAATGAATTCACTTTTCACAAACAGATAGGACTGCCAGGCGATCACGCCGCAGACCAAGGCGGTGAAGAGATGGCTCACCAGGCGGAAAGGTATTTGCCAGCGGGGCGGGAAAAATCGGGTCAGGACATCGATGTTGATGTGGTTGTCGTCGCGGCTGGCCGCCATGGCCCCCAGCAGCCCAAGCCACAAAACCGAGATCTGGAGCAGGCCGTCGGCCCACACCAGCCCGATGCTGAACAGATTGCGCAGCAGAATCTGGCCGCAGGCCAAAAGGATCATGGTGGCCAGAAACAGAATCAGCAGCCCATCTTCGATCAGGGTCCCGATGCGGCGCAGTCGCGACAGCAATTCCATGGCAAGTCTGTTTTTTTTTTCCAATTATCCGATGGAAAAGTGTCTGATGCTGTCACCGTTTGCGGAATTCCGCCAGATGCCCCTGCATCTGGCGGTAGAGGGCCGCGTTGAAAGCGCCTTCCTCTTCCAGGCTGCGGTTCACCAGGGCCGATTTCTCGCGCCAACGGGAGAGTTCGGAAGCGGGCGGCTGAACCACCTGGAGCCCCTGGGCGATCAGAGCCTCGAAAGCGGCCTGGTTGTCGGCGCGGTTCTGACGGTCGAAGCCGGCATAAATTCGGGTCATCACTTCCCGCACGATATCCCGGTCAGCGGCAGCGAGGCGATCGAAGACTTTCTTGTCGATCACCAGGGTAGCAAACAGATAGGCCAGCGGCGCGTCGGTAATATAACGGGTCTTGACGTGCCACTGGAAGGCGATGGCCCCGATGGGCGAGGTTTCAACGATATCGAGCAATCCGGTCTGAAGCCCCGTCAAAACGTCGGTGATGGGGAGCACCACGGGCGACAGACCAAGATGTTTCATCGCCACTTCGCTGATGCGGTCGTCGGCGGGAATCCAGACCTTTTTCCCTTTCATGTCCTCAAGGGTCCGGACCGGTTCATGGGACATCAGCAGCGCAAAGCCCCCTTCCCCGAAACCGAAGCTGACAAAACCGGCAGTTTCCAATGCGGCCAGTAGCGCCTTGTCCATGCGGGAACGGACCTGATCGACCTCCTCGAAGGAACGAAACACCATCGGCAGGCCGTAAATCCGCAAATCGGAACAGACCCCCGACAACCCGCCGGCGGTGAAGGCGCCGCCGTGGAGCTGCCCGACACGGATCTTGCGCAGCATGCTGTTTTCGCTTCCCATTACGCCGCCGCCGAAGAGCTTGATCTGAACCCGCCCTGCGGTCCGCTGTTTAATCTCGTCGGCCCCTTTGCGCATCCCCTGCATCCACAGGGAACCTTCGGGGGCAATGGTGGCCAGCTTGATGATCTCGGCCCGCCCCACGCCTGCAGAAGCCATTGAAACCAGGGCGGCAACCGCCAAAAGCCGTATTATTTTCCCCTTCAATCCAACCTCCCTGAATCGTAAAAAAGCGGGTTTTCCGCCCCCGGTCAAAAATAATCCTTGCCGCTCTCCAGCAGCTTCCGGGCCTGGTCCTGGGCCAGCACATTGAAAAGAGTCAGTCCAGGCGCCCTGGGATCGGCGTCCAGCACCTCATTCAAGAGCCGGTCATGCAACTCGCGGTCGTACAGAAGGCGGGCATAGTTGCGGGCGTACTCCACCTTGACGGCGAGGTCTTTCCCTCCGGAGAGTTCAAGCGCCCGTTCGAAATGGCGTCGCCCCTCCTCCGGCTGGCCTCCCAAAGCCGGCGGCCGCACCGTCTGCAGCATCCCCATGTAGAGGTGGGCGCTGCCGCGCTCGTAAGTCTCATCCAGTTCGATAAGACGCCGCAACGCCAGTTCCACCTTGGGAAGGTCGGCCAGCGCCTTCCAATCGGAGCTGTTGACCTTGATCGCCAGCAGCCAACTGACGGCGAAGGCATACAGGGCCGGCACATCGTCGTCGTCCAGTTCCTTGAGGCCGGCGGCGAAACCCTCATAGGAACGGCGTTTCAAACCGCAGCCCGAACTGTTCCATTCACACAAGGCCCGCTCCCCGTAGTGCTCGGCCCGCGCGGCCAGCTTCGAAGCCCGCTCGGGATCATCGACAAAAACCGTGGTATAGATGCTGTAAAGGGCCGCTCCCATGCAGAGCAGGTCCTCGTCATCGGGGTCCCCTTCAATGAAACCGTCCACCAGCAACAGGTAGGCAGGCGCCCCGAGACGGACGATTTCGGGATCCTCCTGGTTCAGAATGGCCAGGGACAGGTTGCGCGACAGGCTCCCCACCCCGCAGCCGGCACAAACCAGGACCACGAATACAAATAAAACTTTGATAATGGCCTTCATTCCGACATCTTTAAAGATATTCCAATATTTAGAAGGATCATTTTATTGAATAATCCGCCGCCGGACAAGGCGAAATTCCAACCGAATTTTCAAAAACCTGGGGAACCGCCTGGCAGACCTGTTTCGAGGCGCGCAGTTCTGCAAGAAAAAAGGCTGAGTCTTTCGACCCAGCCCAAAAACGGCCAAGCGCCAGGCTTAGAAAGAAAAACGCAGCCCCAACATGACATTGTGGCTGCGGTAATTGATACCCCCTGAGGTGCCGTCCGCAGCCGTGACATCCGCGTCCCGGGTGGCAAAAAACCGGTATCCCAGGTCGAGAAAGAGGTGGTTGGTCAGAGTGAAAGCGCAGCCCGCGCCCAGTTGGTAGGCCAAAACCGTGTCATGGTCATCTAAAATGAGCCCCAAACCATCGATCTCAAAATCATTGAAAGACACCCTGGCGCCGCCAAGCCCTCCCATGATGTAAGGAGTGAAGGGGGTCTGGTTAATGAAATCCACGGCGACGTTGAACATCACCGCCAGGGAGGAGACATCCCCGTCAATTTTGGAATCAGCACCGGCCGTCGGCCAATCCCGAGCCCGATCGGTGTCGTTCTTCCGAAAGGTCACTTCGCCTTCAAAACGGAGGTTGGCCCGGTCGAAATTTTTCAGCGTATAACCGGCCACCGCACCGAGACCGTATCCCTCCTTCATCTCGATTTCGCTGGTCAGGTTTTCCTCGAGATCCCTCAATATCACCCCGCCGCCGTGCAGACCGAAATAAAAAGCGCCGTTCGCGGCCCGTGCAGCGGAATCCGACAAAAAAACACAACAGAAAACAACCACCCAACAAAAGAATCCGCGCTTCATAAAAAGCCTCCTGTCATTGGATTTGGGAAAAAATTCCCCGATTAAAAAAACAACCTCATTCATAAAGCAAAAACCGTGCAAACAGTCTTTTGTCTCTCCTCAATCCTTGGGAAGCCGCCATCGACCCCGGTGCGAAGGGCATCCGGATAGGGCAGAGCTGACCCAATAAAATTTCGAATATTTAAAAGATCCAGCCACGCGCCCTAAGAAATGGATACAAAATTATCGGCGGCTTGCCAATCCCGGCCGTAGAAAAGAAACTCCCCCTTCCAAGGGGTTGGGGGAACGATGAAGGCTTGGATCTTAAAATGTACCAAATCATTATTCATGTCACTAAAAAAATTAAGCTGTTATAAAGAGAAAATGAAAAGAAATCGCCGTGGCAGGTTCAGGTGTTATCGCGGTGCGCTGGAGACATCCGGGATAATTCCAAACAGGCAGGATGTTTCTGAAGGACTACCACCCTTAAAAGGTGAAAAAAGGATGGTCTAAAAGACTGGCTGTCAGTGGTTGGAAGGTGTTTTTTCAGGCTCGACGAGATAACAGATTTCATCCCCATCGTTGAGACAATCCTGGAGGGAGGGGGCGCGACCGTTGACTAGAATCCTTACGGGTGAAATGGGAAACGCAACAAAGTCCTTGCAGAAAAATTCCCCGACGGTGTAACCCTCGGGAAACTGGTATGGGGTGGCGGGAGCGTTGTTTCCCCTTAGAACATGAACCTTGACCATGGATTGGACCTTTTCATCTCAAATAGTCGCAAGCTAGCAGTGACCTTTTCATCCCGGAGTTCCCCAACGACCCCTTTCCCGTGGCGGTTTCTCTCGGGATTTTACAATTTATAAAACATTTTTTCAAATTGCTGGGAAATTTTATCCCCCTTTTCCAGTGCGGCCACCGCCGGCCACGAAAAAAGGCACCCGGAGCAAGCTCCCGGGTGCCCGTTTTTCTTTGGCTGGGGGACAAGGATTCGAACCTTGGTAGACGGAGTCAGAGTCCGTAGTCCTGCCGCTAGACGATCCCCCATTGAAACGGGGGAAAATTTAGCAAGAATCCCCTCCGATGTCAACACCGAACCGCCATTTCAGACCCTTCCGGTCCCTCATGGAAAGCACGGGGATCAGGTCGGGTGCCCACCGCCGAGGTAGGCGTTCTGGACGTTGGGATTTTCCAGCAGCGCCGCCGCCGAATCCTCCAGCACCACCTTCCCGACCTCAAAGACGTAGCCACGGTGGGCGAGTTTCAGCGCCGCCCGGGCGTTCTGCTCCACCAGCAGGATAGTGACCCCGGCCCGGTTGATCTCCTGAATGGTCTTGAAGATCGTCTTGACCAAAATCGGCGCCAACCCGAGGCTCGGCTCGTCGAGCAGCAGCACCTTGGGATCGGCCATCAGCGCCCTGCCGATGGCCAGCATCTGCTGTTCGCCGCCGGAAAGGGTGCCGGCCAGCTGATCGCGGCGCTGAGCCAGCACCGGAAACAGCTCGTAGATCCAATCCCGGGTACGCTCAATCTTGGCGGAATCGCGGTTGGTGAAAGCGCCGAGCCGCAGGTTCTCCATCACGGTGAGAGTGCCGAACACCCGCCGTCCCTCGGGAACCTGAGCCACCCCCAGTTCCACGATGCGGTGGGCGCTGCACTGATGGAGCGGGACATCATTGAGGAAAATGGAACCGACGCTCGGTTTGACCAAGCCGCTGACCGCCAGCAGGGTGGTGGATTTCCCGGCGCCATTGGCGCCGAGTATGGCCACGATCTCACCCTTCCCCACCTGGAGATGGATGCCGTGCAGCACCTCCACCTGGCCGTATTTGACGCGCAGCTTGTCGATCTTGAGAATCATGAAAACCGGTCGTTTAAGCAGGGTGTTTATAAAACCGTTGCAAGTTTGTCAATCGACTCCGAGATAGGCCTCGATGACCCTCGGATCGCTCTTGACCGCCTGCGGCGGCCCCTGGGCGATCTTGCAGCCGTATTCGAGCACCACCAACTGTTCGCAGGCCCGCATCACCAGGCTCATATCATGCTCGATGAGCAGAATCGTCAATCCCCGCTCCCGCAGTTTGCCGATCAGCCCAAGAAGTGCCTCAGTCTCCTGTTCATTCATCCCCCCGGCCGGCTCATCCAGTATCAGCAGCCGTGGTTCCGTGGCCAGCGCCCGGGCAATCTCCAGCAGCCGCTGGTTGCCGTAGGAGAGGCTGCCGGCCTTCTGGGTCGCCTGCCCCTGGAGACCGACGAAGGTCAGTTCCTTGAGGGCGAAACGCAACGCCTCCTCTTCCTCCCGCCTTTCGGAAGGGGGTTTCAGCATCGAGGCGAGCAGTCCCGATTTCATCCGGCAATGTCTGCCGGCCAGAAC
>JAFGOW010000117.1 GCA_016926265.1 Deltaproteobacteria bacterium | reverse complement strand
GAGTAGTTGGATGCGGGCCCTGGTTTCGGCGCCGATGGCGCCGGAGTAGCGGACGGTCTGGCCGAGACCCTCGGCCTTGGCCCGCTTGAGGGCGATGTAGCCGTTGCGGAGATGGGCCGAGGCGTCCTCCCGGCCGGGCGTCACTTCGGTGATCCCCATCGAGATGGAGAGCGTCCTTTCGCCGCTGGAGGTTTGGACATTCATGGACGACAGGCGGCCCAGCAGTTCCGGGGTCAGCAGATCGGGCGCCGCCACGACCGCGAAGACGTCGGCCGAGATCCTGGCCAGAAAGGCGTTCGGGCCGAGCAGACCGCGCAGCCGGTCGGCCAGGGAGCGGAGCACCGCGTCCCCGTATTCGTGGCCCAGCATTTCGTTGATCTGGTTGAAGCCGTCGATGTCCAGAACCAGCAGGGTATTTTCCGCGGCCGGCTCCATCTCGAGCAGTTGGCGGATTTTTTCCAGCAGGGCGGCCAGATTGGCGATCTTCAGGGTCGGGTCCTCCCAGGCCTGTTCCTTGAGGCGGTTGACCAGTTCGATGTTGCTGGCGCACAGGGAGATGTTGGTGCAGAAAATCTCCAGCAGGTCGGTGTCCACCTCTTTGAGGGGTCGCGGCGAGTTGATCCAGGTGGCGAATCCTCTTCCCGACGGATCGTCGAAATAGACCGTGATGCTGTTTTTCCCCAACTGGTTTTTCTTTTCCAGCATGGCGTGAAGGATGGCCTCGACGATGGCCGGATTGGCGAGTTCCCGGATGTTTTTATGGATCAGGCCCCGAAAATGGCCGGCGGCGGCGATCACGCGGATCTCCGGCTGGGGTTTTCCCGGCGGCGGGGAACCGGAGGAGACGCAGACGATCCCTTCGGGCTCCAGATCCAGGAGGCCGGCCATCTGGGTGATGACCCCCTCGGCAAAATCCTGAAGCCCCTGTTCCTGGATGAACTGGTTGCTGGCCTGGACGATCTTTTCGAGCCCGCGGCGGCTGCCTTGAATCCTCTGGATCTGTTGCCAGGAGCGCAGGGCGCTGACAATCGTCGTGATGAGCTTGGTCCGGGTCAGCTCGCTCTTGGTCTTGTAGTCGTTGATGTCGTACTTGGTGATGGTGTCCAGCTCCGGAACCTGGCCCGGCTGCCCGGTTCGCAGGATGATGCGCAGATCCTCCAGGCCGAGTTCCTCGCGGATGACCCGGACCGCGGAGAGGCCGGCCCGTTCCGTCTCCATGACCGCGTCCAGAAGGACCAGCGCGATGCCGGGGTTGGCGCGGAGCACCTCCACGGTTTCCCGGCCTGAATAGGCGTGGAAGAACTCCAGTGGCCGGCCCAGAATGATGCTGTCGCGGAGGGTGAATAGCGTCGCCTCATGCACGTCCTGGTCGTCGTCGGCGATCAGGATCAGCCAGGGCTCCTCTTTTTCGCCGCGGGGAACCGGCAGCTCAGGTTCGTCCTGAAGGACCAGGATATTGTTGTCCACGTTTTACCTCTGACTGCAATGTTAAAAATCCGCCGTTTCCGTCTCATGACAAAAAGTAGCAGGAATTTTTTAGTTTACCACGGCAATCGGGGTTCTTTCCTTTTTCGGCGGCGGCAGTTCCTCCGCCGTAAGTTGCCTGGTCGCCGGAAACCGAATGCAAGGTTTGAATCGGCAGGTTTTCTGGCGAGGTTCTCTTTTGTCGGCAGAGGAAGCACCCTGAAAATCCGACCGCCCGAAACGAAAGCAGGAATAAAGTCTGGTTTTCCTGAAGGTTGCCGTATGACGAAAAGAGATTCTGTCTTGTCAATTTTTCCCCCGGGGAAGTTTCCAGAGTATTTTTTAAAACGGCCGTTGCCTCACGATGGATCCCCATCTCGGCTTCCCGGTAAAAGACTTCGGGGAGGAAAGCAGGGCCGGGTCTTGGACCCTTTTCATGATTTGTCGGCGCCGATGAGACGCCGGTGGAGTATTTGGCACCGGCCGCCGCCGGAGCAGATTCCTTTTTCGCGGTGTCGGCAGCCGTCGCACTCATCAAAGATCCCGACTGCCCCCTTTCCGATCTGCTTGTGAATCTGTTGGAAATGCTCGTTCATTTCCTTAAGGGAGCGGAATTCCCGCAGGGATCGCCGGCTGTAACTGGCAAGCGGCAGACAGTGAAAAACGCTCAGGTCGGGGGCGATATCGGGGCCCGGACCGCATTGAAACCCTGGTGGGTATTCGAAACCGTTGAGCCAATCGATCTCTTCGGAGGTGAAGCGGCAAAACGGGAATCCGCAGTCGAGACCGGGGCTGACACCCTGTTCGTCAAAGAGGGTTCGGAAGGAGCAGAGCCTTTGAATCGCCCCTCTCATATCTTCAGGGCGGATGAAATTGTTTTGTTCCCCCACCAGGGGATGCGTGATGCCGATACGGATGTAGCGTTTCATCCCGAAGCGGCGGATAGCGTCAAAGATAAGGGTTTAGAACAGCTCCAAAAGTCCAATTTTTTTTTGGAGATTTTCCGATATTATAAACGCTGGTTCCTTCCGGTTCCAATCATTCCTTTGTTGTTTTAGGCCCACCGGAGCCGGTATCGCAGTCCTATCCCGGTCGTCATGTATCCGTTTCCCTGTCCCCTCCGTTTTCCCTGTAACACTTTCACCGATACGGTCCATTATCACGGTCGGAATAAAAAATTCCAAGAAGAGGTGAAATCCGGTGAAAAAACCGCTCAGTTTGGTTATGACCTTTTTGCTGCTTTGCTCCCCCTGCGGACGCTTGTGGTCTCATTCTGAACCGGGTCAGGCGGTGCGGAGGCAAGCTGCCCCGGTCTCCAACGGCGAGGTTTGTCGTTACGATATCGGCGTGTTGAAATTCGATCGGGTCGGTGAGGCCGAGTTCCGTTTCGAGGAAATCGGGGAGGGACGCTTTCGTGCGGTTTTGGCTGCCGCTACCATGGGAATCGCCGCCAAACTCTCCGGCCATCGCCGCCAGACCTATCAGACGGTTATGGAACGGGGTCCGGACGGGAAATATCGGCCGCTGCGTTTCGAATACGAGAGAACCAAAAAGAATGGCAGCGACCTGGATGTTCAGGTGAAGCGATATGATTTCGACTACCAGCAGCGGCTGGTTCGCTACCTTCGGATCAAAAACGGGCGCGCGGGGAGGGGGGCGGTTTGGAGCATGGGGGAGGGGTCTGCTCCGGCCGATTTTTTGACCGGTTTTGTGAATTTCCGTTCCGGATTCTACGGGCACCCTGCTCCCGGTCATCCCTTGTCGCTGCCGACTTTCGTCCGCGGCGGCGCCTCGGAGATCCGGATCGAGGCCGCGGGTTCTGGCGTCTCCAAACAGCGGGATTTTTTCAGAGAATGCCCAGGGTTGTTCCGGGTGATTCTCGATCCCGAGGTGTTCGACACCGGCGGCGGCGCTGTCTTCGTCTGCCTTGATGGGGAAAACCGGCTGCTCCGCGGCGCGGTGGAAAATGTACTCGGCATGGGAGATGTGCTGGGAGAGATGCGTTCTGAGCAGCGTTAGGGGGAAAGCTGCAAAAATTAGGGAATAGGGTATATTGTCGGGAAAGCGATTGTGCCGGGGAGGAGGGGTGCCATGATCGTCGCTTTGTTTGCTATAACCTGTGGCCTGATATTCCTGGTCTTGAGCGCCGACCGGTTCGTGGAGGGTTCCGCGGCCGCGGCCCGGCATTTCGGCGTGCCGCCGTTGCTGATCGGCATGGTGGTGGTCGGTTTCGGCACCTCGGCGCCGGAGATGACGGTTTCGGCGTTGGCGGCCATGGAGGGGAGCTCCGGCATCGCCCTCGGCAATGCCTACGGCTCGAACATCACTAACATCGCCCTGATTCTCGGACTGGCGGCGCTGATCAGCCCCATCGCGGTCAATTCCCGGGTGCTGCGCCAGGAATTGCCGATGCTGACCGCCGTCTCCGTCCTGGCCGCCTGGCAGCTTTGGGATGGCCTCCTCACCCGGATCGAGGCCGTGGTCCTGATGGGGGTGTTCCTGGGTCTGATGGCCTGGACCATCGTTCAAGGGGTGAGGAGGGAGGGGGATACCCTCGGTCAGGAGATGGAGCGGGAGCTGGTCGGCCATCCGATGCCGATCCGCAAGGCTCTGCTCTGGATCGGTGTTGGGTTGCTGCTGCTCATCTTCAGTTCCCGGATCCTGGTCTGGGGCGCGGTGGAGCTGGCCCGGTCCTTCGGGGTCAGTGACCTGATCATCGGGCTGACCATCGTCGCGGTCGGCACCTCCCTGCCGGAGCTGGCCTCGTCGGTTATCGCGGCCCGCAAGAACGAGCACGACATCGCCCTCGGCAACATCCTCGGCTCCAATCTGTTCAACACCCTGGCCGTGGTCGGGATCGCCGGGCTGATCCGGCCCCTGGCCGCGGGACCGGAGGTCTTTTCCCGCGATCTGGTTGTCATGGCGGTTTTGACGGTGTCGCTGTTCGTCTTCGGCTATGGATTCCGGGGGCCGGGGCGCATCAATCGCTGGGAGGGCGGGGCGCTGCTGACCTGCTACCTCGGCTACAACCTCTACCTGTTCTCCACCTCCTTCTGGTAATTTTCCCTTTTCCGAAACTCCCGGTAAGGCGAAACAAAAGGCTTCAATTCAGCAGTGAGCTGCTTTCGAGACTGGCAGCTGAATTATTCCTCTCAGCTTCTGCACCGGGGCTCCGCCCCGCGCCCCCTTCCTTTTTGCGCGCCCAAAAAGGAAGCGAAAAAGGGCGCCCCGTTGACTGGCCCGCCGAAGGGCGGCGGTTGCCCTCCATGCCGGCGCCGGTTCGGGGAGCGGCAAAAACTCCCTGCGGTCAGACAGTTTGCCGCTCTATGAAATCCACCCGAACCGGCGGCGGCATTCCGG
>JAFGOW010000015.1 GCA_016926265.1 Deltaproteobacteria bacterium | reverse complement strand
TAAAATGGTTAACAAGAATATCCTTTTGTAAAAACAAGAAATGCCTTTAAAATTCCAAGATACTATACCAAAAAAATTTAAAATAAAAAACAACAGCTTTTTTTAAATAGATAATAAAATATATTTATTCTAAAAAGGTATCGTTATGAAATTATTTTAGATGTAAAAGTAATGGCTGTATGGTAAATGCGATTTTTTCTTTGAATGCGAACAAAAACAAATCTATCCAAGATTTCAAAAAAGCATCACGTTGTAAAAAAGGAATTTTTTTTCTGATTCAGATTTTTTGGGCCGGAGGCACATTCTTGAAAATTGCGCATTCTTTCGTCACGCAGAATTTTAAGGCCAGCTTTTGGGAATTGAACCGGGGGAGGGCGGTAGCGTAAGCGGTGATTGGGGAGGCAGGCCTTGAAACGGTGGGAGCGGATGCAGGGGGGGGAGATAGTGGACCTCTCCGGTCATAGCCCCAAAGAGATACTCTCACCCACAGGGTTGCGGGAATGCATCATGTGGGAGCTTCATCCCCTGGAATACCCAAAGTGCGAAGCGGAGATGAAGATCGCCTGTTTCATCATCGAAGCGCCGGTCATGGAGAAGATTCACTGCCACCTGGGATTGTGGTTTGTTGATAATCCCGAGGGAATTCTGGGGGGCAATATAAAAAATTCCGTATTTCAGTTTTTGAGTTGGATGCCCCCGGAATTTTCGGCCCCGAGTTGTTTTTTTTGAGTGCCATGCCGCAGTTCCCAATTCTATGTGCCGGAACCGGAGGCTTTTCTCAGGACCTGGGCGAGCCGTGACCCTGAACCGGAAATCTGTAGGAATCGCAAGGTCTGATAGAATTTTAGAGTATTCCCCCTTGCAGCCAGGTCGCTGGCGGAAACCCAGGAGATGAAAGGAGGCGCGATGAAACCGAGAGGACCGTTGATGATCGAACACCGTCTCATCGAGAAAATGATTGACCTCATCCGCCGCAAAATCCCGGAATTCAGGACGGCGGGCCAGGTCGCCCCCGGTTTTCTCGAAGCGGTGGTCGATTTCATGAGGTTTTATACCGACGGCACCCACCACGGGAAGGAAGAGGACATCTATTTCCGGGACTGCGCCGGTAAACCACTGACGAAAAGCGAAAGGGCGCTGATGGAGGAACTTATCGAAGAACATGCGCTCAGCCGGAAGGCGCTGGATGAAATCTCCCAGGCCAATGAGCAATCTCTGAAAGGGGTCGATGTTCTCGAAACGATTCTCGAAAAACTCCAAGCCTGGATCGAGATCTATCCCCGGCACATCGACAAGGAGGACAAGCACTTCTTCCCGGCCATGGAAAAATACTTTTCCGAGCAGGAGGAACGGACCATGCTCCAGGAATTCGATGATTTCGACAAAAAACAGATCCAGGTGAAATACCGCTCGCTGGTCACTGCGTTGCAACAAGGCTAGTTTCCATCCGGGGCCAGGGACCTTTTGCGCGGAAAGGATTTACAAAAAAATGAGCGGCGGGTCGAATTTCGAAAGAGGCGAATGGAACCTTCTGCTGGCCGGGGAAGCGGGGCAGGGGTTGCAGGTGGTGGAGGCCCTTCTGTCCGAGGCGTTCCGGCAGGAGGGATATTGTGTTTTCTCCGGCCAGGAATTCATGTCCCGGATCCGCGGCGGCAGCAATTCCACCCTGTTGCGGATCGGTTCCGGGCCGGTCAGGGCCTGGTCGGATCGCACCGACCTCGCGATCGTTTTCGACGGCAAGGCGCTTTCCCGTCTGGAGAAGCGGTTGCAGGCTGAAACCCTGATCCTGGGCGACGGGCTCCAAAAGGCCGGCCGGGGGCGGATACTGGACGTTCCGCTGAGGCGGCTGGCCCAAGAAGCGGGAGGCGCCCTGTTTGTGAACAGCGTCGGTGCCGGCATCCTGTGGGGGATTTTCGGCGGCCGCCCGGAGGTCCTCGATAACGCGGTCCGAGCCTCTTTTTCCGGAAAGGAGGCGGCCCTCGTCGAAAAGAACCTCGCGGCGGCCGGAAGTGGTCTGGAAGCCGGAAGAAAACTTAAAGATTCCGGAAGGGTTTCTCTGGCGCTGGCAGGGCCCGCCGCAGTCGGGGAGGGCCTGCATCTCAGCGGCACCGAAGCCATCGCCCTGGGCGCCATGGCCGGCGGCTGCAACTTCGTTTTCTCCTATCCCATGTCCCCGGCGACCGGAATCGTGACCTTTCTGGCCAGGCATGGCCACGATTCGGGCATCCTCGTCGAGCAGGCGGAGGACGAGATCGGCGCCGCCAACATGGTGCTCGGGGCCTGGTATGCCGGGGCCCGGGGAATGGCGGCCACCTCAGGAGGCGGCTTCGCTTTGATGAGCGAGACGATCAGCCTCTCCGCCATGACCGAAACCCCCATGGTGGTGGTCCTGGCCCAGCGGCCGGGACCGGCCACCGGCCTTCCGACCCGGACCGAGCAGGGGGATCTCCAGCTGGCGCTCGGTGCCGGGCACGGCGAGTTCCCCCGGGTGCTGCTGGCGCCAGGCAATCCGGAACAGGGATTTGCCCTGGCCCGGGAGTCCTTTGATCTGGCCGACAGCTGCCAGGTTCCGGTGATTCTGCTCGCCGATCAATACCTGCTGGATTCCCATTTCGACCTAATCGCTCCGCTCAGGACCGAGGCGCCGCCCCAAGCCGCCATCGTCGAAACCACGGCCGGCTATCGGCGCTATCTCCTTACTCCGAGCGGGATTTCCCCCCGCGGCGTCCCGGGCTGGGGAGAAGGCCTGATCGGGGTGGACAGCGACGAACACGACGAGAGCGGGCACATCACCGAGGATCTGGAGCTGCGAATCAAGATGGTCGACAAGCGGCTCCGGAAGTTCGGCTCGCTGGCGGAGAAGGCGATCCCCGCCGAGTGGCTGGGCCCGGAGGGGGCGAGCCATCTGGCGGTCTGCTGGGGGTCAACCCTGGAGATCGTTCGCGAGGCCTTGGCATGCTTGGGGCGCCAAGATCTGGCGGCGCTCCATTTTTCGCAGGTCTTTCCGCTTCCCGAGGCGTCGCGGCAGCAGCTTGAGCGGGCGAAGTGTCCCATCCTGGTGGAGGGGAACGCCACCGGGCAGTTCGGGGTGCTGTTGACGCAGCACTGGGGGGTCCGGTGGCGGCACCGCCTTCTCAAATACAACGGCCTGCCTTTTTCCGTCGAGGAAGTGGCCTCCGGTTTGCGCCGGATCCTGCAAGGGGAGGGGGCATGATGGGAAAGAACCCCTTTGATCTCGAGGTCGAGGACATTGCCTGGTGCCCCGGCTGCGGCAATTTCGGCATTCTGGCGGCGCTGAAGCAGAGCCTGGCCGAACTGGGTCTCGCTCCCACCGAGGTGGTGCTGGTGTCGGGCATCGGCCAGGCCGCCAAACTGCCTCACTACCTGGCGGCCCATTTCTTCAACGGGCTTCACGGCCGGGCGCTGCCCGTGGCCACGGCCATCAAGGCCGCCAACCCAGCCCTGACGGTGGTGGCCGAAAGCGGGGACGGCGACATGTACGGCGAGGGGGGCAACCATTTCCTGCATGCCATCCGCCGGAATCCCGACCTCGCCCACATCGTCCACAACAACATGGTTTACGGCCTGACCAAAGGGCAGGCCTCCCCCACCAGCAGCCGGGGGTTTCAAACCCCCTTGCAGGTTCGCGGCGTCGCCAGCGAACCGCTCAACCCTTTGACCCTGGCCCTGTCGCTGCGAGCCTCCTTCGTGGCCCGAGCCTTTGCCGGGGACATCCCCCGGACCGTCGAGATCCTCAAACAAGCGATCCGCCACAAGGGCTATGCCCTGGTCGACATCCTCCAGCCCTGCGTCACCTTCAACCGGGTCAACACCTTCGGATGGTTCAGGAAAATGACCTATTATCTCGAAGGCCATGATGTGACCGATCCCGAAGCCGCGTATCGCCGGGCCTCGGAAAGCGATCGGCTCCCGCTGGGGGTCTTCTTCGCCGCGGCGGGACGGGCTACCTTCGAAGGGAGCACCGGCCTCTACGAGGAGCATACCACGCCGCTGTTCCGGCGGCCCGTGGATGCCGCCCGGCTGGGTGCTCTGATCGAGACTTTCCGCAGGGCGCCGTGACCGGCGGGGCGGTGATGAAGGGGACAAAAGCGGGAGACGGGGGAAAAGGGGAATTGCTTGGGGTTAGGTCTTGGATTTTGATATCTGAAAAAAATTCAAGAATATCAGGCTTTAAAAATTGAAAGTTGCATGAAAGAAGGCTCCCTGTCTTTGACGCAGTTTTGATGAATGAGGTGTTGGCCGGGAAGTCACCAATTGTTTTCCGACAGTTTTTTTGGGTATGTTGCTGGTTCCGAAAACAGTACCGAAAGGGGTCTCCATGAATTCCATACCAATCCATTCCAACCCCGGCTGGACCTGTACCCTTTGAGCGGACAACTGACCGGTTGTTACGCGGTTCGCCTCACATCCAGCATTCGCGTTACCCTGACTTTGTTCATTACCGAAAAGGAGATCGTGCTGCTCGACATCGGCAGTCATGACGAGGTGTATCTTTGAGGTCAACGGGACCCTTTTGGGGTCTGGTTTGAAGGGGGTGCGCTAGGGTCAGGGAGGCTGTCAGAGATGTTCTATTGTCCTGAACGGTCAGAAAAAATCTTCTTTCCGTTGGCGGCGCACCACCAGGATGGTTTCTGTGCCATTGCTCTCGATTTCGAACAGCATTGCGTAGCCCTGGGGGAGCCGAAAGGGGTGATCAGCTCCCGCGTCTGCGGTTCTTCCGGCTTCGCCTTCCGGCAGGAAAAGGGGAATTCCCTCAGAAGTACCATGCTTTTTCGAAGGGCTTTCAGAACCTTCCAGGGGGATTTGGCGGCGCCTGCCTTTTTTGGCGGGAGGAGAGAAATGAAGCAATGAGAAATCCTCTCCAAGAAACCATTTTTTCGCTCGTCCTTGCAGACAACCTCTTGTTTTAAAACCGTTTCAAGGTTTTTATGGTGCGGCGACTTTTGTGATCCGGCCCTCTATCCTCACAGTAAGGGAAGAACGGGCGCTGAGGTAGTTCCGCACCCCATCCCCCACCTTCAGGGTGGTATTCCGCCAGTCCAGCTTGGTGAAGAGGCTGAAGCCATCTCCTCCTTCCGCCAAGTAGCTCACCGTTGCCACCCGATAGGTTGCCTCCGGGTTCAACGGGCGCCATCTGCCGTCCATGCCCTGGATTGACGTTGACAGCAGGCGTGCTCCCGGTTTCCTGAAGGGGTCGAAGGCATACCGCAACCCGGCGACCTGGAGGAAGCCTCCCCCGCCCTGGCCATGGCGGGACAGCCCCTGCTCCAGTGCCTGGAGCAGGATGGCGCCGGGCAATTCCGCCACGGCCAGGTGGTCTTCGAAGGGGAACACCCCGATGACGTCGCCCACGGTCACCGTCCCGGCGGGGAAGGAGTTTCGCAGGGCTCCTCCGTTGAGCAGGGCGATTTGAGCCCCGAGACCGGATTGCGCCAGCATGGCGTCGGCGACCAGGTTGCCGCTCCGGCATTCGCCGGAACGGCAGCAAAGGACGTCGGGAGTTTCCAGAGGGTGGCCGTCCGGGATATCCGAGACGATTCGTCCGAGGGGGGTTCGCATCAGTTTCTGGACCGGCGCCGCATAGGCTTCCCAGGCCTTGACGAGCGCCTCATCGGCCGGCCCGGCATCGAGTTCGGCCAGGGTATGGCTGTCAAGAAGCAGCGGCTCGCCGCTCCAGGCCAGGGCCTTTCCCTCTTGGTCGAAGGTCACCTCGATTTTCCCGAGCAGACTGCCGCCGTAGCCGGCCGTCACCACCAGCACCGGATCTCCCGCCGGAGAACGCTCCACCAGCGGGTAGGGCCCGACTGCTTTGGGGAGGGTGTTGGACAGCAGCGAATGGCTGTGTCCTCCGACAAAGAGATCCACCCCGTTGACGGTGCGGGCCAGGCGCCGGTCCTCATCGATCCCCAGGTGGGTGACGGCGATAATGATGTCGATCCCCTCCGCGTCAAGGGCGGCCGCTGATTTGCGCAGGGCCGTATCGGGGGTGGAGAAAACCGCCTCGGGGCAGGGGGAAGAGAGAGTGGGCGTATCCGGATTGACGAGGCCGATAATCCCGATTTGGCGGCCATTGCGCTCCACTATCCGCCACGGCGCCGGGTTGGCTCCGGAGTCCTCCCTAAATTCCAGGTTGGCTCCAAGGACCGGCACCGCGAGGGCTTTGGCCAGCGCTTCAAAGCGGCCGCAGCCGAGATCGAACTCGTGATTGCCGGGGACGAAGGCGTCGTACGCCAGCCGGTTCAGAGCCTCGGCGGCCATCCGTTCCTGGTGCAGGGTGAAGAACAACGTCCCTTGAAACTGATCGCCCGCATCCAGCAGAAGCGGCGCCAAGCCGCCGTGCCGAAAGGAAGCCACCGCCTGAGCCAGCCTGACCGTCCCTCCCTGGCCTCCTTCGCAGAGCGGCGCGTAACAGGGGCGCCGGTCCGGGGTGAGACCTCCCCAGTGGGCGTGGATATCGTTAGTATGGAGGATGGTCACGGTCAGGGTATCGGGGCGGGGCCGGGTTCCGGCGCAGCCGCCCAGAGCCAGCGTGAACAGCGCCCCCAGAACTGCAACGGCTTTGATGGGGCTCCAGCAAAAGATTTTCATGATTGCCACCGGTTGCGGGGTTGACCGCCTACTCGAGAATTTTCACAAGGGGTGAATGGTTGTCATGATAGCAGAGGATAGGGCTGCCGTCCCCTGGCTCTTTCATCCGAAATTTTTATTGGCAATCCAGCGGCTTGCACTGGTCGTGATACCATGGTTGGGGCAAAATCCCCCTTTTGATTTTTGGAAAGCGGTGAACAGCTCTTTTTCCGAACGGAGGGGATGATTTGCGGCAGCAGCTGTTGACAGCCGGGGATGGGGGCTGCAAAATGTGGGCGGTTTTTGGCCATTGGATAGGCCCGTCTCCCTGCACCTGGTTCTTTCCCCTCTGTGATGACTGATCTAAAATGATTTCCAACCGATCCCGGTATCTCGTTGCCGGTTCCATCCTGCTTATCGCGTTTCTGGCGGTATCGGGCCTTGATCCCTACGACCGGCTCACCTGGGCCATGGAGGTGGCTCCCGTCGTCATCGTCCTGCCGATTCTGTGGACGACCTACCGCCGCTTTCCCCTCACCCATCTGCTTTATGCTGGTATTTTTTTTCATGCGCTGGTACTCATGGTGGGAGGTTTTTTCACCTACGCCAGGGTGCCCCTCGGCTTCGAGGTCCAGGACCTGCTGGGATTGCAGCGGAATCCCTACGACAAGCTCGGCCATTTACTGCAGGGCTTCGTTCCGGCGTTGGCCGCCAGGGAGATTCTGATCCGCGGCGGCTATGTCCGCAAATCGAAAATGCTTTTTTTTATCGTCGTCTGCATCGTTTTGGGGATCAGCGCCGGCTACGAATTTTTGGAATGGGGAGCTGCTGTGGCTTTGGGGCAAGGGGCCGAGGAGTTTCTCGGGACCCAGGGCGACCCCTGGGACACTCAATCGGACATGTTCTGCGCCTTGCTCGGGGCCTTGGCCGCCCTGTTCTTTTTTTCAGGGCTCCAGGATCGGCAGATGCGGGCTCTGGAGAGCTATTCGGGGGGGGGGTCATCCCCAGGAAAACAATCGGGAGTGAGAATGGGATGCCATTCCGGCGGGGGCTGAAGGGGGATGAGTTCTCGGGAGTATGTGAGGGGGCGGCTCGTTTCCGATGGGACTGACCTAAGCGGGCAGGCTGGATGGGAACGCCCCTCTCCAAAAACTCCTCGCGCCGGGGCCGGAACCCGCGGTTTTCGGATGCGCCGGTGAATAAAAAAAAGGCTCCGTGCGAGGACGGAGCCAAAGTGAGGAGGAGGAAGGTCTCGGTGTCGTTGGTTTTTTTATGAATACGGCGGTTTCCTTTAGGGTCTCACTCGACCGGCTAATTTTGGTTCCTGAAAAACGTTTTAGGCTTCCCACTCACGGGTGGGCCTGCTCACCACATTTTTACCCGGAATTTGGAAATGTTTGGTGTTAGAGATCCGCTCCGGGGAACCGCCGTATTGTGCCATTTTTTATTGCCAGTTGCGTGCCAAAAATTAGGAGGGAACTCCATCGTTTTTCGAAAGGTTTTGATTCCAAAGGGTTGCAAGATAATACGGGTCGGGTTGAAATCCCGCCGGAAAACCGGTTGCGGTACCGGTGTCCATTTCTGTCATCCTGTGGTTCCGGCACCGCCGCTTGTTCGTCACGCTCAAACCATTGACGGCTCTTGGCTGTTTTGAACACCTGTGATATGGTTCCTCGGCATCGGGTATCCGCGGTCCAACGCTCAGTCCTGCTTCAAAAAACAGGAGGATTTATGGCTCGAACCGTTTCGATTCTTGTTGCCCTGTTTATGTTGGCGCTCCCCCTGGGGGGAAAAAGCTGGTCCGCAACCAAAACCTCCGCCGCCAAGTCGGAACCGACCAAACAGGGGCCGACCAAACAGAAAAAAACGCCCCCCCCTGCCAAAAGTCGCTGCGAGATCCGTTGTGAAGAGGATCTGGGGTTTTGCATAGCGGGCTGCCGCACCGGCGGTTGCGAGCGGGACTGTGATCGAGTCTGCTCCCAATGCCTGCAACGGTGCGATCAAAACAAGAAATAGCTTTTTTTTGGGGCGGGGCGGAATAATGGCGGGGCGACCCTGTCCGGTTTGCCTGTCAAAAAATCGTCTTTCCGGGAAAAAATTCCTTTTTTTCCCCATTACCCTTCGCCTGGTCGGGATGTTTTTTCGCCGGCAATAAGCGCCTTTCGCCGCGGGTGGATCGGGAGGTCCCGGCGGGGTTTTCCTCCTTTGCGGCTACCCCGACCCTTTCCGGAAAATAAGGCCGTCGATAGACCGTCCGGTTTGCGAAGCATTAAAAATTAACCTTGACATCGTCCGGCATCTTTGTAAAAAACTCATTTCTGGTCTCATTTTTTTCATCAATTTATTTTTATAAGGAGACAGCAGATGATCGGGAAGCAGATCAGGATGGAACGCATCATGAACCGTGAAAACGGTCGGACCTTGATTGTGCCCATGGATCACGGTGTCTCGGCCGGTCCCATCCCCGGCCTGGTGGATATGAAAAGCGCCATCGGCAAGGTGGTGGACGGCGGCGCCAACGCCATCGTGATTCACAAGGGCGTCGTCCGCATGGGTCATCGCGGCCGCGGCAAGGACGTGGGGCTGATCGTGCATTTGTCGGCCAGCACTTCCCTCAGTCCCGATCCCAATTCCAAGGTTCTGGTCTGCACCGTGGAAGAGGCCATCAAACTGGGGGCGGATGGGGTCTCTATCCATGTCAACATCGGCGCCGATGACGAAAAGGAGATGCTCAGGGATTTCGGGGAGATTTCCAAACAATGCCAGACGTGGGGCATGCCGTTGCTGGCGATGATGTACACGCGGGGGAAAAACATCCAAACCGAAAGCGATGTCGCGGTCGTCAAACATTCGGCCCGCGTGGCCATGGAACTGGGCGCTGACCTGGTCAAGGTCAACTACACCGGCGACGCGGAAAGTTTTCGCAGCGTGGTGGAGGGCTGTGGGGTTCCGGTATTGATCGCCGGCGGCGAAAAGGCCAAGAGCGATGTCGATGTCCTGAAGAACATCCAGAACTCCATTTTGGCCGGGGGCGGCGGCGTTTCCATCGGGCGCAATGTGTTCCAGCACAAGGACCCCACCCGGATGATCAAGGCCATCAAGGCCATCATTCACGAGGATGCCGGCGTGGAGGAGGCTACGGCCATTCTGGAAGGAAAGGTTGAGAGATGAAGACGGTTTGGCTGGATTGCCGGAAGTGGGAAAAGGAGCTTGTCACCACGGCCATTGAAAGCGGCGTGGATGCCGTTCTGGTCCGGGGGGAAGACCGGGGCAAGGTCAAGGAGCTGGGGCTCATGCCGGTGATTTCCGACTCCGAAGGAAGCGATCTGCGGCTTGGCCGGGATGTTCTCGAAATGACCATCAGCAGCAAGGAAGATGAGGAACGCGTCGCCGGCCTCTCCAGGGAGATGGCCATCGTCGAGGGGCAGGATTGGACCATCATCCCGCTGGAAAACATCATCGCTCAGGGGGCCAAGACGGTGTTTCCCGTCTCGTCCGTGGAAGAGGCGCGTGTGGCCCTGACCATTCTGGAGAAGGGGGTGTGGGGGGTGCTGATCCGCACCGAGAGCCCCGCCGTGGTCAAAGAGATCACGGCCCTTGCCAAAGGAATCGGCTCCCGGCTGACCCTTCGGGAGTTCGCCATTAAGGAGGTGCGGAAGGTATCCATGGGCGACCGCGTCTGCGTCGACACCATCACCGACATGAAACAGGGCGAGGGGATGCTGATCGGCAACTACAGCAACGCCTTTTTCCTGGTTCATGCGGAGAGCGTCGAAAATCCCTATGTGGAGCCCCGCCCGTTCCGGGTCAACGCAGGCGCCGTCCATGCCTACGCGCTGATGCCCGGCGGCCGCACCAAATACCTCGATGAACTCAAGACCGGGGATGAAGTCCTGATCGTCAACCACCAAGGGGAAACCACGGTCTCCACCGTCGGTCGCCTGAAAATCGAAAAAAGGCCGATGCTCAACATCGTGGCCGACGCCGGCGGCAAGGAGGTGTCGCTGATACTCCAAAACGCGGAAACCATCCGCCTGACCCAACCTTCCGGGGAACCGGTTTCCGTCGTCAAGCTGGCCAAAGGGGATAAGGTGCTGGGCTATACGGAAGAGGGGGGGCGGCACTTCGGCTTCAAAATATCCGAAACCATCCAGGAGAAATGACCGCCGCGATTTTTGAAGGGGGCGATAACGGGGGCACCCCGCCGCTGGGGGCGGTTTCCTTGCCAGGGTCGATTCGGCCGGATCAAGGTTCCGATCCGGGGAGGTGGCCTTTTTTTTGTTCCGTGAGGTCCTGCAGAAGTCTCTCGGCTCCCTTGGCATCGGTGGGGCAGGAATAGAGCAGCCCTTGCCAGGCATCGATCCCGAAGCCCCGGATTCTTTCCAGCTCCGTGGTTTTTTCCACCCCTTCCGCCACCACATCCATCTCCAGACCGTGCCCCAGGCGGGTAATGACTTCCACCACCTTGGCGAAATGGCCCGAGGGATTTTTCTCGATCCCGCGCACGAAACTTTGATCGATTTTGAGGTAATCGAAAGGATAGCGACTCAGGTAGCTGAGGCTGGAATAACCGGTCCCGAAGTCGTCGAGGGCCAGTTTGGCTCCTGATTTTTTCAGCTCGGCCAAAACCCTGGTGGCCACTTCGGGATTGCGCATCAGCATCGATTCGGTCACCTCGAAGACAATCTCCCCTGGGGAAATTTCATACTTCTGGAAGGAACGCCCCATGAAGACGGGGAAGGAAATCTGCCCGAGATGATGCCCGGAAACGTTGACGGCCAGATAAAAGGGGAAATCGGGAAATTTTTGCCGCCACTGACGTCGCTGGGAAAAGGCCTTTTCGAAAATGATCCATTCCAGGTTATCTATCAGCCCGACGCGTTCCGCCAGCGGGATGAAAAGGGCAGGGGGAATCATGGCCCGTTCGGGATGGTTCCAGCGGGCCAGCACTTCAAAACCCCGCAAGTCACCACCGGCCACGCTCACAATGGGCTGAAATTGGATATCGATGGCCTTGTGGAGGATGGCGGTCCGCAGGTCGGACTCCAGCTGGCAGAGTTCCTCGGTCTGGAAGCGCATTCCCTGGGTGAAAAAAATCACCTTTTCGGAACTCTTCTTTTTGGCTTCGTTCATGGCCAGATCGGCGTTGCCGAGGAGTTGGGCCGGGTTCTCGAAGGCCTGCCAGCTGCAGGTGACCCCGATACTGCACCCCAGAATGAGCTGGTGCTCTTCAACGGTGTAGGGCTTGGTCAACTCCTGATGAACCCGTTGGGCGGCCCTCCAGACATCCGTTTCGCTTTGGATCCTGTTCAGCAAGACGACAAACTCGTCCCCGCCCAGGCGCGATACGATATCCCGGTACTGCACCCCCTGCCGGATCCGTTCCGCGCAAAGTTTCAGCACGGCGTCTCCGACGTGATGGCCAAAGGTTTCGTTGACCCTTTTGAACCGATCGAGGTCGATAAAGAGCAGGGCGAAATGGGTTTCGCTTCCTTCCCGCAGCGACTGGACCGCCTTTTCGAGCTCGCCCAGAAAGAAGCCGCGGTTGCTCAGCCCGGTCAGGGAATCGTGGGTGGCATTGAAGCGGATCGATTCGACCAGCCAGCGCTGTTTGGAGACATCGCGGAGCAGAAAGATATAATCTCCCTCCTCCTTGCCGGTCTTGGGCATTTTGGCCACTGAAACCAGCAGCTCCGGCCCCGCGCCGATCCTCAGGCGGCAGGTCATGCCCGTCACTGTTTGGGTCGGTCCGTTCTCTGACAAGGAGGGTTTTTCGCTCCCTTGTTCGATCTCCAGAAAGTCCCAGATCTTTTTCCCCACCAGGGACTCGGCGTCGGCGCCTGTCAAGGCGACAAAAGAGCGGTTGACGATCTGGATGGTTCCATTGCGGCTCACTACGACCAGGGAGTCCTGCATGCTGGAGAAAAGCATCTCCAGATAATCCTTGGAAACCGTGGTGTTCTTGAGATCCGCCGCCAATTCCCTCAGATCCTGCCCCAGCCTGCCGATTTCATCGTCACCGGCCGGGATGTCGATGTCGTATTCCCGTTTTCGGATGCTCTTTATGGCCTGAGCCAAAAGCGGGATGGGGCGATTGATGTAGCGCGCCACCCAATAGGAAAGCCCCATTCCCAGAACCAGCAGGAAAAAACCGATCCCGATCAGCCGCACCTGCCTGGAGTGGTTGGTGTCCTGCTTGATCCGATGGAGACGGCCCTGAAGGGAGTTCAGGAACCGGTCGCGCCCCGAAAGGGGCAACTCCAGATAGAATCCCCCGATGAAATGGTCTTTTTGACGGATGTTTTTCAGCAAGTGGAGGGTGCCCCCCTCCTGCCATCCAGCCAACGACTGCTCCTGGCCCGCTCCTCGCGACAGGATCTGGTCGAACCGATCGGCGGCGGAAGAAGAAGTCTCGCTATGGAATAGCATTTTTCTGTCGCGATCAAAAACCACCAGGGTATTTACGAGGGGGTGTTTTTGGGCCAGGCGGGCGAAACTCTGGACCTTGGCGGCATCCTCCAAGGCAAGGTGCGGCGACAGGGTTTCTTCGAGGAGGTTGACAAGATAGAGGCACCGTTCCTGGAAATTTTTTCGATAATCCCGCTCCAGGACCTTGGCGCTTTCAAGATGTACCCGCTCCATGACGGTATTCTGCTCATGGGCCCAGAACAATCCCGTGATTACGGTGGAAATCAGCAGCAGCAGGAAAATGGCAAGGAAGTTTCTCCGGAAGATAGTCATATCGATTGGCCGCTCCCCTGTCCCTTTTCCCTTTTTCGGATCGAATCCGGATCGAAAAACCGCCAGGGAATCAGGACCTGGCGGGAAAAAAGCGGTTTTTACGCGGTTCTGCCGGTACCACAGTTTTCAAGGCAGGGATTATAGAGGATTTATCGGCCGTTGGAAATAAGCCATTGAGAAAAGGAAGGATGAATGCCCCTCAGGGGTGTTGATTTCCCTTGGGGGGCAGGGAAGGCAGATTCCCGATGCGGGATCCGGGAGGTTCCTTCCGGAGCCAGAGAAATATAAAACCGGGATTGCGGGGGGCCGCGCAATCCCGGTTTTTATTCTGGTGGAGATGAGGGGGATCGAACCCCTGACCTTCGCATTGCGAACGCGACGCTCTCCCAGCTGAGCTACATCCCCTTGGGGAAATTCCGGCCTGTCGCCACCTAAAAAGAACAGCCGTTTCTGAAATCGGGCGAAGGAAATCGGCAACCGCCCTGGAACCTGTATTCAAGTGGCCACCGCATTGAAAAATAACCGACAACGATTCGGGGGGCAACTGTTTTAATTATTTTTTGGGACGATTTTTTGATTTTTTCATCCCAAAAAAATCAAGGATCCTTTCTTTTACTCACCGCTCTTCTGCAAATGCCCTGGCGATATTCAGACGGTGTGGGATGCGCCGATTCCTCGCGGATGGGCAAAAGGCGCTGTTCGAGTAGATGAAGAGGGGGCGGCTGAACCCTGCTTTTCCAAAAATACCAATCCAAGGAACCTCTTGCAGAAGGGTTGTCATCCCCGAACGCTTCTATCGGGGATCCAATATTTTTCATTGGTTGCAAGTCTGGATTCCGGCTTGAAAGCTGCCGGAATGACGTTTTTGCCGACTTTTGTAAAAGGCTCCAAGGGATGTCGGATTCGAGGGTTTTCGAAATCGATCCCCGACAATCTTCTCCGTGGATCCCCGATGAAAAAAGGGCCGGGCGCATATTGCCCAGCCCTTTCGTAGGTTTTTGGTGCCGAAGGCCGGACTCGAACCGGCACGCCCGGAAAGGCATCGGTTTTTGAGACCGACATGT
>JAFGOW010000116.1 GCA_016926265.1 Deltaproteobacteria bacterium | reverse complement strand
GATGCGGATGCCGTTGGAATGTTCGGGATGAGCAGAATCGGTGTGCTGCTGCCCCACACGCTATCGGGCGGGGGAAAAGTAGCGCTCAATCGGTGTATCCGGCAGATACATTCAGAACCGCTCCTCCTGAACGGCATTCCTTTTGAATTCAGAATGGCCGGCGTTCACTCCCAGTTCGATTTGGCCAAGACGCCCGATATCAAGGTGTTTGTCGAGGCACTGTTGAACGAATTGATGAGCCTGGAAGTCAGGCTCAAAAACATTCAAGCCGTTATGTGACCGGCGGGCATTACCAGCGGGGTACGTTGTTTACCGCTAGAACGATGGGGTGGGTTGGACAAACAGACTTTTTTCCCTGGCCATAAGTCCGTAAATCAACCCTGACCCTTTCTCCCGATCCATCAGCGTCCCAGCCGCGAACCCCTGAAAAGGGATCACCTATCATCTCCTTGAAAACCTCACCTTTTTCGCTATTATTAATTTAAATTGTACCGATCGCAAAAATCGAAAATGGAGGTTTTCGACTGACCACGCCTGCCATGTTTTTGGGATAAGTCGCCCTTTCCCCTCGACTTTTTGACCCACCTCAAATTTTTTCTTCTCAATTTTTCAAATGAGAGATCAGAAACCGAATATCCTCCCGGGGGACGGCATTTACTGAATGTCCCTTCCCTGAATATTTGCTGGAGATAAAGATGGCGGCCTGAGCGCACAAACGCCAAAGCATCTTTTTCCCAGTTTCCTCCGCACGCAGATCTCTACATCCCCTAAAACCTGCTATGAATGGCCGGCACAGCAAATTGGGTCTGGCCATGTCGCCGTGGGGAAAATTTCAGTCGCAAGGGGAGTGCCTTGGGCTGACACCTCAAAGAATATGGGAAGGGAGGTAAAATCATGAAAAAAAAGGTGGTACAGACAACATTCGGCATGGCGCTGGGGGCAACCTGTGCTGTTGCCGCCGGGGTATCCTTCAGCGGATTTGCCGCCGCGCAAGAGGTTCTGCCGACACCGCCCGCGCCTTTCAAGGGCCAGATCGGCTTGAGCGCCAAGGATTCGAAGCCCGATTTTCCAAAGCCCGTACAGGCGCCCAAAGGGGCGCCTAACATCGTCGTGATCCTCCTGGACGACGTCGGCTTCGGTGCATCGAGCACCTTCGGCGGACCCTGCGATACGCCTGCCCTCGAGCGGCTGGCGAAGAGCGGGCTGCGCTATACGCAGTTCCACACCACGGCGTTGTCGTCGCCAACGCGCGCAGCGCTGCTCACGGGCCGCAACCACCACTCGGTCCACACCGGCGTCATCATGGAGCAGGGAACGGGCTACCCCGGCTACGACACCGTGATGGGCAAGGATACCGCCACGGTCGCGGAAATCCTCAAGCAGCAGGGGTGGAACACCTCCTGGTTCGGCAAGAACCACAACGTGCCCGACTGGCAGAACAACCAGGCCGGCCCCTTCGACCTCTGGCCGACGGGGCTCGGCTTCGAGCATTTCTACGGCTTCATCTGCGCCGACGCCAACCAGTGGCGTCCCCCGGTCATCCAGGGCACGCGTCCCATCGAGCCGTACCTGGACAACCCGGACTACCACTTTGACTTCGCCATTGCCGACGAGGCAATCCAGTGGGTGCGCAACCAGAAGGCCATCGCCCCGGACAAACCCTTCTTCCTCTATTACGCACCGGGGGCAACCCATGCTCCGCATCATGCGAAGAAGGAGTGGATAGCTAAATACAAGGGCCGCTTCGACCAGGGCTGGGACAAGGTGCGCGAGGAGACGTTCGCGCGCCAGAAGGCGCTGGGGATTGTCCCGGCAAACGCCAGGCTGACGAAGCGCCACCCGGAGCTGCCGGCGTGGGATTCCCTCAATGCCGACCAGAAAAAGCTGTTCGCCTACATGATGGAGGTCTATGCGGGGTATCTCTCCCAGACGGACCATAACGTCGGCCGGGTACTGGACGCCATCGAGCAGTTGGGCCAGCTCGAGAATACGCTGGTCTTCTATATCGTCGGCGACAACGGCGCCAGCGTCGAGGGCAACATCGGCGGCTCGATCAACGAAATCGCCTCGTTTAACCGGATCCCGGAGGACCTCCACTACATGCTCGCTCGCAAGGACGACATCGGCACCTGGAAGACGATCAACCATTATCCGGTCGCCTGGGCGCACGCGATGTGCACGCCGTTCCAGTACGCGAAGCAGTATGCCTCGCACTACGGCGGCACCCGCAACGGGATGGTCGTCTCCTGGCCCGCCCGCATTAAAGATCGGGGCGGTATCCGCACCCAGTGGCACCACGTGATCGACATCGTGCCGACCGTCCTGGAGGCGACGGGAATGCAGCAGCCTGCGACCGTCAACGGCGCCGCCCAGAAGCCGATCGAGGGGGTCAGCATGGCCTACACCTTCGACGACGCCAAGGCGCCGTCGACGCGCAGGATCCAGTATTTCGAGATGTTCGGCATGCGCGCCGTCTACCACGATGGCTGGGTCGCCTGCACGACCCCCCTGCTGCCGCTGGGCAATTCCGGAGATCCTCCCGCGGATGTTGATGTAATCACAGGCTACAAGTGGGAGCTGTACCACGTGGACGAGGACTTCAGCGAGGCGGTGGACCGTGCGGCCAAGGAACCCGCCAGGCTCCAGGAGCTGCAACTGCTGTTCTACGCCGAGGCCGCGAAGTACAACGTCCTCCCCCTGGACCATGCAAGGATGCCGCGTACCGACGTGGCCCTCCGACCGGGCTACGCTCTGGGGCGTACCGAGTTCGCTTACTACGGAAGCGTCACCCGGATCCCGGAGGGGGCCGCTCCCAACGTGAAGAACAAGTCGTTCCGCATCACGGCCGACCTCGTCATCCCCCAGGGTGGCGGCCAAGGGGTCGTGGCGACGCAGGGGGGGATTTCCTCGGGCTACGCTCTCCTGTTCCGGGCCGGGGTACCGGCGTTTCATTACAATCTGGGGGGCGTCGCCCATTATGACATCGCGGCGAAGGAGCCGTTGAAGCCCGGAAAGCACACCGTCGTCCTGGACTTCAGGTACGACGGCGGCGGGATCGGGAAGGGAGGCGTCGCCACGCTGAGCGTGGACGGGAAACAGGTGGCCCAGGGCCGGATCGCCAATACCATTGCCTTCCGTTACTCGATCGATGAGACCTTTGATGTCGGCAGCGACACCGGCACCCCGGTCGACGAGTCCTATGATGTGCCGTTCCGGTTCACCGGGACGATCGAGAAGCTGGTCGTGAGCCTGGGCGAAACGAAACTGAGCGCCGAAGACCATCGAAAGCTCCAGGCTCTGAAGCAAATTTTGGCGGTGAGGGAATAGGAGCCATGGTCTCCCCTGCTGGCGCCGAAGTTTCCCACGGCCTCCATCTCATGGCCAAACCCATAGGTCCGGCCTGCAACCTCGACTGCACCTATTGTTTTTATCTTGAAAAGCAGGCGCTCTACGGCACGGCGAAGGATTTCCGGATGTCCGATGAGGTACTTCATGCATTTATTGCCAGTTACATTGCATCTCAACCGACCCCGGTGGTGGAGTTCGTCTGGCAGGGGGGGGAGCCGACCCTTTTGGGAATCGACTTTTTCCGCAAGGTGGTCGAATTCCAAAAACCTTTCGCAAAAAAGAAAATCATCACCAATTCCTTGCAGACCAATGGAACCCTGCTGGATGACCCATGGTGCCGTTTTCTGAAGCGCAACGACTTCATGGTGGGCATCAGCCTCGACGGGCCGGAAGAGATACATGATCGCTATCGCCGCAACCGCAACGGAAAGGGCTCCTTTGAAAAAGTTCTGCGGGGACTCAAGCTGCTCCAGCACCACGAGGTGCACTACAACGTGATGGCGAGTGTTGCCCGGCAGACCGCGAGCCAGCCGCTGGAGGTGTATCGATTTTTCCGGAACCAGGGGGTCGAATTCATCCAGTTCACTCCGATTGTGGAGCGTCTGCCGGATCTCCTCAGCAGCCGGCAGGGTCTGCGCCTGGCCGGTCCGGCATCCCTGGACAGGGAAGAGCAGCAAACCGAGGTAACATCCTGGTCGGTTGATCCGGAGGGGTACGGAGATTTTCTGACTGCCATCTACGAGGAGTGGGTGCGTCATGATGTGGGCAAGGTCTTTGTGATGAATTTTGAATGGGCGCTTAATGCCTGGATCGGCAATGAATCCCCCGTTTGCATCCATGCCAAACATTGCGGGAGGTCTCTGGTAATAGAGCACAACGGGGATGTGTATGCCTGCGATCACTGCGTTTATCCCCAGCACCGGCTGGGAAACATCGCCTCGGAGTCCCTTCATGAAATGGCGGAAAAATCACTGCAATCCGGCTTCGGGATATCCAAGGAATCGGCCCTGCCGAAGATCTGCAGGGAATGCCCGGTCCTGGCCGCCTGCCAGGGTGGCTGCCCAAAGCACCGCTTTGCCAAAAGCTGTTATGATGAGCCGGGATTACAATATCTCTGCCCGGGTTATCGGAAATTTTTTCTCCATATCCGTAAATATTTAGCGGCCATGGCGCAGTTGCTCGAACACGGCAAGCCGGCGTCATGGGTGATGGACGCGATCAGAGGCCCTCTGGTAATCCGGTTGGATAAGGGAAAATCATAGGAAGCCGACCGTGAAAAAGGTGATCGGTTTCGCCGAGAAAAATTGGATCTTGTCTTTTTTATCACCTTGTCCACCCTGCCGGCCTTCGGCCGCGATGATGGGAGAAAATAACCTGCACCAGCATGAAACCGGGTGAGGGACGCCGAAACAACGGCTGAAATGGAGACAGCACGCCTTGAAGGCATGGGTCAGGAGGTTACCCGCCGCTTAGGACTCTTCTAACAACCTTTTAAAAAATACCGGACAATTTTTTACGAGGAGAAGGACTATGGTGCAACGCTGGCAGGTGGGTTTATGGGTAATTCTCCCTCTGTTTTGCTTGATTGGCGACGTCCATGCCGGTGGCCTCTATCTCTTCGAGATCGGCAGCCCCGATGTGGGCGTGGCCAACGCCGGTTATGCGGCCCGGGCCCAAGACGCTTCGACCGCCTTCACCAACCCGGCGGGAATGACACGCCTGGAAAAGCCGGAGATACTTCTGGGCGCCCAGCCGATGTACCTGAACCTTGAATTTTCCTCGGACGCCAACACCACGGCAACCGGTCCGGACGGTGATTCCGACGCCTGGATGCCCGCAGGTGGCCTCTTCTATGTCCAGCCGGTCAACGACAAACTCTGGCTCGGCTTGGCGGTGACCGGTTATTTCGGTCTCGCTCTCGATTACCAGGATGGCTGGGTGGGCCGCTATTACCTTAAAGAGGGGGTCTTGCAGGCCGCAGCCATCCAACCGGCCGTGGCCTGGAAATTCAATGAACGGTTTTCCGTCGGACTGGGTGTAGCGGCAATCTACGGGGTTCTGGATGAAAAAGTCGCCGTAAACAATGTCCTGGACGCTCTCCCGGACGGTGAACTCGAATACAGCGATGAGGATTGGTCGGTTCAGTTCAATTTCGGTCTGCTTTTCGAACCCTGGGACGGGACCCGATTCGGCATCACCTACCTTTCGGAAGCAGATCTCGATTTTTCGGACCGGGCTGAATTCAACGACCTGGGCCCGAGCCTGGAGGCCATCTTTTCCAGCGGGGGGTTACTCAATTCCAAACTCGACCTCGGAATGAAAATGCCCCAGGCGGTCATGTTCAGTGTTTACCATGAATGTACGGATCGTCTGGCCCTGCTGGCCAACCTCGGCTGGCAGGACTGGTCGAAATTCGGCAAAGTCGATGTGAGTGTTGACACGGATACCATCACCAGCCTGACCACCGATTTGGACTACAAGGACACCTGGCATGTGGCCTTGGGTGCCCATTACCGTATTTCCAAGCCCTGGCTTTTGAGCGCGGGCCTGGCCTATGACAGCGCGATGATGGATGAAGAGGATATCACGCCTTCTCTGCCATCGGGAGAAGTCTGGCGCTTTGCACTGGGGTCCCGCTATAGCTGGTCAGAAAACCTGGCATTCGGCGCCGCCTACGAACTGGCCTGGAGCGGCGACCTGGATATGGACGTGGAGCGGGGGCCACTGGCCGGACGGGTTTCCGGGACCTATGAAAATACAGCGCTTCATTTCGTTTCTCTCAACATGAAGTGGACATTTTAGGCAGGTGAAGGTCAAAAAGTTAAAAGGATGACCGTTCCCAGTAACAGCTTAATATCACACGGGTTAAAGACCCGTCCGGGGAATTGTCCGTTCACCCCGGTAGCTCAAGGGAGCGGCGTTCTGGCAACAGAGGGTCGTGAGTTCCCAATTGGCAAAGCAGCAGGCCGTAACGCTGAGGTCGAACATTCAGAGGTGGAGCTATGAAAACCGTGACTCCTGAGGTTCGGTCGCCAAAAGAAGCATGGAAAGGCGGAGGGTATGGCCGTGAAATTTTCACATTCTTTTGAGGCAGAAGGGCTTGATTGACAGAGGGGGGGCGATCAGGGGGGAAAAAAAACGGGGAGGCGATGGCCTCCCCGTAATTATTTTTTAGGCTGTAGAAAACTCTCAGAGCCGGACCGAAACTCCGCCGTAGAAACCTTCCAGAGCCGCGTCGATAAAGACCCCCGTTTCATCCATGTCGAAACTCAGATAGCGGTAGCCGAAGAAGACTCCGATGTTCCGGTGGGGGGAGAGTTCGACCTGGAGGTCTCCGTCCAGCATGTTGTTGCGGTCATATTCCAGGTAGCCGAGGCGCCCGATGAGAGAGCACCAGGGGAGCGGCGACACCATGGCGCGGACGCCGATGGTCGGGATCGGAACGGTTACGGTATCGTTTTCGTCGAAATGCAGGGTATCGTTGCGCATGGAAACCTCGCTGTCGATGATCTTGAGCGACAGTTCCGGCCCGGCCTCAAAACGCCAGAATTCCTTTTTCCTGTTGATCACGTTCCAGCTCAGGGCGACGTCATACAGATCGATATCCATATCCCCTTCGACCTCGTCCCCGACATTGTAATCCCGTCCCTTGAAGACGATGCTGCGGGTCAGCGCCCCCTTGCCGGAAAACCGGATCGGGAGATAGCTCCCCGAAAGCCGGAAGGAGCCCATCTGGAGGGCCGCCTCGCCCATGAGTTGCTGGCTGTTGTCCAGGTTGAGATCTTTTTCCACGTCGATCTTGGTGCCGTTCATGCCCTGGGTGTGGACGGCCAATTCTCCCTCGGGATTGAGGACCAGATAGCCGGGCTTGAGAGAAACAGCGATTTTTTCCGCCCAGGAACTCGTCCCGCTTGTCAGACAAATCAGGGCCAGAAGAAACAGGATTTTGAAATTTACACTCATGGGATGCCTCCTGGTTCCGATCCATTTTTGCAACCGAAACGGTTTCGCGGAAAAGGAATAGTTCAAGTTCCAAGCCGTTTTTTGACAATGGAACTTATTGAAAACACAGGGTGGGACGAAAGGGCATGAACCGGTTTCCGGGTATTTCGCGGCCCATGGTGCCCAAAATGGGGCCACTCTCAGCGGCGGAATTCGCCGCTCCCAGGGTTGAAGAAGGGGGCCGGTTGTCTATACTTCCAGTTTGAGTTTTCAAGGTTTCGACTGTTTGAGCGGTGGATGGAGAGTCCATGGCAGAAAACGATCTCAAGGAACGAAAATTCCCCTGGCACCTGTTGGAGACCGGAGAAGCGCTGGCCCGTCTGAACAGCTCCAGCGAAGGCCTCACTCCGGAACAGGCGCGGGAGCGTCTGGCGGAACATGGACCCAACCGGCTGCCGCCGCCGCCGCGCCGCTCGCCGCTCCTGCGCTTCCTGCTCCAGTTCCACAATCTGCTGATCTACGTGCTGCTGGTCGCAGCGATCGTTGCCGGTTTGCTGGGGCATTGGCTCGATGCGGCGGTGATCCTCGGTGTGGTGGTCGTCAATGCCGCCATCGGATTTCTCCAGGAAGGCAAGGCGGAGAAGGCGCTGGAGTCGATCCGGGCGATGCTCTCCCTGCACGCTTTCGTGCGCCGGGGCGGCCGGCGCGAGGAGATCGCCGCCGAGGAGGTGGTGCCTGGCGATATCGTGCTGCTCCAGGCCGGGGACAAGGTTCCGGCCGATCTGCGGCTGTTGCATGTCAAGGAACTGCGCATCGACGAGGCGATCCTCACCGGGGAATCGGAACCGGTGGCCAAAGACGTGGCTCCCGTGGTGGAAGAGGCGCCGCTGGGAGACCGGCTATGCCTGGCCTTTTCCGGAACCGTGGTGACCTACGGCCAGGGGACCGGGGTGGTGGTGGAGACCGGCAGGACCACCGAAATCGGCCGCATCAGCGAAATGCTTAAAGAGGTGGAGACCCTCACCACCCCGCTCCTCAGGGCCATGGACCGGTTTGCCCGTTTTCTGACCCTGGCGATCCTGTTTTTTGCCGCCGTCACCTTCGCATTCGGTTTTTTGATGCGGGGCTATTCCCCCACCGAGATGTTCCTGGCCGCGGTGAGCCTGATCGTGGCGGCGATCCCCGAGGGGCTGCCGGCCATCGTCACCATCACCTTGGCCATCGGCGTGCAGCGCATGGCGCAGCGCAACGCCATCGTCCGCCGCCTGCCGGCGGTGGAGACCCTCGGTTCGGTGACGGTGATCTGTTCGGACAAAACCGGCACCCTGACCCGCAACGAGATGACCGTCCGGAGCGTGGTGACCGCCGGGCGCCGTTACGAGGTGGGCGGCGCCGGTTATGATCCCCACGGCGCCTTCCTGCTGGAAGGGGAGGATGTGCCCCCGGAGCAGGACGCGATCCTGGCGGCCATGGGGAGAGTGGCCGTGCTCTGCAACGATTCGGTGCTGGCCCACAGCGGCGGCCAATGGCTGGTTCAGGGCGATCCCACCGAAGGGGCGCTGCTTGCCTGGGGCCGCAAGATGGGGCTCGATCCGGAGGAAGAGGGAAAAGAGACGCCGCGGGTCGATTCCATCCCCTTTGAATCGGAGCACCGCTTCATGGCCACCCTTCATCACGACCATGAGGGGCACTCCTTTATCTGTCTGAAAGGCGCTCCCGAGCGCCTGCTCGACATGTGCGCCCGGCAGAGAGGCTTAAGTGGGGACCAGGATCTGGATCGCCCTTATTGGGAAAGGCGCGCCGCGGATTTGGCGGAACGGGGCGAGCGTCTGCTCGGCGCGGCCTTCATGCGGGTGGCAGGGCAGAAGCAGCAGCTTTCCTTCCAGGATGTCGCATCCGGCTTGACGCTGCTGGGACTGTTCGGCATCACCGACCCGCCGCGGGGCGAGGCGATCGCGGCCGTCAAGGCCTGCCGGTCGGCGGGCATCCAGGTCAAGATGATCACCGGGGATCATGCCAAGACTGCCCAGGCGATAGGTTCCCAGATGGGGATCGGCAACCGGCGCCGGGTCGTGACCGGCTCCGAGCTGGAGGATGTCGGCGAGGAGGAATTGCGGGAGTGGGCGGCGGAGGTTGACATCTTCGCGCGGGCCAGCCCGGAACACAAGCTGCGGCTGGTGCAGGCGCTGCAGGCCCGAGGGGAAGTGGTGGCGATGACCGGCGACGGCGTCAACGACGCTCCGGCGCTGAAAAGGGCCGACATCGGGGTGGCGATGGGGGTCAAGGGGACCGAGGTGGCGAAGGAGGCGGCGGAAATGGTGCTCGCCGACGACAACTTCGCCTCCATCGCCAATGCCGTGGAAGAGGGCCGCACCGTCTATGACAACATCAAGAAGGCGATTCTCTTCATTCTCCCGACCAACGGCGGCGAGGCCCTCATGATTCTGGCCGCGGTGCTGATGGGGCGCTCCCTGCCCATCACCCCGGTCCAGATCCTCTGGATCAACATGATCACCGCCGTCACCCTCGCCCTCTCCCTGGCCTTCGAACCCCCGGAAGCCGACATCATGAGGCGCCTTCCCAGGGATCCCAGGGAGCCGATCCTGACCCCGTTTTTGTTGTGGCGGATCGGCTATGTCTCCCTGATCCTGGTAATTGGAACCTTCGGGCTCTTCTTCTGGGAGCGCTCCGTCGGCACCGGCCTGGAGATGGCCCGCACCGTGGCGGTCAACACGCTGGTCCTGTTCGAGGTCTACTACCTGCTCAACACCCGCTACATCCACCGCAACGTGCTGTCGCGGGAAGGCCTGGGCGGCAACCGCTACGTGCTGGGGGCCATCGCGCTGGTCATCTTCTTCCAACTGCTCTTCACCTATGCCCCCCCCTTCCAGCTGCTGTTCCACACCGAAGCCATGACGGCGGTGGCCTGGCTGCGGGTGGTCGTGGTGGCCTCGTCGGTGTTCATCCTGGTGGAGTTGGAGAAGTATCTGTTGAAGGGGAAAAAATGGAAGTATTGAAGCCGGGCGCCGGAAGGGGAGGTGGGACGTGTCCTTGGGAGTGATCGGAGATTGGTACCGGCGTATCCTGGCCGACCGCCAGCTCATGATTCTGCTGGTGCTGCTGGTGGCCGGCCTCGCCAGCCTGGTGCTGTTCGGCGATATGCTGGTTCCCTTGTTCGCCTCGCTGGTGATCGCCTATCTGCTGGAGGAGCCGGTGCGGGGAATCCAGCGTCTGGGCCTGCCCCGCCTGGCGGCGATCATGGTGGTCTTCGCCCTCTTTCTGACGCTGCTTTTCCTCTGCTTTTTCTGGCTGGCGCCGATCCTGATCCGGCAGGTCAGCCAGCTCATCCAGCAACTGCCCACGATGCTCGGCCAGGCCCAGAAGACCTTGCTGCGCCTTTCGGAACTCTACCCGAACCTCTTTTCCGCCGAGCATATCGGCGACATCACAACGGTTCTGAAAACGGATATGGGGCGTTTCGCGCAGCGGGTTCTCAGCTTTTCCCTGACCTCGGTGCTCGGTTTGTTTACGCTGCTGGTCTATCTGATCCTGATGCCGATCCTGGTGTTCTTTTTTCTCAAGGACAAGGAGCGGCTGCTGGGGTGGGTGGAAGGCTTTCTCCCCGCCGAACGCTTTCTGGCCCGCCAGGTCTGGCATGAGGTCAACCTCCAGATCGGCCGCTACATACGCGGCAAATTCCTGGAGATCCTCATCGTCTGGAGCGCTTCTTTCGTTACCTTCAAGCTGCTGGGGCTCAACTACGCCATGCTGCTGGGGCTGTCGGTGGGATTGTCGGTGCTGATCCCCTATGTCGGCGCTGCCGTGGTCACGCTGCCAGTGGCTCTGGTGGCCTATTTCCAATGGGGATTGTCGCGGGATCTCGCCTATGTGGCGGGCGCCTATGGCATTATCCAGCTCATCGACGGCAACCTGCTGGCGACCCTGCTGCTGTCGGAGGCGGTCAACCTCCATCCGGTGGCGATCATCGCCGCCATCCTGTTCTTCGGGGGTGTCTGGGGGTTTTGGGGGGTCTTTTTCGCCATTCCGCTGGCGACCCTGCTCAACGCCGTGCTCAAGGCCTGGCCGCGGGGAGAGAAGAGCGCCGCCGGGACGGGGTGACGGTTCGCTATCCGCCCAGGTAGGCTTTTTTCACTTCGGGATCGGCGGCCAACTGCGCTGAGGTTCCCGCGGCCACGATTTCGCCGGTGTCGAGGACGTAGCCGCGATGGGCGAACTGCAACGCGATGCGGGCGTTCTGCTCGACCAGCAGGATGGTGATCCCTTCCTCCTGGTTGAGGCGTTTCAGGGTGCGGAACTTTTCGTACATCAGCAGCGGCGCCAGCCCCATCGACGGCTCGTCGAGGAGCAGTACCCTCCCTCCGCTCATGAAGGCCCGTCCCACCGCCAGCATCTGCTGCTCCCCCCCTGACAGGGATTCGCTGCGTTGTTTCTGGCGCTCCATGAGGCGCGGGAAAAGCTCGAAGACCCGATCCAGGTCCTTCTGGACATTGGCGCGGTCTTTACGGGCGTAAGTCGCCAACTGGAGGTTTTCCCGCACCGTCAGGTTGCCGAAGATGTGGCGTCCTTCGGGGGCCAGGGCGATGTGGAGATCGGAGACGATTTTGTGGGGAGGAACGCCGAGGATGGATTGCCCCCGGAACAGGATGTCGCCGGCCGTCACCCGCGGCGCCTCCGGCGGCGGGAGGCGGGTGATGGTGTGCAGCGTGGTCGATTTTCCGGCTCCGTTGGCGCCGATCAGGGTCACGATCTCCCCTTCCTCGATATCGAAGGAGATGCCGTGCAGCGCTTCGATGTTGCCGTATTTCACATGCAGGTTTTGGACGGAGAGCAGCATCAGATATTCTCATCCCCCAGATAAGCGCTGATGACCTTCGGGTCGGATTGAATCTGCTCCGGAGTCCCTTCGGCGATGGTTTTGCCGAAATCGATCACCTTCATGGAGGAGCAGAGGCTCATGACGACCTTCATCTGGTGTTCGATCATCCAGATGGTGATTTTGAATTCCCGCTGCAGCCATCGCACCAGGGTGATCAGCCCTTCCACGTCGGAGGAGTTGAGCCCCGCCGCCGGCTCGTCCAGCAGCAGCAGTTTGGGGCGGACCGACATGGCGCGGGCGATCTCGACCCGTCTTTGCAACCCGTAAGGGAGGTTCCGGGGCCGCTCCCCGGCGAGGTCCTTGAGCCCCATCGCTTCGAGAAGCTCGAAGGCCAGCCGGTCGATCTCCCGCTCCTGGCGCAGAAAACGCCTCGTCTGCAGCAGGCAGTCCCAGATCGAATAGCCCATGCGGTAATGCTGCGAGACCCGGATGTTGTCAAGCACCGTCATGTCCTGCCAGAGGCGGATGTTCTGGAAGGTTCGCGCCACGCCCATGGCGGTGATCTGGTGGGGCTTGAGGCCGGCGGTGTCCCGTCCCCCGAAGTGGATCTCCCCCTCGGTGGGCTGGTAAAATCCCGACGTCAGGTTGAAGATGGTGGTCTTGCCGGCGCCGTTGGGTCCGATCAGGCCGGTCAGGCTCCCCTCTTCGATGCGGACGTTGAAGTCCGAAACGGCCTCGAGGCCGCCGAATCGCTGCGTCAGTCCCTTGATTTCCAGAAGCGCCATTTCAGATCCCCGTGGCGGTCGGCCAAATCGATGAAGCCATAAAGATATCCATTCCTTCCGCTCAGTCGGCCTGCCTCATGCGGTAGAAGCGCTTGAGAAAGGGGAAGAAATCGGAGAGCTCCCGGTGCCCCATGAGCCCTTCGGACCTGAACTGCATGGTCAGGATCAGAATCAGGGGGATGATGACCCATTTCCAGACCTGGCCGATCTCATAGCTGTCCGGGATCAGGTGGAGGTGATGGGCGAGGGCGTTCAATTCCGGGATTATGAACCGGAGCGCTTCGATCAGCAGGGTGAACAGGACGGCCGACAAAACCGAGCCGGACAGGGAGCCCATGCCGCCGAGATAGACCATGACCAGACATTCGGTCGATTTGAGGATGTTGAAAGACTGGGGATTGACGTAGCCGTAGACGTGGGCGAACAGGCCCCCCGCGATACCGGCCAGGCCGGAAGAGAGCATGAAGGCGGCGACCTTCATCTTGTTGGTGTTGACGCTCATGATCTCGGCGGCGACCTCATCCTGGCAGATGGCGATGATCCCCTTGCCGTAGGTGGCGGAGACGAAGCGGCGGATCACCCAGACGCAAAAAACCGTGCCGACGATCACCCAGATCGGCATCCAGGGGATATCGAGCCGGTCCCCCATGGCGTTGACGACCCGTTTCATGCCCTGAAAGCCGCGCGGGCCGCCGATGACGTCGAGGTTTTCGATCCCGGAGATGATCATGTAGTTGGCGGCGATGGTGATGATGGCGAGATAGTCGCCGCGGGTTTTGAAGGAGGGCAGCGCCACGATCAGGCCGGTCAGCGCCGCCGCCAGCCCGCCGGCCAGTATCACCGCCGGGAACAGGAACAGGCTCAGATCGGCCGACAGCAGCGGCGGTCCGAAGATCCGGTTGCTGGTGAAAAGCATGACGGACAGAACGGAGGAGACGTAAGCCCCCACGCACATGAACCCCGCATGGCCGCAGGAAAACTCCCCCATGTAGCCGTTGACGACGTTGAGACTGGTGGAGAGGATGATGTTGATCCCCATCAGCATGATGACGGTGGTGATGTACTGGTCGACCATCTGAAAATGCGATGCGGCGACCAGGCCGGCAGCGGAGAGGATCAAGAGCAGTTTGAAAGAGTGCTTTTGCATGAAAAAGCCGTTCTGGACTGGGCGCCGTCAGATCTTGGTGGTTTTGGCGATGCCGAACAGGCCGGTCGGTTTCCACCACAGGATGATCAGCAACACCGAAAAGGCCATCAGATCCCGCAGGGTGGAAGGAAAGACCGCGACCACCCCGATCTCAACGAAGGCCAGCAGAAATCCTCCCAGAAAGGCGCCGCGGATATCCCCGATGCCGCCGACCACGGCGGCGATGAAGGCCTTCCAACCGATCAGCGCCCCCATGTAAGGCTCCAGGATCGGGTAGCTCATGGCGAACAGCAGGCCGGCCAGCCCGGCGAATCCCGATCCCAGGATGAAGGTGAAGACGATGATGTTGTTGATGGGGATTCCCATCAGCGGGATGGCGAACTTGTCGAAGGAAATGGCCCGCATCGCCATGCCGGTCTTGGTCCGGGTGACGACGAACTGGAGAAACAGAAAGACCGCGATGGCGGTGAAAATGACCAGCACTTTGAGATTGGTCACGGAGATAGTGCCGAAGGTCCAGACCGTATTTTGCAACAGTTCGGGGAATTTTTTGCGGCTGGCGCCGAGCAGGGCCAGGTTGCCGTTTTCCAGGATCAGGCCGCACATCAGCGCCGTGATCACCACGTAGAGCCGGTGGGCGCCTTTGTTCCGCAAGGGGCGATAGGCGATCCGTTCCAGGGTGACGCCGACCAGCGAGGTCAGGATCATGGTGAGCGGCACCGCCAGCATCAGGATCGTGAGCCCGGAGAGGGTGCCGGGGGCGATTACCCCGTAATTTCCGAGAAGGAAGGTGGCGACAAAAAAGGCGATATAGGCTCCGACCATGAAAATGTCGCCATGGGCGAAGTTGATCAGCAGCAGCACCCCGTAGACCAGGGTATACCCGAGCGCGATCAGGGCGTAGAAACTCCCCCACTGCAAGGCGTTGAAAATGTTTTGAATGAAAATTTCCACCCGCTACCTCCGGCCCGGTCTGCCATCCACGGCGGCCGAGCCCTCCTCGGTTGCCAAAAGCGGCGGGAAGAGAGGCTCCCCCCGCCGCTTTTTTTATCGTTCGTACACAGCCATGGTTCGATTACGGACAGACCTGCTCGGTGAAAACGAATTCCCCTTTTTCATCGATCCGGACCACCACCGCGCATTTGATGGGATCCCCCTGATCGTTGAACTTCATGCTGCCGGTGATGCCGGGGAACTCGGGGATGGCGGCCATGGCATCCCGGATCGCCTGACGCTGGGCCTTGACGTTCGACTGGATCTTGCCGGTGTTCTGGATCGCCTTGAGGACCAGATTGGTGGCGTCCCAGGTCAGCGCCGCCACATCGTCGGGGGTGTAGCCGTATTTGGCTTTATAGCGTTCGATGAACTTCTTGGTTTCCCCCTTGGCGCCGGCCGCGGCGTAGTGGGTGGAGAAGTAGTGTCCGACGCAGTCCTGGCCGCAGAGCTGCATCAGCTCGGCGCTCCCCCAGGCGTCGGAGCCCATGAAGGGCCCTTTCCAGCCGAGGTTGTGGGCCTGCTTGACGATCAGGGCGACCTGGTTGTAGTTGTTGGGGATGAAGATGAAGTCGGGTTTGGCGGCGATGATCTTGGTCAGCTGGGCCGAAAAATCGGGGTCCTTGGTGCCGTGGGATTCAAAGGCGACGACGGCGCCGGCGCCCATCTTCTTCTGCCATTCGTCGCGGAAGATTTCCGCCAGCCCTTTGGCATAGTCGTTGGAGATGTCGAAAATGACCGCGGCGGTCTTGGCCTTGAAGGTTTTGGCGGCGAAGTTGACCGCCACCGGGCCCTGGAAGGGATCGAGGAAGGCGGCGCGAAACACCCAGGGACGGTTCAGCGTGGCGTCCGGGTTGGTGGACCAGGGGGAGATCATCGGGGTGCGGTTGTCGTCGCAGGTGCCCCCGGCGGGAACGGCCTGTTTCGAGGAGTTGGGGCCGACAATGGCCAGCACCTGGTCACGCTCGATCAGTTTCAGGGCCACGTTGACGGCCGATTCCGCCTTGGATT
>JAFGOW010000115.1 GCA_016926265.1 Deltaproteobacteria bacterium | reverse complement strand
CCCTGAGGGCCCCGGACCAAAATCGGCGGTGCCGGATGGATGAAGGGGGGGGTCAGCACGACCGTGTAGGCGCCGACATTCTCGATCCGGATGAAATCGTCCCGTTCGATGGCGACGCTTTCGACCTCTTTGAGCAGACAGTCTTTGTCCATGCAGGTGGCTCCGACGATGCTGTAGCGCCCCTTAAGTCCGGAGCCGCCGTTTTTTTTGATGATCGAAAAGGGATGGTTGCGGCGGTGCTGGGTCGGTTTCACGTTGAAGATGCTGCCGTCGACGACCGCCAGTCGCCTCCCCCCGAAGTTTTTGATTTCGAAAACCCGCGTGAAGAAGCTCAAGGTATCGGCGACAACCGCCAGCCCCGGTTCGATGACCAGACGGGGGCGGCGCTCCTGAACCCAAGGGTTCTGGTGGAGGATTCCGCAGATCGCTTCGGCATAGTCGTCGTAGGTCGGCGTATCCGTAAGGCCCATGGCGGGCGCCCGCCGCCCGAAGAAACCGCCGCCGACATTGATGAATTCAACGGAATTGGGGAACCAGCGCTCCCCCAGTTCCACCAGGGTCGCGGCGATCGTCCGGTAGCCCCAGAGGCTCCGGCTGGTGGTCGAGGTATGGCCGTGGAGGGAACAGACGGTGACGTTCGGCATCGCGCTCAATCGCTTCACGACCTCCGGCAGCGCCTCGGCCGCAAATCCGAAGCGGCCGACCGGCACGGCGTCCTGCAGGTGGGAGTTCCCCGCTTCGTCGATGAGGGGGATGTTGATCCTGAGACCGATCCGGAACGCAGCCGCTGGCTTGGCCGCGGCGAGGGCGCCGACAAAATCCAGTTCCCGGAAGGTGTCGAGGTTGACCAGGATGCCGCGGCTCAAAGCCAAGGCGATGTCGTCGGCCTTTTTCAAGGGCCCGTTGAAGATGATCCTGGCCGGGGAACAGCCGATTTCCAGCGCCAGATCCAGCTCCAGGCGGGAGACCACTTCGGCGCAGCCCCCCAGCTCGCGGACCATCCGGCAGAGATAGGGGAGATAGTTGGTTTTGTACGAATAGGCGATGACGGTTCGCGGATAGCGCCGCCTGAACCCGCTCCGGAAATCCTCAAAATTCCGGGTGAAGGCCGTTGGGTCAAAGAGGTAGAAGGGAGAGCCGAACCGCTGGGCGATCTCCTCGATTTCATGGTAGGAACTCATAATCCCTCCGGTCGCCGTTTTGCCGACAAGACTACAGGGGGCATTCCATCCATCACGTCATTGGTATCCGGGTGCGGCCAGACCCTTTTCCCCGCGAGGAGATCAGTCATCCCCGACCAGAACAAGCCCCTTCGGCTGGGGACTCCACCGGCGTCGCAATTTTTTCCGGTACTCCCTGGGGACGAATCGGTTCATGCGACCAGCTCGAGGTTTTTCAGAATGGTCTGATTCACCAAACGGACATCAAATTTGTTTTCGGCGATTTTGCGGCTTTCCGCGCCCATGGTGGTGGCCAAATCGGGTTGATTCACGAAGATTTCCATGGCCGCCGCCAGTTGAGAAACGTTTTGAAGAGGGACCAAAAATCCGTTCCTGCCGTGCTCGACGGTTTCTCTGCAACCCGGAACATCCGTGGTAATGATAGGCCTTCCCGTGGCCATGGCTTCGAGAACCGAGCGCGGCGTTCCCTCCCGGTAGGAGGGGAGGACGTATACCGCGCTCTCCCGGAGCGCCGCTCGGACATCATCCAACTGACCGTAATATTCAATGGTTCCATCCCGCTCCCAGCCATGCAACTGTTCGGGGAGGATGGCCGAAGGCGTGCTGTCAATGCTGCCAACCAGACGGAATTTCACAGCGGGAAAGGATTTTTTCAGGGCCTGGGCGGCCAGGACGTATTCCCGGATTCCTTTTTCCCTGATCAGGCGGGCAATGAGAAGAAACGAAATTTCCTTGGGGAGGGGATGCGGGGAGAAATGATCCAGATCGATTCCGGAGCCGTTGATCAATACGAGTCGGCTGCGCCGGTTGGTGACTCCGGAACCCTGAAAAAATTTCAGATCATCCGGGTTCTGAAAAAACACAACCTGGTTGTTTCGCAAGCCGATTCGATAGAGAAACAGACCGAACTTTTCCAGAAACGCCCTTTTTTTTCCCTGTCCCGAAAACATGTAACCGAGGCCGGTGATGATGCTGGTTACGGTAGGAACCCCTCCCAATCCGGCGGCCAGCGATCCGTAGATGACGGGTTTGATCGTGTAGGAAATCACCACATCGGGACGTTGTTTCCGGAAAAAGCGCCACAAGCCGAGCAGTGAGATCGTATCCCGCAAAGGGTTCATGCCGGTTCTTTCCAGGGGGATCCGGCAATATGTGGCGCCAAGTTTTTTCAGGTCGATTTCCAGTTGTTGGGAGCCAGCAGGCGCGCAGGCGAAGACCTCATGACCGCGACCAACCAGATCCTGGATCAGCCTGCCGCGAAAATTGATCAAACTGTTGGCGTAACTTCCCAAGATCGCTACTTTTGCCATGAGGAACCTTCCCTGTCGTCATTGACAGGCTGCTGAAAAACTGTGGCTTGGGCGCCAAGACGGCGTTTCTCAAGGTTGTTCACGTGCTCGCAGGTTTGTTGTAAAGGCCTGCGCTTTTCCAAATCCGCGCGCCGCGCCTATGAAGCCAGATGCTTGTTTTTCCACAACCGTTTGACATCAGCTGGGATCCGGCAAACCGGGCGCTCCTGCGACTTAAGTTTAATGGTATAGGGGGAAAGCCGATTATCAATTAACTAAACGGTTAGTTTTTATGTGGAAAAAAGTTTATAAAAAACTCAAACTTTAGTTTGGGAATCTAAGATTCGGCAATCTCCGGTCGGAACGTTTTCCTCCAAGTCCGGCGATTTGGCGAAAGGTCCGGCCAACCCGTTCTGCGGATGGGAACGAGCTCTCGTTGCTGGGGCGAACCGTCAACCTGTTGTCAATTCGGAAGATTCAGACCCCTGGTAGCTGGGGACATTGGTTCTCGCGCGGATTTGGGTGACCTTCCTTCGGGTCTTCAGGAGCATCAAAGCGGGGCAAGGGAAATGGCTGCGTTCAGGAATGGATCTTGGCGGCAAATTTTTCCAGCCAGGCCTGGAACATCAATATGTCCCAAAGCCGGTAGTGCCAGCTGTATTTTCCCGAACGATGTTCCTGCCAGATGGTTCTGACCGGTTCGGGATTGAGAAATCCTTCCAGTTTCAGCCGTTTTTCGTCGAGAAGGGTTTCACCCCAATCCCGCAAGGGGCCTTTCAGCCAATCCCCCAGGGGAACGGCGAAACCTCTTTTGGGGCCTTGGATCAGATCCTGGGGGAGATAGCGGTTCAAAACCTGGCGCAGCAGCCACTTGCCTTCTCCTTGGCGGAATTTGAGGGCAAGGGGAACTGTCCAGGCGAATTCGACGATGCGATGGTCCAGAAGAGGGATGCGCGATTCCAGACTCACCGCCATGGCGGCACGGTCAACCTTGACCAGAATGTCCTCGGGAAGGTAGCCGATCTGATCCAGATACATCATCCTGTCCAGCATATCCGGCAGCTGGGGTCTGTCATCCAGGGAAGTGAGCCGGGTCGATGGAACCCGGGCTCCCGGCACCAACGATTCAAGCTGATGCCAGTGGGAAGTCAGGTTGTCGTAGAGGGCCTCCGGTGAAGCGGCTTCCCAGACCGAAAAAAACTTTCGCAGTTTGTCGCTTACCTTGCCGGCGCGGCCGTATCGGTTGATTTCCGGTCCCAGCCATCCCAGTCCCCGGTCGATCCAGGAAGCAGGAAAAGTCTGAAAAAGCCGCCGAATGGTGATTTTGCACCAAGGGGGGATCCAGCCGAATCGTCTCCACAAGTTGCGGGTCAGGAGGTAGCGGTTGTAACCCCCGAAAAGTTCGTCCCCGCCGTCGCCCGAAAGGCTGACGGTCACATGTTGCCGTGTCATGCGGGAAACGAGAAAGGTGGGAATCTGCGAGGCATCGGCAAAGGGCTCGTCATAGAGGGTCGGAAGGAGGGGGATCACTTCCAGGGCATCCTTCGGCGTGACGTAGAGTTCGGTATGGTCCGTTCCCAGGCGCCGGGCCACGGCTTTGGCCCGTTCCGCTTCGTTGTAGCCCGGCTCGTCGAAGCCGATGGTGAAGGTGCGAACCGGGCGGCTGCTTTGGGACTGCATCAGGGCGACGACCGTGGAGGAGTCGGTTCCTCCCGATAAAAAAGCGCCGAGGGGGACATCGGCCACCATCTGCAGGGAGACGGCGTCCCGCAGGAGGGTGTCCAGATGGCGGACTGCCTCGGTTTCGTTTCCGGGGAAAGGACGGGTCACCCCCTGCTCGGCGACGGTTCTGAGATCCCAGTAGCTTCGGCAGGGAAGCGGGCCCGAAGAAGGGGCGTGGCCGGAGGATTGCGCTCCAGGGAGAATGGCGAAGGTCCCCGGCTCAATTTTGAAAACCCTTTGGAAAATGGTATGGGGGACGGGAATGAAATTATACTGTAGAAACAAGGTAAGGGCGTCCCGGTCAATGGAGCCTCGCCAACGGGGATGGGCCATCAGCGCCTTCAGTTCCGAGCCGAAGAGGAAAACGTTGTCCATCCAGCCGTAGTAAAGCGGTTTTTCTCCGATCCGGTCCCGGGCCAGGGTCAGGGTTTTTTCCGCACGGTCCCAAAGTGCGAAGGCAAACATGCCGATGAAGGATTGGAGCGCCTTTTCCAGCCCCCAGCGAGCGATGGCGGCCAGCAGGACCTCGGTATCCGAACGGCCGCGCCACGGGAAGCCCCCCTCCTCTTGATCCAGAGTCCGCCGAAGGGCCTGGAAATTATAAATTTCTCCATTATATACAATGACATAACGTCCGCAGGGAGAAACCATCGGCTGGGAGCCTTCCCGCGACAGGTCGATGATGGAGAGCCGCCGGTGTCCCAGGGCGATTCCCGTGTCAGGATCCAGCCAGGCGCCGAGGTCGTCCGGCCCCCGGTGGGAGATGGCCGTGGTCATGGCATTGACCGCCGCCGTCTGTCCATCCCTGTCCCCGGATCGGGAAAAGTCGATGAAACCTGCGATGCCGCACATCAGAAAGGCCTGGTCCCGCGGATGGAATTATCCCTGGCAGGGTTCATGTTTTTGGCTCCTCCAAACGGCTGGCCAGTTCCCCCATGTTGCAGCTGGTCATCTGGTAATCCCGGTTAAGTTTTTGGAAATGCCTCAAGATTTTTTCCAGGTTTCGGAGATTCTCGTCGGTATGGCGGCCGAAATTGTGGGGATGCCACCAGAGATGAAAAATCTCTCCCTTCCGGGCGGCGCGGGTCAAAGAGGACCGGATTTTTCCGATCTTGAGCGGTTCCAGCCATTTCAATGAGGCGGAATAGGGTCTCAGGAAGCGGCTTGCCGGGATATTGACCAGCGGCCCCGGAACGATTTGCTTCATCGGGTAGGTGTTGAAACCCAAAAAACCGACGTAGCTGTCGGCCAGGCGGAGCAGGCGAGGCCACAGGGTTTGGACCGGATCTTCGATTTTCTCAGCGGAGGGGAGACGGCTGTTGCCCCGGTAGCAAAGGTACCCCTGCTCGGAAAGCAGGGGGAGAAATTCGGGATTGACCTGATTCCGGGGGAAAACGAAGCTTTTCAGCTCAAGCTGGTGACGCTGCGCGGCCTTTTTCGCCGCTTTGAGATCCACCTCGAAATCCTCGATGCCTTGCCCTTTTTCCCGGCACAGGTAGTGGGAAAAGGTATGGCTGCCGATTTCCTGGTGGGGGGTGGAGGAAATCCGCCGGATCAGGGAAGCCGCGAAACGGCAGGGATCTTCTTCCTCATCCCGGCCGAGGGATAGCAGCTCGCTATAGGCCGAGAGGCGGCTGCGGACGTAGTTCGGCAGCTTATCGGGGATATCTTCCAGCAGGTCCTCCCGGTTGTCGAAGAAAAGGAAGCCGACCGCGGCCCAGGTCGCGTGAATACCGTATTCCTGGAACAGGTCGAGGATCCGGGGGATGGCCGCCCGGGTCTCCAGCCCTCGGCCCCGGAATCCGTCAACGGAGAGATGGTCCCGCATTCCCCAATGGAGCTCGAAATCGAGCGAGATGATCAGAATCCCATGATTGTCGCAGGGCATGTTCGGCTCGGCTCCTTCTTCGGCGGCACTTCACCGGCGGTTGAGGACATCCAAAAAAAGGGTCTGATAGCTGCCGATAATCCGATCCAGTGAAAAATTTTCCTGCACTCTCCTGCGGGCCGCCTTTCCCAGGGCGAGACGCTGTCCTTCCGGCAGGGTCAGCAGTTCCTGCCAGGCGCCGGCGAGCGTTTCGGGAGCGCCGGCGGGAACGACCTTGCCCGTTTCGCCGAGGATGAAGGCCGAGCTCCCGACATCGGTTGCGACGCAGGGGGTACCGCAGGCCATGGCTTCTCCGAGGGTGTTGGAAAAGCCCTCTCCGGAAGAGGAAGAGGAGGCGATATCGAAGGCTGAATTGAGATACGCGATATCGTTGCGGTGGCCGAGGAGGTGAAAGGAGTCTCGCAGTCCCGCGGCATCGATCCAGCCGGCAAGCGACTCGTTGTCCCAGGAGATGCCATTGCCGCAGAGAACAAAATGAACCTCCTTCATGCTGTTTTTCAGCCGCTCGGCGGCGCGGACGAAATTGTGATGGTCCTTGAGAGGATCGAAGCGGGCTACCAGGCCAACGAGCAAGGAATCCCCGGAGAGCCCCAGTTCCTGCCGGAGCGCGATCCCGGCCCCCTCGACGGGCGTGATGGCGGCCAGATCGAAACCGTTGGGAATGACAACCATCCGGGATTCGTCGTACCCCAAGCGGACGTGGACAGTCTTGGCTTCCTCGGCGCAGCAGATGATCCGGCGGGGAAGAAAACGGGAAAGCAGGGCGCAAGCTCTGGCGGTGAGAATGGTGGTCTTTTTGTTGGAGCCGGGATCCAGATTGCTGTGACGGATATTCCAGACGACAGGGATCTGCCCCGCCAGGTATGCGGCGATTCCGCCGATCAGATCGGCGTGGTACATCCAGGTACTGACGAGCCGCGGCTTTTTTTCCCGCAGCAGCCGGGCCAGGCGAAAAACCCACCTTGGATCCGGCACCCCTCGCTTCATCCCCAAGAGCAGGACAGGGACCTCGATCTCCACGAAGCGGCGGCACAGATCGGATGTCAACTCGCCATCAGCGGTCAGGGAAATGACGGCGGGCTGGAAAAGACGCCGGTCAAGACCGGTCAGGAGTTTGAGCAGCATTCTCTCCGCTCCGCCGCCCCCCATCCCGGTGATGACGAATTGAACACGGCAAGTCATTTTAAAGGATTCCTGTCTTCAGGTTGCCCTACCCCCCACTATCCTGGGGAAAAAGAATGACTTCATATCTATTGACCGATCTTTCGAGGCTGAAAAGCGAGGCCCGTTCCTTCAAGGCATTGCGGTCCGTTCTGGAGTTACCTCTCCCGGCAAGGGTTTCGCAAATGGCTTCCGCCATGGCTTCCATATCCCCTACCGGGACCAGCATGCCGTATTTTCCGTTTTCCAGGATTTCCGCCGGGCCGCTCCGGCAGTCAGTCGCCACCACCGGCGTTCCCACCGCCATGGCCTGGATGAGTACTCCCGGCATTCCTTCGTTGCGTGACGAGAGCACGAAAACGGCGGCCTGGGCCATGTATTTGAAGGGATTTATATCAAAACCCAGAAATTGGATCTCTTTGTCGATGCCGAGTTCACGGGAGAGGGATTCGAGATTGGGCCTTTCCTCTCCCTCTCCCAGGATCACCAACCGTGCCGGGAATCTGTTGCGCATCATGGCGAAGGCCTTGAGAAGAGTAGGAAAATCCTTCTGTTCGTTGAGGCGCCCGACCCCCAGAATCACCGGGATCTCACCGGCGGCGAACCAGGGGTGGGAGACTTCCTCCAGGGAATCGCTGATCAGATCGGGGGTGACGACGGCATTTTCCACCACGTGGGTTCGATGGGGGGGGACCCGCAGGGTGCGCATGTAATCATCGGCCACTCCCTGGGAAACGGCCACGATGCTGTCGGCCCAGGAGTAGCACCAGCGAAAGAAGGCGATGTCCATCCTTTTGCGCAGGGAGCTGTGGCGGTCCAGATCTTCCGAAAGCCCCAAGGCCTCCCTTACCACAACGCGCACCGGAACCTGGGCCAGTTTTTTGGCAAGAAGGGCAATGATGTTGGCGTGCAGCATGGTTGACAAAAGGGCATCAGGACGTTCCCGGCGCAGATAGGCCACCAGACCTGGGAGACTTTTAAGCACCCGGTTTGCCTTCAGATCGACGATTCTGACCGCTTCAGGGGCTTTGTCGAGATACGGCCCCTCCGCCTTGGCCAGCACCAGATCGACGTGGATTTTTTTTGCGGCCAGGCCTTTCGCCAGATTCAGCATGACTCGTTCGGCGCCCCCTCCCCGCATGGAAGGGACATACAGCGCGATTTTTTTAACCCTGTCGGGTTGTGAATTTTCCATGGCCTGGAGCATGAAAGTTTTATTGGGATGTCAGGCTTCCATTGTCGGTTAATCCCGACTTAGGCCGGTCCTGACCGGTCCGTGACGGGGCTGAAGCCCCAGAATTTCAATTTCTCATGCAGTTCCGGATACCGCCGGCTTTGGCGTTGGAGAAAGAAAATATAGGCATTTTCCAGGTCTTTCACCGCCGCCGCCATGCTGAACCGGGATTCAACGATTTTCCGCGAGAGCAGCCCCATCCCCCGGCGTTTCTCTGGATCCGCAAGAATTTGCGCGACTTTATCGGCGAGCGCGGCTGCTGCGCCGACAGGGACGACAAAGCCGTTTTCCCCTTCCTGAATGATTTCATCCAGAGTGGTGCAATGGGTGGAGACGACCGGAAGGGAGGCGCGCATCGCTTCCAGCAGGGCGTTGGGACAGCTCTCCGAGTCGCTGGTCAGGACCGCGACAGCCATCCGGCTCAGGGCGATGTCCACATCCTGGCGCAGTCCGAGGAGCTTGACCCGTTCCTCCAGCCCATGATGGCGGATTCTTTCTTCGATGGCGGGTCTCATCTCTCCTTCACCGATGATCCAGTAGTCGGCCTCTACGCCGGCCTGGGTCAGTAGATGCGCCGTTTCCACGAACAGGAGATGGTTTTTTACCGGATGCAGACGCCCCACGATGCCGATCACCGGCCGGCCTGACTTCAACTCGTCATAAAAGGTTCGTTCGTTTGGTTTGAAACGGATGGCTTCATCGCCGAATTCGAGACCGTTCCGGACTATGGATACCGGGCTTCTATCCATAAAAAACATCTTCTCCTCAGCCCAATTCTTCAGCATCCGGGAATTGACGATCCAGCCGGCACAGCGCAGGTTCATCAGCGAGTAGAGCGTCGGCCAGCCACCTTCCAGCCCTTTTTTCCCTTGCAACCCCCCGATAATGACTGGCACGCCGGCAAGAATGGCGGGAATTCTCCCGTAATGATTGCTTGAATCCAGGAAGGCATGAACCAGGTCAAACCGGTTTTTCTTCATGAAATCGGTGGCAGTGGCGAGATAGCGCCATCGGTTCCAGTGTTCTCCTCTCAGAAAAGTGACGGGGATTCCTCCCTCCTCCAGCCATTTTTTCGGATATCCATCGGGGTGGGAATAATAGACAACCTGCATCTCGAAAAGGTTCCGGTTGAGACGCGGAAGAAGTTTGGCGAGTTGGATTTCGGCACCGCCGACACCCAGAGAACCACTTACCACCAAGCCACGGATGCGGTTTTTCATGCCCCCCACCGTTTTTTGCAGTCTACCGTCATTGTGATGAGAGGAATCCGGAGTTTCTTGTTTCAAGGGATTTTCAAGTTTCAACCTGAGGGTTGGTTTTGGCTGTGAATTCCCTTTCGAGGGTAGCGACAGCCAGAATGAAGCCGTAGTTTCCAGGCGCAAAAACGGTGGTGAACTGGGCCAGGAAAAAGAGGGAGAACATGGCGGCGACTTCCATTCTGACCGTCCACTCCGCCTCACGTCCAAAAACAAGCTGAATGGTTTTCACCATCAGATAGAGGATCCAGCCGGCATAGATCCAGGCGCAGGGCCCCCCGTAGGCCAGATGCAGCCATAAAAAAGTGCTGTGAGGTTTAATCCCTTCGGCGGTAAAGGAATCGAAGGTGCCCCGCCCCGAAATCAGGGTATCCATCATCTCGCGGGGAGCGCTTTCCCAGTAGGCGACCCGGGCGCTGGGAAGGCTGAGCCGGTATTCATAGCCGCTGACGATGTTTTCCAATCTCTCCGAATTCAGCCCCGCCAAAGCCAGGGCCAGGAAGGCAAGTGCGATCACGCCGATCTTCCCTTTCCCTTTGAGAGAGGCCAGGAGAAAGAAAATAAAACCGCACCCCAACATGAAGAGGCCCTGGCGGGAGAGGGTCAGCAGCACGACGGCGGAAAGGGCTAAAAAGGTTCCCCAACAGATGAGTTTGGCTACCAGACCGAGCCGGAGGCTGGAAAAGAGCAAGGCAACCCCGACTACCAGCGCAAGCTGGGCGAGATCGTTGGCGTTGGCAAACATCTGCCCCACGCCTCTGCCGCTCAATGCCAGCCGTTCAAACCCCCCGGACGTTCCCAAAAAGGATCCGCTCAGGACTACCGAGATCAGGACCGTGGCAGCCAGAAAGCACCCAAAACGCCACGCGGCCCATTTGTTGCGGACGATATAACAGGCCATCAGGAGAAAGCTTGTCCAGTAGATGAGGTCCCTATTGAACAATCCGATATGATAAAGATCGGTCAGATTGGCGATGCCGTTGATGATTACGGCGAAAAGCAGGCTGATCGGGAGCGGTTCCCTCCGGGCCAGCATAATAACGAAACAGGCGAATCCCGAGGCCGCGATGATGGCTCCCGACAGCCCCAAGACATTCAATATTCCAATCTGATAGCCGAATACCCGGCCGGCGATGGCGAAACAGAGCAAAAACTCAATGCACAGCCGCCCCCAGCTGGTTTGTTCCTCCGAGGAGGTTTTCATGTCCATGACAAGAGCCGTCAGCTTGCTCGGAATGACATTCCAGCCGGGAGATGTTTTGGCGGTTTCAACGGGATACGTCATGGAATTTTTCCTGATGGTGAATGGCTTTTGGAAAAAATCCCTCGCACCAGGGGAACCCTTGAACAGAACGTCCTGAACAGGTTTTCAACTTCCAGGGGGCCGATAAAGTAAAGCCAAGCCGAATAGATCAACATTGAAAAAACGCTGGCGAGCACCAGGTGTCTCAGGCCGGGGAGAACCATCGAGGCAGGAAACATGACACCCAGAATGCACAAGCCACAGATAGATGATAACAGCATTTGGCGAAGCGGCAGTTTCAGGGACCAGTTTTTTTGCAATTGGTGGGCGGTAGGCACGAGGCCGATGATATAGCCCAGGCCCATGGCTATGGGAATCCCGCTTTCCCCCCACAGGGGGATCAGGAGACAGTAGCTGAAGATGGTAACTGCGGAGGTTGTAAGGTACTGGATGGCCAGGTAGCGAACGGGAATCAGGCGCAACGCCACTTGGCGAATCATCACCCAGATCACCAGAGCCATGAGCGTAAAACCGAAAGCTGCCAGAATGGGGCTTGAGGAAGCATATTTTTCCCCACCATAGAGAAGCAGAAGCGATTTTGAGGTCGCGATCAGGAAAAAGCCCAATGGAATAAAAAGATGGAAAACGACGACCTGCGTTTGGTGAAAAAAGGAACTCAGCGCCTCCGCTCCCTCCACTTTTACTTCTCCGAACTTAATTCCTATTGGAACCAGGAAGGCACGGGCCACCCCATACAGATTGTCGTAAAGCCGTTTGGCGATATGGTAGCTGGCCAATGCTTCCGCGCCGAGAAAACTCGCCACAATGGGTCGGTCAATCTGATCGGCGGCCACTTTGATCATTCCGAGGCCAAAATAACCTCGACTTTGACGGAATATTTCACGGAAAGGGAGCAGATTCCAGGTGAGATACCGATGAATATCCAGAAGGCAAAGAGCGAGGCCGAGAAGGGTTGCCGCTAAAAAACCGGAGAAAAAACCGAAAATCCCGGCGGTAAAAAAACCGATGACGCATAATCCCCTCTGCGCCAGAACCGTGGTCACACCGATGGCGGAGCTGGAAACAAACCGCTGAGTCGCGCCTTGCACGCCGCCCAAAGATTCCATAACCGCCAGGATGAAGCTGATCACAACGACATAGCGGATCAGGGGCAGAAATTCGTGGTTTCCGAAAAACCTCCAGGTAAAATAGGGAGACGCCCATAAAAACGCCAGGGTTACGATAGCCATCATCCCCAAGCGATAGGCGATGACACTGGAAATCAGGCGCTTCGCCTGGTTGTGGTTTCCTGCCGCCTCCAACTGAGCGACATCCTTTTCAATCAAAGTCCCCATCCCCATTTCGCCGATCCAGCCGATCCAGCCGCTCATCATAGTCAAGGTGGCATAGACGGCCATCTGTTCCTTGGAGAAGGCTCTTGCAAAATAGGCAATAAAAACAATGGAAATAATTGTGGTGAGGCCTTGGGAAGCGAGAATGCTGAGGCTCGATCTGGCAAGTTCCCTGGTGCGGTTCATAGGCTTTCTTGCCCCTGGCTGTTTGGCGGGGGTAACGGCGTCTTCCGTCATTGCCGATGTCAGTAAAGCATACCACCGCGGCCGGATGGCTTCTCTCTCCGGAATGTTTGGTCATCTACCAAAATCATCCTGGCGGTGCAGCGGCCGCACCACCGGCTCTCCGCGGAGACCATCAGCCGCCTGCTACCTGGGCGGCCATCCGGTGGAGGATTTCCTCGACATTGGTGTAGCCGTCTCCGTCGTCATCGCCATGGGGATTGTTTTCAGGATCAAAAGGCCGGAGGGTGCTGCCGCCGTATTCGGGAGGCCATCCGGGGGCCATCCGGGTGTTTCGGATGGCTCCGGTTTCGGTCTCGACCTCATGAACGATGCGTTTCTCCACGGAGTCTCGGAAGGTTGGGCGGGCGCCGGCTTTCTCCAGGACCATCTTCCTGACGTCGGCAGCCGGAACGATGGAGACTGTCGGATCGAAAATGGGCGGGGCCGGAACCCGATGCGCCTCCACAGTGCTGTTGAACAGGGCGCGGACATTTCTTCCACTGAGCAGGCAATCCCTGACGAAATATTTTCCGGGAGGGTATCTGAAGCTCAGGGCGATGCCCGAGGATCTGCTGTCGGCGCCGCCGATGTAATGGTTGCCGATAAACGTAGCATTGGTGGGACCAAGAGGTCCTCCCAGCACGGTGAAGGCATGGCGGCCGCTGTTGTAGGCCAGATTGTTGGCTAAAAATACGTTGCTGTTGTTGCTGATGCGCGGGTTCCTCTCGGGGTTGTGGGCGAAGAGGTTGCGGATTATGCTGATCCGGTTCATATGGTTGGGCTGAGGGCTGTCGCTGCCGATCAGCAAGCCGTAAAGCTTTCCCTCGGCGATCAGGCAATTGCTGATGGTGACATCGCGGACGCCGTAGCCGCCGGGTCCGCCCCAGATGCTCATGTTTTCGTCGGTGGCCCAGTTGGCGGTGACATGGTCGATGACGACGTTG